>CAMLSA010000056.1 GCA_946482655.1 uncultured Sphingomonas sp. | reverse complement strand
AGATATTCGAGCACGCGGCTGCGCGCCCAATAGAGGTCGGTGCCGTCCTCGAAGATCACATAGACGAAACTATCGCCGAAGAAGCTGTAGGCGCGGACCGTCTTGGCGCCTGGCACCGACAGCATGGTGGTGGTGAGCGGATAGGTGACCTGGTTCTCGACGATCTGCGGCGCCTGGCCGGGGAGCGAGGTGCGGATGATGACCTGCGTGTCGGACAGGTCCGGCAAGGCGTCGATCGGTGTCGAACGAACCGCCCAAAGCCCCGCGAACACCAGCGCAAGCGCGCCGAGCACGACGAAGAAGCGGTTCTGCACCGACCAGTGGATCAGCCGCCCGATCACTGGCCGGCCTCGCGAGAGATCGTCTTCACGGTCGGTCCTGAGGGCAATTGGTCGAAGCTGAACCGCACCCGGTCACCCACTTTATAGCCGCGCGCCAGGGTCGCGTTAGCCAGCCGGAAGGTCATGGTCATCGCCGGCCATTGCAGCGCCGGCACCGGTTGATGGCTGAAGGTGATCCCGCCCGCGTCGATCTTGTCGATCCGTCCGACCGTCGCATAGGCGCCGGCCTTGGTCGTCGGCTGGGTGGGTGCCGCTGCCGTATACGTTGAAATCGGCCGCGCCTGGACGCCCGACAGGCTCGCTTCGGAGTCGATCAGGAACTGACCCGAAGCGACCACCTTCTCGCCTTGGGCGAGCCCGGCGAGGATCTCGGTCTGGCCGCCATTAGTCTGGCCGGTCTGGACCTCGGCAGGCTGATAGCGGCCCTTATCGAGCGCGAGCATCACCAATGTCCGCTGGCCGGTACGGATCAGCGCCTCCGACGGCACGAGCAGCGCCGTTCGCGTGGCTCCGCCGAAATCGACAGTGGCGAACATGCCGGGCTTGAGACGCGCACCGCGATTGGGAAGCTCGATGCGCACGGTCAGCGTTCGGCTGTCGGCCTGGACAGCGGGCAGGATCGCGGCGACCTTGCCGGCGAAGCGCTCGCCCGGGAAAGCAGCGAGCGTCGCATTCGCGTTCTGGCCCGGGCGCAACTGCCCGGCCATCGCTTCGGGCACTGCGGCGTTGAGCCAGACCGTTCCGAGACCGTTCACTTCGGCCAGCGTCTCGCTGGCCGAAACGGTCATGCCCTGGCGCACGCCGAGCGTCTTGATCGTGCCGCCGATCGGCGAGGCAATGGTAATGACGTTATGTGGTCTGCCGCCCCGGTCGACAGCAGCAATCGTGCCCTCCGGCATGCCGAGCAGCGTCAGGCGCTGGCGCGCAGCACGCGTCAGGCTCGCATCGCCGGTCCGCCTGACCGCAAGATATTCGGCCTGGGCGCCGGCCCATTCGGGCACGAGCAGATCGGCGAGCGGTGCCCCCGCGCCGATGACGTCGCCCGGCGCGCGGGCATAGACACGCTGGACAAAGCCACCTGACCGCGCCTGAACCACGGCGATGTCACGTTGGTTGAAATCGATGCTGCCGGTGGCGGTCAGCGCCGAGCCGAGCGCGCCCGCCTGCGCCGCGACGACCCGAAGCCCCAGGTTCTGGGTGCGGGCCGGATCGATGGCGATACCCGTTTCTGTCGGACCCTCACCCGCATATTTGGGAATGAGTTGCATATCCATGAACGGCGACTTGCCGGGCTTGTCGAAATGCTGGCTCGGCACCATCGGATCGTACCAGTAGAGTATCTTGCGGCCCGCATCGGCTCCCTTGGGAGCGGCCCCTTCGCCATGCCCGAGGGTGGCTATGCCATAACCGGCACCGCCCGCTACGACTGCTATGGTGATCGCTGCAAGGCCGAGCCGAATGCGTGCTGAAATCTTGTCGCTCATCTGTCGTCATCCCCATAGGTCAGCACAAGGCGTGCCGCGTCGCGCGCTACCTCCGCCTCGCGATCCAGCGTCTGCAATTGCGTGTCAGCCAGCATCGACCGGGACTGGATCACATCGACGAGACCGGCGCGCCCGGCGCCATAGCTGGCGGTCTCGAGATCGGCCTTCCGCTGCGCGAGTGGCAGCAGCGTGTCCCGTGCGCGCATCCACTGCTCATGATGCATGACATGGTCGGCAAGGCCGCTTTCGAGGTCGGCGGTAAGGCTGCGCCGCATATCCTCCTGCTCGGCCATCGCCGCGCCGGCGCTGGCGACGCTGGCGGCGATCATCGGATCCTGGCGTTTCTTGGCAAAGAGCGGCAGGCTGACCGTCACGCCCGCCGACACCATGTCGCCGTAGCGGTCGGCGCGGCGCTGATAGGCCACATCGAGCCCCCAGTCGGGGCGCTTTTCCGCGCGTGCGACGGTAACATCTGCTTCCGCCTGGCGTGTGCGGGCGATGGTAACGCCGAGATCGGGATGGCGGTCGAGGGCAGCGCGCAGCGCGGCGGGATCGACCGTGAATTGGGGTATATCGCCCGCGACCTCGACAGTGCTGTCACCGGTCCAGCGCGCGAGCATCGCTCGCGCCCGCCCCAGATCGGCGGCAACCTCGCTTCTCTTGTCTTCGAGCGCGGCCAATGCCTGCTGGATGTCCAGCGCCTGCGCCGGACGCGCGGTGCCCGAGGCAACCCCTGACCGCGTTGCACCCACCATCGGCTGCAGACCGGCTATCACCTCATCGACCGCCGCAAGCCGGCGCTCGGCATAGGCGAGGTTGATCCAGGCGAGCGCGGTCGCCACCCTGACTCGTCGTGCCTCGGAGAAATTGCTCGCCTGAGCCGCAGCGACATCGGCCTCGGCTCGGCCGGTCCGGGCATGGCGCTTGGCGAGGTTGGGCACGTCTTGACTGATACCGACGCGCCCCATCGTCATGCTGTCTCCCGCGAAAGTGCCGGCGGGCGGGCCAGAGACGGGGAAATTGTCGAGCCCCACGCCAAGCTTTGGATCGGGCAGTTGCCCAGCGGCCGTTGCCGCCGATCGGCGCGCATCGACCTCGAGCGACCGGGCGCGCAACAGCGGCGCCTGGCTTGCAGCGCGGGCAAGGGCGTCATCGAAGCCGATCGGTTCGGCAAGGGCCTGGAACGGGATCGCCGCAAGCAGCGGCAGGGCGATGAGCATTCGCATGGAGGTCTCCTGGTGGGCAGGACGCGCCAACAAGCACACAGCAGTCCGGCAACGGCACCGACGAAGTCGAGGAGACTCCGCCGGCGCCGCGCCCGGCTGTTATGACTGTTGCTGATCGGCCAGAATCTGCCGTCAGCCGGCCGAAGGTGCCTTGGGCTTGTGCATGTTCATCATGCAATCGGCCGCGCTCATCTTCATCATGTCGCAGTCGCAATTAGCCATCTGCGCGTTGTCTGGCACCCATACGCGCCGCGGCGCGGTCAGAGGGGCCTTGGGGCCGTACTGCGGCATCTGCTGCCATTCATAATGGCCAGCCGGGCGCGCGTCGGTGTCGGCTGCGAAAGCGGCGGTCGAAGCGGCGCCGAGCGCCAGGACGGCGAGAGTCGCCGCGCGGAACGTGAACTTGGTCATGGTAATTCTCCTGAACTGAATTGGGTAAGCCAGCGGCGGCGGATTGGACGCGTCGAACGCGACCTCATCCCGCCATGCCGAGGGCAAAGCGATTCAGATCAGGAGAGTCGGTGGCTCGGGTTCGGGAGCGAGGGCGCGCCCGGTCAAGGCATTGGCCGGTGCCGGAAAATGTTCCATTCGCTCATAGATCATCTTGTCGACGAGCGCGGATTCGGGCGCGACCGCGAGGGGAACGACGCAGCCCATGGCGGCGATGCAGTCGAGCGTCATGCCCTTGCAGGGCTTCTGCGCCGGCTGCGGTGCCTTCTGCATCATCTCCATGCAGTCGGTCGACATCGGGGCAGCGCCTTCCGACATCTTCATCATTGCGGCGGTCGCATGCACGGGTGCCGCCGCATAGGCAGCCTCCTGGCCCATAAGGCCAATCAGTGCTCCGAGGAGCATGAGGAGGGACAACACTCGTTTCACTAACATCTCTATTATCCGAACGGTCTTTCCGCTTCAACAAGACTTCAGGCGCGGCACTCCAATCCGTCGAGGATCGGACAATCCGGCCGATCGTCGCCATGGCAGCGGTTCGCCAGATCGAGCAGCGAACGGCGCATCGCCTCGAGCGCCTCGGCCTTGCGCTGCAGTTCGGCGGCACGCGCCAGCGCGAGCGCCTTCACTTCCGCGCTGGCGCGATGGGTGTCGGACCACAGCGCCAGCAACGTGCCGATCTCCTCGATCGGAAAGCCGAGGTCGCGCGCATTGGCGATGAAATGTAACCGGCTGACGTCGGCATCGGAATAATCCCGATAACCGCTGTCCCGGCGCAGGGCGCGCGGCACGAGGCCAATCTTCTCATAATGGCGGATCATGCGTTCGGAGACGCCGCTTGCCCTGGATGCCTGCCCGATATTCATAAGCTTTGCCTGTTCAGCCTGAGCGCATTGGTGACGACGCTGACCGAGGACAGCGCCATCGCCGCCGCCGCGATGATCGGCGATAAGAGGATGCCGAAGACGGGATAGAGCAACCCTGCCGCCACCGGCACGCCGGCGGCATTGTAGACGAAGGCGAAGACGAGGTTCTGGCGTATGTTGGACATGGTCGCCTGGCTGAGTTTTCTTGCCCGGACGATGCCGGTGAGGTCGCCCTTCAGCAGGGTCACGCCCGCGCTCTCGATGGCGACGTCCGTCCCTGATCCCATGGCGATGCCGACATCGGCGGCGGCCAGCGCCGGTGCGTCGTTGACGCCGTCTCCGGCCATTGCGACGATCCGTCCCTCGCGCTTGAGCCGTGCCACCACCGCGCTTTTCTGGTCGGGCAGGACGTCCGCTTCGACCTCGTCGATGCCGAGCACCTGCGCGACGGCCTGCGCGGTCGTCCGGTTGTCGCCGGTCAGCATGACGACGCGGATGCCCTCCTGCCTCAGCGCCGCGAGCGCCTCGGGTGTCGTCGGTTTGACCGGATCGGCAATGGCGATGGCGCCCGCCACACCCGCATCGATGCCCATGAAGATCACGGTCGCACCACTTTGCCGTAAGGCGTCGGCTTCGGCGACAAGCGGTCCCGTGTCGATGCCCATATCGGCAAGGAACGCGGCATTACCGAGTACGATCCGCTTGCCCTCGACCTGTCCCATCGCCCCGCGCCCAGTCGGCGAGTCGAACTCAGTTACGGGCGGAAGGTCGAGTCCGCGCGCCTCGGCCGCCTCGACGATCGCGCGCGCCAGCGGATGTTCCGAGGCGCGTTCGACCGCGGCCGCCATGCGCAGGATTTCACCCTCGTCGAACCCATTTCCTGCGACGATCCGGGTGACGGCCGGACGGCCTTCGGTCAGCGTGCCAGTCTTGTCGACAACGAGCGTGTCGACCTTCTCCATATGCTCGAGTGCTTCAGCGTTCTTGATGAGCACGCCCAGTCCGGCGCCGCGCCCGATGCCGACCATGATCGACATCGGCGTCGCCAGGCCGAGCGCGCAGGGACAGGCGATGATGAGCACCGTGACCGCCGCGACGAGGCCATAAGCAAAGCGCGGCTCCGGTCCCCAGATGCTCCAGGCGGCGAATGCCAGCAGGGCGACGGCGATCACCGCTGGCACGAACCATCCGGAAACCCGGTCGGCCATGCGCTGGATCGGCGCGCGCGACCGCTGTGCCTCGGCGACCATCTGGACGATGCGCGCGAGCATGGTGTCGCGGCCGACCTTCTCGGCGATGATGACGAGCGCGCCGGTCTGGTTGAGCGTGCCGCCGATGACCCTTTCGCCTTTCGCTTTGGTCACCGGCATCGACTCGCCGGTGACCATCGACTCGTCCAGCGACGAGCGGCCGTCCTCGACCAGGCCGTCGACCGGTACCTTCTCGCCGGGGCGCACCCGCAGCCGGTCGCCGACAGTGATGTGGTCGAGATCGACTTCCTCTTCGCTTCCGTCGAGACCGATCCGCCGCGCCGTGCGCGGTGCGAGATTGAGCAGCGCCTTGATCGCGCCCGAGGTCCGTTCGCGTGCGCGAAGTTCGAGCACCTGCCCCAGCAGCACGAGTGCCGTGATGACCGCCGCCGCCTCGAAATAGACGGCGACCATGCCCTCGGCATTGCGGAAGGCCGGCGGGAACAGGTCGGGAGCAAGCGCCGCGACCACGCTGTAGGTCCAGGCGACCCCGGTTCCCATCGCGATCAGCGTGAACATGTTGAGGTTGCGGGTGCGCACCGACGCCCAGCCACGCACGAAGAAGGGCCAGCCCGCCCAGAGCACCACTGGCGTCGCCAGTACCATCTGGATGCGGATCGACAGCGAGAAGGGCACAACATAGTGCAGGGCGGGGAAAATGTGACCGCCCATTTCGAGCAGCAGCACCGGAAGCGAAAGTGCGAGGCCGATCCAGAAACGCCGCGACATGTCGGCGAGTTCGGGGCTCGGCCCACTGTCGGCCGTCACGGTCGCCGGCTCGAGCGCCATGCCGCAGATCGGGCATGCGCCCGGATGATCCTGGCGGATCTCGGGATGCATCGGGCAGGTCCAGATCGTGCCTTCGGGCGCGACCAGGACGGGTTCCTGCACCTTGCCGAGATAGCGGTTGGGATCGCTTACGAACTTCGATAGGCAGCCGGCGCTGCAGAAATGATATTCGTGCCCGGCATGATCGGCGTGATGCGGTGTTTCCTGTGGATCGACGACCATGTCGCAGACCGGATCCTTTGCCCGGCCTTCGGTCCGGAACGTGTCCTCGGTCTGGGGATGCGCATGCGTCATGGGACGGCTCTCTTTCGCTGACGCAGAGCCTTCTGCACCTTGTCATCATGTCAAGGTCAAGCGTCAAATAGGAAGTCGATGGCCCTTCACAGGATCGATCTATCCACTATGATAGATATATGGATATTGATTCGGCCCTTCCGACACTCGGCGCGCTCAGTCAGGAGACGCGTCTCCATGCCTTCCGCCTCCTGGTGCGCCATGAGCCCGATGGACTCGCCGCAGGCGAGATCGCGCGACAACTCGGCGTGCCGCAAAACACAATGTCGGTACATCTCGCCACCCTGGCGCGAACCGGGCTGATCCGGGCTGAGCGCCGCAGCCGGATCATCAATTACCGCGCCGACCTCGACCGGTTGCGGGCGCTCACCCTGTTCCTCGTGAAGGATTGCTGCGGTGGCAAGGCGGAACTGTGCGAGCCGCTGATTGCCGAACTCGTCCCCTGCTGCTGATGGAGTCCCCAATGTCCGATCGAACCTTCAACGTGCTGTTCCTCTGTACTGGCAATTCGGCGCGCTCGATCCTCGCGGAATGCGCCCTGACCAAGTTGGGCGGCGGGGGCTTTCGTGCCTTTTCCGCAGGCAGCTTTCCCAAGGGAACGGTCAATCCGGATGCGATCGCGCTGCTCGAGCGGATCGATTATCCGACCGAGGGCCTGCGCTCGAAGAGCTGGGACGAATTTACCGCTCCGGACGCGCCGGTCATGGATTTCATCTTCACCGTCTGCGACAACGCGGCCGGCGAGTCCTGTCCGGTCTGGCTCGGTCATCCGATGACGGCCCATTGGGGAATCGAGGATCCAAGCCATGTCGAGGCTCGCCCATCGAGCGCGAGCGCGCTTTCGTGACCGTGCTGCGCTATCTCGAAAATCGCATCAAGCTGTTCATCGCGCTGCCGTTCGATCGCCTCGACGCGATGGCGCTGCGCGCGCACGTCCACGAGATCGGCCAGACCGAAGGCGCCAGCAGCCGTCGCGGGGACGCCGCCTGATGCCGGTCGATATCGTCATCTATCACAACCCGGAATGCGGGACGTCGCGCAACACGCTGGCGATGATCCGCAATGCCGGGATCGAGCCGCATGTCGTCGAATATCTGAAGACGCCGCCGTCGCGGGCGCTGCTGGTATCGCTGATCGAGCGCATGGCCATCGCCCCGCGCGATCTGCTGCGCGAGAAAGGCACGCCTTTTGCCGAACTCGGCCTGGATGATCCGGCGCTCGGCGACGCGCAGCTTATCGATGCGATGATGGCGCATCCGGTCCTGATCAACCGCCCGATCGTGGTGTCGCCGCTGGGAGTGAAGCTCTGCCGGCCTTCGGAGGCGGTGCTGGATCTGCTGCCGGCACCGCAGCAGGGGGCATTCGCCAAGGAGAACGGCGAGCAGGTGATCGACGCCGCGGGCGCGAGGTTCGGCGCATGAACGCGACGCTGGCCGCCCGGCCGAAACCTGCGATCGGCACCTTCGAACGCTATCTCAGCGTCTGGGTCGCGCTCTGCATCGTCGTGGGCATCGCGCTCGGTTACGCGATGCCGGGCCTGTTCGCGGTGATCGCTTCGGCCGAGATCGCACGGGTCAACCTGATCGTCGCGGTGCTGATCTGGCTGATGATCATTCCGATGTTGCTCAAGATCGATCTCGGTGCCTTGGGATTGGTCCGGCAACATTGGAAGGGCGTCGGCGTCACCCTGTTCATCAACTGGGCGGTCAAACCCTTCTCGATGGCCCTGCTCGGGACGCTGTTCCTCGGCTGGTTGTTCCGGCCGCTGCTGCCTGCCGCCAACATCGATTCCTACATCGCCGGGCTGATCTTGCTGGCGGCGGCTCCCTGCACGGCGATGGTCTTCGTGTGGTCCAACCTGTGTGAGGGTGAGCCCGGCTATACGTTGAGCCAGGTCGCGCTCAACGACATCATCATGGTGTTCGCCTTCGCCCCGCTGGTCGGGCTGCTGCTCGGCGTGGCCTCGATCACGGTTCCATGGGACACGCTGCTGATCTCGGTCCTGCTCTACATCGTCGTCCCGGTCATCGTCGCGCAGATCATCAGGCGGGTGCTCGCTTCGAGAGGCCCGGCCGCCCTCGACCGACTGCTGGCGCGGTTCGGGCCGGTGTCGCTGGTCGCCCTGCTGACGACGCTCGTGCTGCTGTTCGGATTCCAGGGAGAGGCGATCATTGGTCACCCGCTGGTCATCGCGCTGATCGCAGTGCCGATCCTGATCCAGGTCTATCTGAACGCGGGGCTCGCCTACTGGCTCAGTCGGCGCTTCGGCGTCGCATGGTGCGTCGCCGCACCAGCCGCGTTGATCGGTGCGTCCAACTTCTTCGAACTGGCAGTGGCAGCCGCGATCAGCCTGTTCGGGCTGAATTCGGGAGCCGCGCTGGCCACCGTGGTGGGCGTACTGGTCGAGGTTCCGGTGATGCTCTCGGTCGTCGGCATCGTGAAGGCGACCCGGCCCTGGTATGAGCGGCGCCTGCCGGTGTGATCGCATGCCTTCTCGATCCTGCAATGCTGGCCGATCTTGCCGCCGAGCTAACCCTGGCCGAATTGCCGGTCGCTGATCTCGCCCAGCCGGAACGCCGCTTCTATCGCTTCGAGGATGATGCTGGCCTGGTCGGCTTTGGCGGGCTCGAAGGCACCGGCCCGGATTGCCTGCTGCGGTCCCTCGTCGTAACGGCGGATCGGCGCAGAAGCGGACTGGGCGCAGCCATGCTCGACCGGATCGAGCAAGCCGCGGCCAAGGGCGGCGTTCGCCGTCTCTATCTCCTGACCACGACCGCCGAGCCCTTCTTCCGCAGCCACGGCTACGCCGTTGCGACGCGCGAGGAAGCGCCGCCAGCCATCGCCGCCTCGGCCGAATTTCGTTCGCTCTGCCCGGCCAGTGCCGCCTTCCTCATGAAACGGATTGCCTGATGTCCCGCCTGCGTATCCTTCCCGATCCCGACACTATGCCTGCGTTCGATCGGGCGATGGTCCGTCCCGACCTCGCGGCCGGTCTCGGAAATCTCGATCATCCGCCGCGCATCCTCCTGCTGTACGGATCGCTGCGCGAACGCTCGTTCAGCCGCCTGGCGGTGGAGGAAGCGGCGCGCCTGCTGATCCTGTTCGGCGCGGAGGTGCGGATATTCGATCCGAGCGACCTGCCGTTCCCCGATCAGGTGAAGGGCGACGATCATCCTGCGGTCCACGAACTGCGCGACCATGCCTTCTGGTCCGAAGGCATGGTCTGGTGCAGCCCCGAACGGCACGGCCAGATCACCGGCCTCATGAAGGCGCAGATCGACCATCTGCCGCTGGAGATGAAGGGGATGCGCCCGACCCAGGGCCGAACGCTCGCGGTCATGCAGGTATCGGGTGGCTCGCAGTCGTTCAACGGGGTCAACACGCTGCGCCTGCTCGGCCGCTGGATGCGTATGGTCACCATCCCCAACCAGTCGAGTGTGGCGATGGCCTATAAGGAGTTCGACGAGAATGGCCGGTTGAAGCCCTCCAGCTATTACGATCGCATAGTCGACGTGATGGAAGAACTGGTCCGCTTCACCATCCTCACGCGTGGCCATGTCGATCAGCTCGTGGAACGTTATTCGGAGCGCAAGGCAGTCGCCATTAAACGCGAAGTGGACATCGTGACGCGCGCGACTGCTTGATCTCAATCACGCTTTGCTTCGTGCGCGTCCGCCATCATTTCTTCGCAGCGGCTCGAGTCCTTCGACATCTTTGAGGGTCTTTCATTTCAGCGATTCGTGCCCCGACTACGGAAACTTGAGCTTCATTCAAGTGAGGCTTAAGCATCGTTTGCGGCCAGAATGTATTGGACTGGCCGGCGGGAGCGGTCGCATAGGGCGACTGGCCCATCCTCCCGATATCGGCCGACGATCTTGTAGCCGGTCTTGCGTGAAATCCCGAATTCCCGACACAAGTCGGTCATCGGCTCACCCTCCAAAATACGAGCCACAAAGCGCAGACGTTCGTCCATCACGGAGACTTTCTTCCACGGCATCGACACTTTTCCCCTGCGATCGCAGGGGAAAAGTGTCACCCATGTCTCCGGTACATTCTGTCACCTATCTGGTCGCTCATAGGAAAATCAGTTAGTTTTAACCTTCCTCCGGGGAATTTTCTGTTACGCGGAACCCGCGCAAGGGCCGCGTACAGGAAGGCGAAGCGTCCTACACCGTCGCCGCCGAATAACGGAATGGGCCGGTCCCGGCCTTTCTTCCTGGGAGGCCGGGGGCATTCCCGGCCGCGCCCCAAGCCGGCGCGCGGCCGCTCTTGTCATGCAGGGAGAAGTCGTCGCTCGCCGGCCACGGCCGGTTCGCGAACCAAGTCTTACCTCGATGTTTGCGACGACGCCATGGCGACAGCGGACAGGTCGTTCGCCGGATCGACCGCCACGCCTACCGCCTTGCGCTCGGAATAGCGATCCACAAGCTGCGCGGCGTGCGGGCGCAGCAACACCGTGAACCGAACCAGTTCCTCCATCACATCGACGATACGGTCATAGTAGCTCTACGGCTTCATGCGCCCGGCTTCGTCGAACTCCTTATAGGCCATCGCCACACTCGACTGGTTGGGGATGGTGACCATACGCATCCAGCGGCCGAGCAGGCGCAGCGTGTTGACCCCGTTGAACGACTGCGAGCCACCCGATACCTGCATGACCGCGAGCGTTCGGCCCTGGGTCGGGCGCATCCCCTTCATCTCCAGCGGCAGATGGTCGATCTGCGCCTTCATGAGGCCGGTGATCTGGCCGTGGCGCTCCGGGCTGCACCACACCATCCCTTCGGACCACAGGGCATGGCCGCGCAGTTCATGAACAGCGGGATGATCGTCGCCCTTCACCTGGTCGGGTAAAGGCAGGTCGGACGGATCGTAAATGCGCGTCTCCGCGCCGAAGAACTGGAGCAGGCGCGCGGCTTCCTCGACCGCGAGACGCGAGAAGGACCGTTCGCGCAGAGAACCATAGAGCAGCAGGATACGCGGCGGCGGATCGCCGGCGCCAAGGCCAAGGCCGGGCCGGGGCATAGCGCGGATCGAGCGCAGGCAGATTATCCGGGTCGGGAAGATGTCGGATACGGGTCAAGCGGTCGCTCCCTCCTCATACCAGCCACGCGTCCGCTTCACGATCGCCACGACCGACAGCATCACCGGCACCTCGACCAGCACGCCGACCACCGTGGCGAGTGCCGCACCGGACTTGAGGCCGAACAGGCTGATCGCCGCGGCCACCGCCAGCTCAAAGAAATTGGACGCGCCGATCAACGCGGCGGGTGCCGCCACGCACCACGCGACGCCGAACCGCCGACTGAGCCAGTAGACCAGCCCCGCGTTGAAATAGACCTGCGCAAGTATCGGCACGGCGATCAGCGCGATCACCAGCGGTTGCAGGATGATCGCCTCACCCTGGAAGCCGAACAGCAGCACCAGCGTCGCCAGCAGGGCGAACAGCGATACCGGACCGAGACGGACCAGCAGCCGGTCGAGCGCGGCCTGTCCTCCCGATGCCAGCACGGTGCGGCGGAGGAGCTGGGCTACGATCACCGGCACGACGATATAGAGCACGACCGAGAGCAGCAGCGTGCCCCACGGCACCGTTATCGAGGCGACTCCAAGCAGCAGACCGACCAGCGGCGCGAATGCGAACACCATGATGAGGTCATTCAGCGCCACCTGACTCAGCGTGAAATTGGGTTCACCGTCGCACAGGTTCGACCAGACGAACACCATGGCTGTGCAGGGTGCGGCGGCGAGCAGGATCAGCCCAGCGATATAAGAGGGAATCTCGCCTGCCGGGAGCAACGGCGCGAACAGCCAGCCCAGGAATAATGTGCCGAGCAGCGCCATAGAGAAGGGCTTGACCGCCCAATTGATGAACAGGGTGACGCCGACGCCCTTCCAGTGCTGGCGGACGCTTCCCAACGCGCCGAAGTCGATCTTAAGGAGCAATGGCCTCGGATGTGGATCATTCGCTCCGAAGCGGTGTCTGCAAACAGACGACATCAGATAAGAGCGCGGCAGGGGATCTCAGGTCTAAGCGTCATAGCTATGGAAACGAACAACTATTAGAACTACACATTGTGGCGCCATGGCACCAATGGGCGTGCGAGAGAGGGGCAATGATCGGCCAGGGCAAAGTAGCCACGATTATTCAGCTGGTCGGCATCCTAATCGTTGCCATTCTGTGCGTCACGGCAACGGCCGGCTGGACCTTGGGCGTTCCGACGCTCGCCAGCATCATTCCCGGACTGGCTCCGATGTCGGTGCCGACGATCCTGTGCTTTCTTTTGAGCGCTGCCGCGATCGTGACGCTTGTGCGCCCGACGGAAAGCATCGGACGTATCCGCGCTGTGCGCGCCGGCGCGCTTCTGGCCGTGGTCATGCTCGGGCTATTCGCGCTTGCCGATTTCATAGTGAAGGGCGGGCTTGTCGGTTCGGCGCCGTCGGAGCGGAGCGGCCATCTCTTTGGTATCACGCGCGGGCGCATGGCGCCAGCGACCGCATTCAACTTCGTGATCTTGTCGGTAGCATTGTCCCTGCCGTCAGGACGACACACCGGAAGAATCTATGGTTGGTTGATCGCCACCGGCCTCGTTGTCACCGCGCTAGCGGTCTCCGGTTACGCCTATGGGGTCGAGACCCTGTACCGGGTAGCGCCATTCTCGGCGATGGCCCTGCCAACCGCCATATGCTTCGCCCTGTTGTTTGTGTCGGCGCTCTTCGTCCGGCCCAGCGACAGCTGGATTGCCATCGTTTTAGAGAATGACGGCGGCGGGGTTGCCGCGCGACGCCTCCTGCCCGCGGTCGTGGGTCTGCCCTTTGCCCTGGCCGGCTTGCTTGTAGTGATGGATGAAGCGCGCGCGATCCCCGCGCCTTTTGGGTTTGCGTTGCTGGCGGTGGCGACCGCCGCGGGGCTGTCGGCCGTCACCGTGATCATGGCCGGCCGGCTCGCCGCACGCGAGGCGGAACAGCGCCGAAACCAGCGATTGATCGAAGCGGTCGTCGAGAACAGTCCGGCGGTGATCTACGTCAAGGATCTGGCGGGTCGCTACCTCATGGTCAATCGGCGGTACGCCGATATCTTTCAACTCGATCAATCGGCGGTGATCGGCAAAACCGACCACGACATCTTCCCCAAAGATACGGCAGATGCATTCCGCGCAATGGATGAACGGGTCGCTGCGGCAGACGCCGCGCTGACCGACGAGGAGACGGCTCCCCTCGACAATGGCCTCCACAGCTATATCTCGGTGAAGACGCCGCTGCGCGACGATTCCGGCCGGACCTACGCCGTGTTCGGCATCTCGACCGACATTAGCGAGCAGCGCCGCGCCGAGGAGGCGTTCCATGCGAGCGAGCGGCGCAATCGGCTGATCGTAGAGGCGGCGCTCGATGCCATCGTCACGATCGATCGTTCCGGTCGGATCACCGAATGGAGCCCTAAAGCGGAGGCGATGTTTGGTTGGGACCAGGCCGAGGTGCTGGGCCGGCCTGTCGACGAAACGATCATGCCCGAGCGCTATCGTGAGGCGCATCGGCTGGGACTGGCGCGATATCTGGCCAGTGGCGAAGCGAAGGTGCTGAACCAGCGCTTGGAACTGACGGCACGGCGCCGGGATGGACGAGAATTCCCTGTCGAGCTGTCGATCACACCGATTCACGAAGGCGAAGCGTTGAGCTTCTGCGCGTTCGTCCGCGACATCACCGAGCGGAAATGGGTGGAGGAACGGCAGCGCGCCCTGCTCGACGAACTGAATCATCGCGTCAAGAATACGTTGGCGAGCGTGCAGTCGGTCGCTCTGCTGAGCCGACACACAGCTTCCTCGCCGGACGTCTACTATGAGAACCTCGATGGCCGTCTTGCTGCCCTTGCCAGCGCACACGATCTTCTCACACGCGGCTCCTGGGAAGGCGCTTCCCTGACGGATATCCTGGAACGCACGCTGGCTCCTTATGGTGATCCCCAGCAGCCGGGCGCGCTTGTAGTTGGCGGACCCTTGGTCCGCCTCAGTCCCAATGCTGCGCTGACGCTCCACATGGCATTCCATGAACTGGCGACCAACGCGGCCAAATATGGCGCGCTATCCGAGACCGGCGGACGGCTCGACGTACATTGGCGCGAGACCGATGTTCCAGGAGATCCCACCGTCGAGCTTGACTGGCGCGAGACCGGCGGTCCCGAGCTTCGCCCGACCGAGCATCGCGGTTTTGGATTGCGGATGGTCAAGCAGGGTGTGGAGCGAGAACTCGAGGGGAAGGTCGAGTTTTCCTTTGCCCCGGCCGGCCTCCGTTGCTCGATCTGCTTGCCGGTCTCCTCCAAGGTCACGCCGGCATGATGGGCGGCGAACGAATGCTTGAAGGATTGCGCGTCCTGATTGTCGAGGACGAAACGCTGATCGCGATGATGCTGGAAGACCTCCTTGAGGGGATAGGCTGCCGGATCGCCGGCGCGGCCGCGACGGTCGCGCAGGCTCTCGACCAGCTTGCGGCATTGGGAGGTCAGGTCGATGTTGCCGTGCTTGATGTCAATCTTGGCGGTGAGAAGGTTTACCCTGTCGCCGACGCGCTTGCCGCCAGAGGCGTTCCGTTCATGTTCGCGACTGGCTACGGCACCTCGGGCGTGAGCGACCGCTATCCCGAGCGCACCGTCATCGCGAAGCCCTATCGATTGCTAACGTTGAGCCAGGCCTTGCGATCATTGCTCTGATTGCATGCAATAGTAAGCGATGAAAGGCTTCGCGGGATGGACTAGAGCAGCGCCTGCATCGGTCGTCCGGCGTCTGATGCCGTGTACGTCGCCGCCATGGTCATGACGCATCCGCCCGGCATGCGCCCGCAAGCGACGCCATACCGCCGACCATCGCGAACAGGCGTTCGGCAAGATGGTGAGCCCGATCCTGATCGAGCGCCTCGATCTCGGCCACGCTGAGACGCCGCGTCCTTTTCTTGCCTGCCAGCTTCTTGGCACCCTTGGCGGGATGTTCGGCGAGTAGCCCCTTATGCTTGGCATGGCGTCGTCACTCTGCCTAATTTCAAACTGACCCACTACCCGGCGGCCCTGCGTAACGACAGCAAGGCGCGGTCGCGGTCGGCGCCCGGAGGAACGAAAATGCACAGAATGTTGAACCGGCGTCAGCTTCTACGCGGTACCGGTTATGTTGGTGGGGGACTGGCACTCGCCCCCTATCTGCCGGCCTGGGCGCACACCAATTCGGCCGGCATCATCGCGCCGCTTTCCGAGGTCTCAGGAGAAGACATCACCCTTCGCGTGGCCCACCAGATGATGACCATAGACGGGCGTCAGAGCCACGCTATCGGCATCAACGGCACAGTTCCTGCCCCGTTGATCCGGTTGCGCGAGGGGCAGAATGTGCGGCTTCATGTGGTGAACGATCTCGACGAGGATACCTCGATCCACTGGCATGGGCTGCTTCTACCCTTTCAGATGGACGGCGTTCCGGGGATCGCTTTCCCGGGCATCAAGCCGCGCTCGACCTTCACCTACGAGTTCCCGATCATCCAGTCAGGTACCTACTGGTACCACAGCCACTCCGGTCTTCAGGAGCAGCTCGGCCATTATGGTCCAATCGTGATCGAGCCCAAGGGGGCCGACCCTGTCCTATATGACCGGCAGCATGTGCTGGTGCTCGCCGATCACAGCCAGCTGCACCCGCACGCGATCTTCATGAAGCTCAAGCAGCAGCCCGGCTATTTCAATCGACAGCGCCAGACCCTTTCGAGCCTGCTTAGCGGCGAAGACCAGCCGCTCAAGGAGAGGCTGGAATGGGGCGCCATGCGAATGGATCCGACCGACATCTCCGACGTGACCGGCTCGACCTACACCTATCTGGTCAACGGGCATGGCCCGAATGACAACTGGACCGCTCTGTTCAAGCCCGGAGAGCGCGTGCGGCTGCGCATCATCAACGCCTCTGCCATGACGATCTTCAATGTTCGCATACCGGGTCTGAAGCTGAGTGTCGTCCAGGCAGATGGACAGAACGTGCGTCCGGTGGACGTGGATGAGTTCCAGATCACCGTGGCCGAGACCTATGACGTGATCGTCACGCCAACTGACGAGCGCGCCTACACCATCGTCGCGGAGGCGGTGGACCGCTCGGGCATGGCACGCGCGACCCTCGCGCCTAGGCCCGGCATGGCGGCCGAGGTCCCGACGCTCCGAAAGCGGCCGCTTTCGACGATGAAGGATATGGGCATGGACATGTCCGGCATGGACCATTCTGGAATGGGCCAGCAGGGGATGGATCACGGCTCCGCGCCCGGCACGGGACATGAGGGCCATTCGATGGCCAGCGCGGACAGGAATGGCATGTCGGGGATGAGCATGGATATGCGCGATCCCAAGAACGCCCCTCAGGTGAAGATGGGACCAAGCGTCCAGACGATCTCGCCCATGCCCGTCGATCGTACCGGCGAGCCCGGCCAGGGGCTCGATGATGTTGGCCATCGCGTGCTCACCTACCGCGATCTGGTCGCGCTCGACCGTAACCCTGACCTCCGCGCGCCCGCACGCGAGGTAGAGATCCACCTCACCGGCAACATGGAACGCTTCATGTGGGCGTTCGACGGTGAGAAATTCTCGGAGGTGAAGGCGCCGATCGCCATGCTCGCCGGTGAGCGCGTGCGCGTGACGCTCGTCAACGATTCCATGATGGCGCACCCCATCCATCTGCATGGGCATTTCTTCGAGCTCGTCACCGGCCACGGCGGCCATGCCCCACGCAAACACACGGTCAACGTGCTTCCGGGCGGGAAGGTCAGCTGGGACGTGACGGCGGAGGCCGGCGATTGGGCGTTCCACTGCCATCTGCTCTACCACATGCATGCTGGGATGATGCAGGTCGTTCGCGTGCGCCCGCTGGAGGGAGATGCGGCATGAAGGCTCTCCTGCTCCCGGGACTGGTCGCGCTAGCGCTGGCCGTGCCTGCCTTCGCACAGGACCATTCGGGACACTTCATGCCGGGCATGCAGATGCCGGCGAAGCCCGCTGCCAAGCCCGCGCAGAAGCCAACCGCCAAGCCTGCGGCCCGAGCCAAGCGGAAGCCCGTTCCCCGGCCCGCGCCGGCGAGCGCCGCTCCTGCGGCATCGGCCGATCCCCACGCCGGCCACGACATGTCCACCATGCCGGCGCAATCACCCGCCGGTCAGGACGCGCACCAAGGACACGACATGTCCGCGATGCCCATGCGGCAGGCGGCGCCGGCGGGGACCGATCTGCCGCCGGGCGACGCGCCGGCACCCGCGCCCGCTGCGGATCGGGCGGCAGACCGCTACTATGGCGCCGACGCCATGGCGGAAGCCGAACGTGACGTGCGCGCGGAGCACGGGGGCGGCACCTTCTACCAAGTGATGTTCGACATCGCCGAATATCAGCCGCGCCGGGGTCATGATGGCTATCGATGGGAAGCCGACGGCTGGATCGGCGGCGACATTACCCGTCTCTGGTTCAAGAGCGAGGGAGAAGGTGCCTTCGGTGGCCGGGTTGAGAGCGCCGAGGTCCAGGCGCTATATAGTCGCGCGCTCGATTCTTACTGGAACCTGCAGGTCGGTGTCCGCCAGGATCTCGAAGCCGGCCCAGGCCGCACCTATGCCGTCGTCGGCATTGAAGGGCTCGCTCCCTACTGGTTCGAAGTCGAAGGCAGCTTGTTCCTTTCGAACAATGGCGACCTCCTCGCGCGCGCCGAAGGCTATTACGACCAGCGCATTACCCAGGACCTGGTTCTGCAACCGCGCGCCGAGTTCAACCTGGCATTCCAGGACGTACCCAAGAACGCGATCGGATCTGGTTTGTCGAGTGCTGAACTCGGCGTGCGCCTCAGGTACGAGCGCATCCGCGAGTTCGCACCCTATGTCGGCTTCGCCTGGGAACGCAGGTTCGGGCGAACGGCAGACTTCGCCCGAGCCCGCGGCGAGGACACCGGCGGCGCGAACTTTGTTCTGGGCATCAGGGCCTGGTTCTAGATCGCGTGGGATTTTCGACTGTAAGGAAGGCGGCGATGGAGAAGCCCACTGGCAAACGGGCGCTCCGGCACGAAACGTCGGCCCAGGGCCGGGGCGACACAGACAAAGCCACTGTCGCCCCTCGGACTTGACCCCCGATCGACCATTGGCAAGACTGGCAGCTGGATCGTGCGAACGGAATGGCGGGCATTGGATGGGCTTGCCTGTCGCTGTCGCGGAGATGGGGTGCTATGAAATCTGCGCAGATAGACGTTCTCGATGTGCTGATCGTGGGTGCCGGCTTCGCGGGTCTATATGCCTTGCACAAGCTGCGCGATCTCGGCTTTTCGGTCCAGGCCATCGAGGCGGGGGACGATATCGGGGGGACCTGGTACTGGAATCGTTATCCGGGCGCTCGTTGCGATGTCGAAAGCGTCGAATATTCCTATTCCTTCGACGAGGATTTGTACCGGAACTGGGACTGGACCGAGCGCTTCGCAACCCAGCCGGAGATCCTCAAATATATCCATTACGTCGCCGACCGGCTCGATCTGAGGCGCGACATCCGGCTGGGCACGCGGGTGGTGAGCGCCCGGTTCGACGGACGCGCCAACCGCTGGATCGTTGCGACGGATCGAGCGCAGGAAATCACGGCGCAGTTCTTGGTGATGGCCACCGGCTGCCTCTCCTCGGCGGATTTACCCCGGATCGCGGGGCTGGAGGAGTTCGGCGGCACGATCTACCACACGCCGCGTTGGCCGAAGGAAGAAGTGGACTTCGCCGGCCGGAGCGTCGGCCTCATCGGCACCGGATCGACCGGTATCCAGATCGCGCCGGTATTGGCGCCCGGCGTCGGGCAACTGACCATATTCCAGCGTACGCCCTGCTACAGCGTGCCGGCCAAGAATGCGCCGCTGGCGGAAGAACGGCGGGCCCATTGGAAGACCAATGTCAGCGCGCTCAAGGAGCGCGCCCGTAACGCGACACCGTCCGGCGTCATCTACGAATTCCCGACAAAATCCACCTCGGAAGCTTCCCCCGAAGAGCGTCGGCGGGAATATGAACGGCGATGGGAGATCGGCGGAGCCGGACTTGGTCAATCGTTCAACGACATAGTCATAAATGAGGAGGCGAATGAATCCGTCGCCGAATTCGTGCGGCAGAAGATTCGTGCCATCGTAAAGGATGAGGATGTCGCCGCCGCGCTGTGTCCGACCTATCCCATATTCACGAAGCGCATCTGTCTGGACTCAGCCTATTACGAGATGTTCAACCGGCCGAACGTAAAGCTGGTGCCGCTCGGCTCTTCCGGGATCGAGAGGATCACAGCCCGCGGCGTGGTGGTCGACGGGATCGAGCATCCCGTAGACGACCTGATCTTCGCAACCGGCTTCGACGCGGTGACCGGTGCCTTGAACAGGATCCACATCGAGAACGCGGACGGCCGCACGCTGAAGGAAAAGTGGCGGGAGGGCCCGAAGACCTATCTCGGCCTGATGACTGCCGATTTCCCCAATCTGCTGACGATCACCGGGCCGGGAAGCCCGTCCATCCTCAGCAACGTCATCATTTCCATCGAGGAGCATGTGGACTGGATCGCAGCTTGCCTGACCTATCTCGGCGAGCAGGGCTTCGATCGGATCGAGGCGACCTCCGCGGCCGAGGAGGAATGGGTCGAGCATGTTGCGCAGATTGCCGCGGGCACGCTCTTCCCGCGCGCGGCGTCATGGTACATGGGCGCGAATATTCCGGGAAAGCCGCGCGTCTTTCTTCCCTATGCAGGCGGAGTGGGCACTTACCATAGAAAGCTGGAAGAGATCGTCTCTCTTGACTATCCCGGCTTCCGCTTCTCCACGCACGGAGCGCGAGGCAAGAAGATGCTTGCCGCTGCACGGCGGCGCGGCGCACGCAGGTCTGGAAACATGGTGGAGAGGGCGACATAATGGATGATTTGGCTGGCAAGGTAGCGTTCATTACCGGCGCCGCGGCCGGGATAGGGCTGGGAATGGCCCGCGCCTTCGCTCCGGCGGGCATTCGCCTGGTGCTCGCCGATATCAACGCCGAACGCCTTGCGCTGGCGGTCGCCGAACTGCGGGGCGGCGGGGCCGACGTTCTGGGCGTCGATCTGAATGTTGCCGACATCGCCTCCTGGGAAGCGGCGCGGCGCAAGACCGAAGACCGATTCGGTTCGATCGATATCCTTTGCAACAATGCGGGCGTCGCTCCGGCAAACAAGAAATTCGAGGACATCCCGGACGAGGACTGGAACTGGATATTCAGCATCAACGTCCACGGTGTGCGCAACGGGATCAAGACTTGGCTGCCCAGCATGAAGGCAAACGGCCGCCCAGGGCACATCGTGAACACATCGTCGGTGCTTGGCCTGTTCGCAACCGCCAACGCGGCCGACTATGTGGCATGCAAATTCGCGGTGATCGGACTTTCCGAGACGTTGCGAATGGAACTGGCCGATAGCGATATCGGCGTCTCCGTCCTGTGTCCCGGCTTTGTACGGACGACCCTTGCGCAGGATCGAGCGGTGCATAAGGAACTCACCGGACTGAAGCTCTCCGGGCATGAGGCACCCAAGACCCGCGCCGGCGACAACATCCCGCTGGATCCGGACCGGGTCGGTCGCGACGTCCTGATCGCGATCCGGGAAGACCGCTTCTATGTCCTGCCGCACCCTGAATATGCGGAGGTGATCGACAGCCGGTATAATCGCATCCGCGGCGAGTATCGGCTCTGCAGCCCCACGGGGGAGGACCTGCAAGGATTGGGCGGCTGCGAACTGCAGCTAAGCCGGGACTGGCAGTCGTCCTGAGCCGATCATTCAGGTGGCGGCTGACAGAACTGTATCGACGTTTACGGCATAGCGGCGAGCCGTCGCCAAGATGGAGAGCCACACGCCTAAGGCCTCATAAGAAGGACGGCAGCGGAGTGCCATTTTCTAAAGCAGGCTGGCGGGCCGTCGGTGTACCGTCAGGCCATCTTCAAAATTTCTCCCAGACATCGCCGGCGATATACTCCCTGCCCGCAAGCCGCTCGTTCAGGACCCGGTAGAGGC
>CAMLSA010000055.1 GCA_946482655.1 uncultured Sphingomonas sp. | reverse complement strand
GGCCATCGCCGCTGTCGGGGCCCGCGATCACGGTTGCGGCGTTGGCCGCCCACATCGCCGAGGCCGAGCACGCGTTGTTGAACAGGACGGGGTCCTCGGCGGCGGCGCGGGCGAGCACGGCCTTGTCATCTCCAGCGAATCCGAGCCCACGCAAGGCGGCAAGGGCAGGGCGGCGTGGTGGAGGGATGAAGCCCTGGGCGAGGCCCCGGTCCATCAGCCGTTTCATCTTGGCGAGCCCCTGGAGCGCGGCCGCGCGGGGCTCCGATACCGCGCCCGCGTTCGATGCGCTGGCGACGTTGCCGGCGGAAAGGCCTGCATAATTGTGCATTGGGCCGATCAGCCCGTCGAAGTTGATCTCGATCGTGGTCATAGCGCCAGATAGCTGAAGCCCTCTCCCACCGACAGGGCCAGCATCGCGGCGCTCGTCCGGTCGGTCGTCGCGTGGCCGCCGGAGATTTCGATGGACCCCGGAGTGCAACAGAAGGCTGCGCCCGTCCCGCGCGTGATCAGATGGTCACGGATCGCATCACCGTCGTCGGCACGGGCGAACATCGCGTGGCGCAGCTCCCGGATCGCCTTCAGGTCGTCTATCGTCGCGACCATCGTCGGCCCTGCATCGAAGATGTCGATATAGCCTTCGTCGCGAAAGCCCTCCTCGGTCAGGAGGTTCAGCGCGGCTCGGCCATGGTCGTGGACACGGCCGATCACCGCCTGCGCCGCTTCGGACAGCATGTTGACATAGATCGGCGCGCGCGGGCCCAGATCCGCGATGAACTGGTTGCCGGTAATCCCGTTGATATGATCGGCCTCGGCAAAGCTCATTGCATAGAAGCGGCCACCGACTGCATCCCAGAAGGGCGATTGGCCATTGTCGAGCCAACCCCTCAGATCGGCGATCACTCGCTTCGGAAAGTTCGCGCGGTGGCAGCCGATGAAGAGATACCGGCTACGCGCCATCATCCGGCCATAGCCGCCCTGGCGCAGCGCCGGATCGACCATCAGCCCTCCCACCTCGGCACAGTCCTCGAGGTCGTTGGTGAGAGTGAGCACCGGAAAGCGGACCATGCGACCGTCGATGCTCGACCGCTGCGTCGTGTAGCTGAT
Source organism: uncultured Sphingomonas sp. (assembly GCA_946482655.1). Next base: position 20,910 of record CAMLSA010000055.1, on the reverse strand, counting down.
CCGGTAGCTGTAGAAGGGCCAGTCGATGCCGATCCGGGGGAATATCATCCCGCAACCCCGCACCCGTCCGTCGATCTCGAGCCCCAGGATGATCGCGCCGCTCAGCTTCTCGCCGCCGAGCAGGGCGTTGCTGCGGCCGATCCGATCGGCGATCGCCTTGCGGTCCGGGGGCAGGTTGGTCAAGCCGGGCCCAGCGCCCTCTGCCAGCGCGAGTAGCGCGTCAAGGTCATGTTCCTGAACCGGACGGATCCTGATCGACGGGGTTCCGCGCATGGCACATAATAGTCGTAACAAATGAGACCAGGCCAGCTTTTTCCCGGCCTTGCCTGATTTCGCGACCAAGCGCGAGCGCCATTCACTCGAGCGTCAGCTTGGCTCGGCTATCTGTACTGCACCGACACGAAGATGGTTCGTGCCCTGTGCGCGGTGAGGTGCGGAGATGCGTGGCAAGATGGTGGCGCTGTTGGCGGCAAGCACGATGCTACTGGCCTCGTGCGGTCCCAAGAAGCTCTCACTGTCGAGCGACCCGATCGACAAGGCGGCAACCTGCGCCGTGGTGAGCGCCGCCGAGGCGCGTCTCAAGGCGCCCGACCTTAAGGGCGATCTCGATTTCGAGGCGCAGACCCGGATCATCCATTACGCAATGCTGGCCGGCGCCGAAGGCAATGATTTCTCCGCCGAGCGGGCCTCCGCGGTGGTGACCCGCATGAATGCGCTGCAGGAGGAGATCACCAGCAACAAGTGGCGGAGCCTGATCGAGCCGTGCGCACGGGCATATCCCGTCGTCAACAAGACCGCCGGCATCGAATTGCCCAGGGCCAGGTTCGACGCCGCCCTAGGCTGTTATTCTATGGGCGATTTTCTCGTGAAGACGGTGAGTTCGAACGATCCCCAGTCGATCGACCGGTTCACCACCTTCGTCCGGATGAAGCAGCAGCTCGACGATTCGATCGGCAGCGGCCTCAAAGCTCGCGGAGCCGGAGATATCGAGAGGACACGGGCGCTGAAGGAAGCCGCCCTCGTCCGGATGACCAGGCTCGGCGCCCCCGCCGCGGTGATGAGCATCTGCACCGGCCGGTTCGCCTGATCACGCGGTGAACGGCCGCGGCTCGGCCGGCCATTCGGGCGCGGCCGGAAATCGAGCTCGCCCCTGCGATCCAGCGATAGGCCGCGCGCTCATATAATTTGCCGGCATGGACATAGCCGACCAGCTCGCCACCCCTCTCGCGGCGAGGCAGGGATATTGTGGCAGGACGAGATCCATTCGCCTGGCCAGCTCGTCGCCGTCGGGCGGCTCGATCTCGAAGGTGACGACGCTTCCGCGAACGTAATGGGCGTGGATGGCGACGATGGCGGCCGCGTCGGCGCGTGCCGCCGGACGGACGGTCAGCGCGCCACCCATGCCAACAGGCTCCGCGCGGCGCTGATATCTCCAGGGCGGGGCGGGGACTGGGCGCTCGAACATTCGAGGCAGCGTATCTGGATCGCCGGTCCGGTCAGGAGCCGATGCGCATCCCCGAGCGCGCGAAGCAAAAGCCGCTCAGGCTGCCCCGCCAATGTCCCCCACGGATCGCCCGCGCGCGGGGCTTCGCCTTCATTCTCGGCTGTTCCCGCAAAGGATTTCAGCATTTCCCGCCAGGGCGAGAGCGGCCTTTCGATATAGAGCGGGCGCACCTTCTCCGGATCGAGCTTGGCAAGCCTCGCCGCTTCAGCGACAGCATCGTCCACCGTGCCGAAACTGTCGATCAGACCGATCTGGCGTGCGGTGCTGCCCGACCATACACGGCCCTCGGCGATTTGGCGGACACGTGCGATCGGCAGCTTGCGCGATTGCGCCACCAGGGCGGTGAAGCGCTGGTAGATGTCCTCGATCGCGCCCTGCATCAGCGCGTCGAACTGGGGTGAGGTGCCCCTGAAGACGTCGGGTTCGCCCGACAATGGGGTGGTCTTCACCCCATCCGCGGAGAGACCGAGCTTCGTGAGCGAGCCTTGGAAGGTGGGCAATATGCCGAAAACTCCGATCGAGCCCGTGATGGTCGCGGGGTCGGCGATGATCCGATCGGCCGGCGTCGATATCCAGTAACCGCCGCTGGCCGCAAGGCCGCCCATCGATACGACGATCGGCAGCCCGAGGCCCTTCGCCTGGAGTATCGCCGATCGAATCTGCTCGGCGGCGACAACCGATCCGCCCGGCGAATCGACCCTCACGACCAGTGCCTTGATCCGCTTGCGAGCCAGCTCGTTGAGCAGCAGCTTCGAGATGGTGGCCCCGCCTGCATTCCCCGGCGGGGCGTCGCCATCGACAATGTCGCCCGCCACGGTCAGAACACCGATCGGGGTGCCGCTCGATTTTTCCGGATGGGCTTCGGCCCAACGATCGAGTGGGATCGCCCTGAAATCATTGATGCCGCCTCCGCTCGCATCACCGGCTATCGCGGCGACACGTGAATTGAAGGCGTTGCGATCCCCCAGCTTGTCGACAAGCCCCGCCTTGAGCGCGGCCTGCGACATCTGGCCGCCCGCGGCAGCGACGACCGCATCGGGACGCGTGACAAAGTCTTCGAGCTGCGCCTTGGGACGCGCGGCGCGGACATCCGCCTGCCAGCTGCCCCATAGGGCGTTGACGAGCGACTGGTTCGCGTCGCGCGCTTCGGGCGACTGATCCGAACGGGTGAAGGGTTCGACCGCCGACTTGAAGGTACCTACCCGATAGATTTTGGCGGTGATGCCAAGCTTGTCCATCAGCCCCTTATAATAGAGCTGCGGCCCGCCTGGTCCGGTCAGGATCACGCCGCCCAGCGGGTTCAACCATATTTCGGTCGCGTGCGAGGCGAGCTGATAACCGTCGTCGCTATAGCCGGTGGCGTAGGCGAAGATCGGCTTTCCGGCGGCGCGGACCTTGTCGAGCGCCGTGCCGGCGGCCGCGATCACCGCCTGCTCGCCACCGAGGAAGGTGTCGAGGTCGAGGACGATCGCCCTGACGCTGCTGGATGTCGCCGCCGCCTGCAGCCCGCGCTCGATATCGCGCAGACGGGTTTCGCGGCTGAACGGCTTATTGCCCGAAATGATGGTCAGCGTATCGGTTTCGGCCGGCTGTTCGACCAGCGTGCCGTCCAGATCAATCACGAGCGCGCCCGAAGTGGGCGCGACATTGTTGGGCTTGATCGACAGCGCCATGAACAGCAGCGCGAAGAACAACAGCATCGCGATCAGGACGAGCGCGTCCTTGATCCCGACCAGCAGTTTCCACAGGCCCCGAACCAGCGTCATGTCGTGATCGATATCCAGCTCATAGCATGTCCAGATAGGCGGCTGGACGATCGCCGTCCATCGCGTCAGGCTTGGCATTGCCCTTGTGACAACATCACGTCGACCCCGACGTTGAGCACCTCGTGCCCACCGCCGACCCGGGCGCCCGAGATCGGTGCGGCATCACGAAAATCGAGGCCTTTCGCGACCCGCACATAGCGATCATCGGGACAATGGTCGTTGGCCGGGTCAAAACCGATCCAGCTGTAGCCGGGAACGTCGAGCTCGGCCCAGAAATGCGGCGCCTGACGATGGCTGTGGTCGGGATCGTCGCGATAGATATAGCCGGTGACGAACCGCGCCGCGAAGCCCGCGGCCCGTGCACAGGCGATCAGCACATGCGCCATGTCCATGCTGCAGCCCGACTGCGCGGCGACCACGTCGCGAACCCGCCGGACATCGGTGCTGCGTTCCCGGGTGCAACGGATCAGACCATGGACGGCGCTGCAGAGGGTGTGCGCGCGGCTGAGATCGTCGGCGGAGCCGGGACCGTGCTCGCGAGCCAGTTCCAACAAGCGTTCGTCCGCGGCGGTGAGTTCGGTCGGGCGGGTGAAGACCGTGGAGGGAAGTTGCTCGATCGCCCCCTCCACGGTCCCGGCGCGATCCTCGGTAAGCACCTCGCCGCTGACGCGCAGGCCGATCCGCTCCACCGGACCCGGGAGATAGAGCATCGAGACGATATTGCCGAAGCCGTCGGTCGAATGTTTGAGCCGGGCATCGCAATCTACGTCGATCCGCCAATCGACGATGTTCTGGCCGATATGGCTGCCGGGTGTCATGCGCAGCATCTGTACGACCCGCGCCTGCGGCTCCGTGAAGCGATATTCGGTCTGGTGCTGGATCAGGAGACGCATTGTTCGGTCAACCAAATCGGAATTGCTGCCCCACTGCCTGGTGGATGCGGGTATTCTCATAGATGAATGCGGTAAGCCATTCATGCAAACCCTGCGCGAATATGGCGTCGATCGTCGTCCGTTCGAGACCGTTATGGCGAAGCCGGGCGAGCCGGTCGGCTTCGCCTTGCAGTCCGGTGCGCTTGCCTATGGCGTTGAGGTGCATCACAGCCTCCTCGGATGAGGCAATCAGCGATCGCGGCAGTTCGGGCTTGAGCGAGAGGAGTTCGGCCACCAGCCAGGGCTTGAGCCCTTCGCTGTAGAGCCAGCGGTAGGCGGTCACCGCCGAGACGGTGTGCAGGATCGTCGTCCACTGGTCGCGATCGATCGGGCCGCCGATCTTTTCCCCTTCCGGCAGCAGCAGATGATATTTGACGTCAATCAGCCGGGCGGTGTTGTCGGCGCGTTCCATCGCCGCGCCGAGGCCAATGAAGCTGTAAGCCTCGTTGCGCAGCATTCGGTGCAGCGCCCCCTCGAAGCCACGGGTTTCGGCGCGTATCTGCTCGACCAGACTGAGCGTCGCCTGGCTGCCCCCGGTCGAGGCGCGGCCACGCAGGCCCAGCCAGGCGCGGTTGATCGCCTCCCAGGCGTCGCGGCTGAGCGCAGTTCGTACCGACTTGGCGTTGCTTCGCGCCGAATCAAGGCAGGACCGGATCGAATTGGGATTGGCTGCCGACAGCGTCAGATAGCGACCGATCGCGAGCGGCGAGCGGCTCTCGCCGGTCAGGCCGAAATCGACATCCGCCGCGGCGACCATAAGGGCGCTGTCCCAGGCGCCTTGGCCGGCGGGACGGGGGGAGAGCGCGTCGAGCCGGATCGTCGCCTCGATCAGTCGGGCGGTGAATTCCGCGCGCTCGACATAGCGGCCGATCCAGTAGAGCGAATTGGCGGTGCGCGAGAGCATCAGGCCTGCTCCCCCGGGGCGGCGGCGAGAATCAGGCTGTCCTTCGTGCCTCCTCCCTGGCTGGAATTGACCACGAGCGAACCTTCGCGCAGCGCGACGCGGGTAAGCCCGCCTGGGGTGATCGTCACGCCATTGGCCCCCGAGAGCACGAAAGGACGGAAATCGACGTGGCGGGGCGCCACGCCGGTTTCGGTAAGCGTAGGTACCGTCGACAGCGCCAGCGTCGGCTGGGCGATGTAGCGCTGCGGTTCGGCGATCAGCGCGGCGCGGAATTCCTCGATCTGCGCCCTGGTCGCGGTCGGGCCTACCAGCATGCCGTATCCACCCGATCCGTCGACCAGCTTGACGACCAGCTTGTCGAGATTTGCGAGCGTATATTTGAGCGCGCCGGCCTCGCGGCAGCGATAGGTCTCGACATTGGGCAGCTTGGCCTCGCCGCCCGAATAATATTTCACGATTTCCGGCATGTAGCTGTAGATCGCCTTGTCGTCGGCGATACCGGTCCCGGGCGCGTTCACCAGTGCCACATTGCCCGCCATATAGGCGGCGATGATTCCCGGGACGCCGAGCAGCGACTCCGGCTTGAACACCAGTGGATCAAGATAGTCGTCATCGATACGGCGGTAAATGACGTCGACCTGGACGCGGCCCTCAATTGTTCGCATCCACACCTTATCGTCGTCGACCTCGAGGTCGGCGGCTTCGACCAGTTCGATTCCCATCGAATCGGCCAGGAAGCTGTGCTCGTAAAATGCCGAATTGAAGTGGCCCGGCGTCAGCAACACGCAGGTGGCGCCCGCGCCGAGCGACCGTGGCGACACGGATTGCAACGTCTCGAGCAACGCGTCGGGATAGCTGTCGATCGGCCTCACATCGAACTGTTCGAACAATTCGGGGCACAGCCGGAGCATCGCCTCACGATTTTCCAGCATGTAGGAAACGCCGGACGGCGTCCGCGCATTATCCTCGAGCACCCAGAACTCGTCGGGACCGGTGCGGACGAGATCGATGCCGCAGATATGCGCGAACACGCGATGGGGAGGCTTGGCTCCGGCCAGCATCGGACGGAATTGCGGATTGGCGAGAATCAACTCCTCCGGCACCACCTTGTCGGCCAGGATCCTGCGGGATCCGTAAACGTCGGCCAGGAAAGCGTTGATCGCCTCGACCCGCTGGACCAGCCCCTCCGAGAGGTTCGACCATTCCTTCGCCGTGAAGATGCGCGGGACGATGTCGAAAGGGATGATTCGTTCGGCGGACTCTTCTTCGCCATAGACGGCGAAGGTGATGCCCAATTGGCGGAATGCCGCCTCAGCGGCTTTTTGCCGGCGATCGAGCTCGGCGGGCGGGATATTGTCTATCCAGTTGGAAAGTCGTGCAAATTCAGGTCGTCCCCGCGGGTCGCCCAATTTGCCCCGGATTTCGTCGAATGCCCCTGCCCCTGCCATATCGCTCCGTCAGTATCCCGATCGACAAAGCGGATCGTGCAACGCTTCGCTGCGCTGCACAAGAGGCTTTGCGAGGCCCCTCACATTCCGGTTTGGAAAGCCCCCTCTCGCAAAAACGCCAAGGTGGGCGAACCGTTCCTGGAACCCGTGATCACCGGACCCGGCATCCGGCAGGGCGGGGACGGTGATCGGGAACACGAAGGCGAAATCATGCCGTCAGCCCGGCTGGGCCTTGCCTAGGTAGAAGGATAGCCGGTTTCGCATTCGCCCTCGGGCCCGCGAGGGGTTCAAAAGGTCGTAGACGACCGCATTTTCGAGCACCTTCTGCACATAGCCGCGAGTTTCGGCGAAGGGGATCGCCTCGATCCACTTGACGATGTCGGCCCCTGGCAGGCGCGGATCGCCGTTGGCGCGGATGAACTTGTTCACATTGCCGGGCCCCGCATTGTAGCTGGCGATGGCCAGGACGTAATTGCCGCCATAATAGTTCAGCATGCGATCGAAGAAGGACGAACCCAGCGCGACATTATAGCCGATGTCGGCGAGCTTCGCGGGATCATAGTCGAGCCCGATCTTGCCGGCCTGCTCCCGCGCCGTGGCCGGCATGAGCTGCATGAGGCCGCGCGCGCCGGTCCGGCTCGTCGCCTGCCGGTCGAACTGGCTTTCCTGGCGGCTGATCGCGTGGATCAGCGTCCAATGGTTCTTCATCATTGCCGGCACGGGCACCTCGGGGAAGCCGATCCGCAGCGGATCGGGCGTGCCGCTGGTGCGTGCCGTGCGCGACACCATCACGCCGAGGTCCGGCCGGTTGATCGCCTGGGCGAGCTCGCCGGCGAGAATATGATCGCTGTCGGTCTTGGCGTTGGCGGCGATCAGGCGGATGAACTGGGTCTGATCCTGCCATTGGCCGGCCCGGCCGAGCAGCCGCGCCGCGCGCACCACCTCGCTCGCATCGAAGGCGGCGCGGTCGGCGACAGCCACGGCGCTGCGCACCGGCTCCGGCGGGATCACGAGCTCGCGGCCCAGCCGTTCGGAGGCGAGCTGGCCGTAGAATTGATCGATATGCCTGGCGGCCTGGGCGAGGAAACTCTCCGCCCAATCGGGCTTGCCGCCGCGCTCGGCGGCTCTCCCGGCCCAATACCAGCCCTTGGTCTGCGTGCCCGGCGTCTGCGCCGCGCGCGCATAGCGATCGAACATCGCCATGGCGTCGTCGTAGCGCGCGAGCTTGTCGAGCGCGACCGTTCCCGCCAGCCAGGTCAGGCTGGTATAATCGTCGCGTTCGACAAAGGGGCGCTCACGAACCCGGGTACCCGGCGGGAAGGCCTGTTCGGCGTGCTTGGCGATGGCCAGAGCGATGTCATATTGGCCGTCGGCGCTGGCCGCCTGGGCGAAGCTCAGCAGATTGTCGAGGAAGTAGGGTGTGTCGAAGGGCGGGCTGGTCAGGTCGCGGGATTGTGCCAGCCAGATGCGGGCAGCCTGGCTGTTGCCGCGATCACGCAGATAGCGGGCGCGTTCGATCATATAGCCGGGATCATGATTCACGGCATCGCCGGCGGCGGCGATTCTGGCGCCGACGTCCACATCGTTGCGCAGCAGCGCGAGGCGCGCGGCGAACAGCGGCCGTTTCGTGGGCGAGACATAGGCTATCTGCCGGGCGGCGGGGGTGGTCGCCCGATCGAGCAGCAGCCTCTCCATCCGCCGGTCATGATCGGCGGGCGTCATGCTCGTCCCGAATCTCGCCATCAACCGGCTCTCGTCGGCTGCGGTCAACCCGCGCGTCGTCCAGGCCGCGGCCGCCTTGGTGCGGGCCTCCGTCATGCGGCCGGTCGCAGCCAACGCCTCGGCATGACGTGTCTGACCGGCCGCGGTCAGCGGCTCGAAGCGCGTGAAGAAGCTCACCACGAGTTTCGGATCATAGCTGTTCGGGTCGATTCGCCGCTCGGCGGCGCGGCGCATCGCCAATTCTCCCGGCCAGCCGGGGTGGGCGATAAGGAAAGCGGCATAATCCTGGAAAGGGAGCGAATCACTCTGCTGGAGACGCCGCCATTCGTTGATCGCGCCCAGCAGCACGTCCTCTCGCCACGCGGGCGCGCCCGGGGCGGGCGATTTGTTGCCGCTCGTCTCCGGCAAGTCAGGCGCGATAACGGTCGCAATGGCCGCGGTCGAGATCAGGAGGGCGGCTACCGCGAAAAGACGATGAGACCTGCTGGACAGGGCGGGGTGGCCGAACCTATTGGGCGCATTCGTTTCTCGGACGAGCTTCATAGTTCCACTATGGCGACCGAAGTGCTCGAGGTGAAGGGAGAGCGTGATGTTCAGTGGGTCGATACCAGCCCTTGTGACGCCGTTTCGCGATGGGGTGTTCGACGAGAAACTGTTTCGCACCTTTGTCGACTGGCAAATCGCCGAGGGTTCGAACGGCCTGGTTCCGTGCGGTACGACGGGCGAAAGCGCGACGATGTCGATCGAGGAGCATAATCATGTCGTCCGCGTGTGCATCGAGCAGGCGGCGGGCAGGGTGCCCGTGATCGCCGGCTGCGGCTCGAACGACACCGCCGTCGCGCTTGAGCACATGCGCTCGGCGAAGGCGGCAGGCGCCGACGCGGCGCTGGTGGTGCTACCCTATTACAATCGGCCCAATCAGGAGGGATTGCTGCTCCATTACCGTCATCTTGCCCAAAACTGCGATCTGCCCATCGTGGTCTATAACGTACCGGCGCGGACGGTGACCGACATCCTGCCCGAGACTCTGGGCAAGCTGGCCGAAATCCCGACGATCATCGGCATCAAGGACGCCAGCGGGAAGGTGGAGCGGGTTTCGGCCCAGCGCCAGCATTGCGGTCCCGACTTCTGCCAGCTCTCGGGCAATGACGATATGGCGCTCGGCTTCATGGCGATGGGCGGAGTCGGTTGCATATCGGTTACCGCCAATGTCCTGCCCGGCCTGTGCGCGGATTTCCAGGCGGCCTGCGCCGAAGGGCGCTGGGGCGACGCGCTCGCGCTACAGGACCGTTTGTTCCCGCTCCATGCGGCGCTGTTCAGCGACGCTTCGCCGGGTCCCGTCAAATATGCGCTGACCCGCACCTACGAGGACTTCCCCGCCGAGCTGCGCATGCCGATGACTTGGCCATCCGAGGCGAGCCGCATGGCTGTCGATAAAGCGCTTGCACACGCGGGAGCGATTTGACGCTTGCCCCTGCGCCTTTCCCCGTTGGTGAGGGTCCGCGGGCGGATTGCGAGCGTCAGCGAGCATATTTCCTTGCCAACCCGGCAACGATGACGGCATCGAGCCGTTCTCGTCGCTCCTCCCACCCCTTGCCCTTCCCTTGAAAGGGAGGGGATTAGAAAGATCATGGCCCGTCCACGTCCCGCCGAGTTCGAGAAAACCAAAGTCGTCGCCGAGAACCGGCGCGCGCGGTATGAATATTTCCTCGAGGAATTCTTCGAAGCCGGGATCGCTCTGACCGGCACCGAAGTGAAGTCGCTCCGCTTCGGCGAGGGATCGATCGCCGAGAGCTATGCCGAAGTAAAGGGAGACCAGGTCTGGCTCGTCAATGCCAATGTGCCGGAATTCAGCCATGGCAATCGTTTCAACCATGAGCCCAAACGGCCGAGGAAGCTGCTGCTCCACCATCGCCAGATCGAGAAGATGCGGACGGCGGTTTCGCGTGAGGGCATGACGCTGATCCCGCTTTCGGTCTATTTCAACGGACGGGGCAGGGCGAAGGTCGAACTGGCCCTCGCGAAAGGCAAGAAATTGCACGATAAGCGCGAGACGGAGAAGGCGCGGGACTGGAAGCGCGAGCAGCAGCGGCTGCTTCGAGACCGGGGATAATGTTCGACAGCATCGGCAACTGGTGGCGAAAAAATGCGCCCACCCGCGAATCGCTGGAGGAGGTCCGCTGGCTGCGGCCCTTCGCACATCGCGTGCTCGAGCCCAGCCTGTGGCGTTTCACGCGGCGTTCGGTGCCCCGTGGTGTGGCGCTGGGCCTGCTTGTCGGAATATTCCTGATGATTCCGGGACTGCAGATCATCGGCGCGGCGCTGCTCGCGCTGCCCTGTCGCGCCAACGTTCCGATCGCGGTGGCGATGACATTCCTCAGCAACCCGGCGACGACGCCGTTCATCCTCTATCTGTCGCTCGTCGTCGGCAATCGTTTCGTTCATTCGACGGCCGATCTGGGAACGGTCACCGCGATGGTCGAAAATGGCGCCAGCCTGGCTGAATGGGCGCGCTGGGGAGCCTCGGCGGCGGCGCCTGCCCTGATCGTCGGCTTGTTCGTGATTTCGGTCGTTGCTGCGGCGGTGGGTTACCTGCTGTCGGCCTTCATGTGGCGCGCCTGGATTTCGCGCAAATGGACCCTGCGGGAGCGGCATCGCGCCGAACGGGCGGCGCATCCCGAAGGTTGATCCCAACAATGTGATGGTGAGCCAGCCAGCGCGCATTGGCCCAAGGCGAGACCAGCGCCCGCCGATAACGCGAGGGGCCGGTAGTTTGACCGGCGTCGCCTGGCGGAAGCGGGGGCGACGGAGTGCTTGACGGGTTGCTCCCGAGGGGAAAGAGTCCCAGCCATGGCGCCCCATTTCCTTTCAACGCCGATGTCGCCGCGTTCCGGCCGGCTCGTGCTCAACACCATGCTCGGGCTGCTGACGCTCGTCTCATCGGTGGGCATGGCCGGAATGATTTGGGGCGCGACCGGCAATATGATGGTGGCGGGCCTGTTCATGCTCGCCTTCTGTCTCGGTATCGGCATGATCCTGCTGGTCGCGATGATCCGCGCCCAGATCCAAGTCCGGCCAGTGCGGCAGACCGATGTCAGCCTGTTGCGCGGCAGCATCGAAGATTCGGACGTCGGTATCGCCATCACCGGCCCGGCGGGCGAGCTGATCTGTGCCAACAAGCCGTTCGAGACATGGTTTGGCGGGTTGCCGGTCCCGCCCGCGCTGCCGCTCGCGCTTGAGATCCGGGCCAGGCTCGCCGCGGCGGCGGTCGCGGCCCGACGCGACGGCGAGGCCGCGATCTCGAAGCTGGCGACCGACCGCGGCCTCGTCGACGTGGTGGTGCGGCGCGCGGGCGGTGAGGACAATTATCTCGTGTGGCGATTCCGGCGGTCGAGCCAGTTCGACAGCATCGTCGACGTGATGCGCATGCTGGGCAGCGATATCGGCCGGCGGATCGGAAGCGCGGGAGTGATGGCGGCACTGGTCGACGGCAACGGCATCGGGATCGAGGCCAATCGTGTCTTCCTGCAACGCGCGCTCGGATCGAGCGATGCACCGAGCGCGGGCTGGGCTTTTGCCGAGCTGTTGCGGAGCGACGGCGACGTCATTCGCATAGCCGCCGATCCGTCCAATGCCGATCCGGTGCGGCTGATCCAGATTCCGCTGGAGGACCAGCGTGCTGGGCACGCCACCCTGTTCCTGCTTCTCGACGAACCGATGGCAGCAGTCGCGGGCACGGCCCGCTCGGTCGCGACGGGCGATCTGCACGCACTGCTCGGCATGCTGCCGATCGGCTTGGCCGTTGCGGAGCGCGACGGCCGGGTGCTGTTCATGAATGCGCCATTCCGCAGGGCGGCGGGCCTGACTCCCGAGTCGACGATCGTCTATCCCGGCGACCTGGTGGTGGAGGAGGACAAGGCCGCGGTGTCCGATGCGGTGCGCCGCTTTTCGGCCGGGCGAGGATCGGCGAGCGACTTGTCGGTGCGGCTGAAGGAGCGGCCCGACGAGCAGGTCTCGCTGACCATCGCCGCCGCCAAGGGGCTCGGCAATGCGTCGGTGCTGCTCAGTCTCAAGGACAATAGCGAGGAATCCAAGCTCAAGCGGCAGGTCGCCCAGGCGATGAAGATGCAGGCGGTCGGCCAGCTCGCCGGCGGCGTCGCGCACGACTTCAACAATATCCTGACCGCGATCATCGGCCATTGCGACCTGATGACGATGCGCCATATTCCCGGCGACAGCGACTATGACGACATCCAGCAGATCAAGCATAATTCGAACCGCGCGGCGGCGCTGACCCGCCAGCTGCTCGCCTTCTCCCGGCAACAGACGTTGCGGCCGCAGATCCTGCAGATTCCCGACGTCATCTCCGAAATCTCGAACCTGCTCAAACGGCTGCTCGGCGAGACGATACGGCTCGAGGTCAGCCACGGCCGCGGCCTTGGCACCGTCCGCGCCGACCCCGGCCAGCTCGAACAGGTGATCGTCAACCTCGCCGTCAACGCGCGGGACGCGATGCCGGACGGCGGCACGCTGACGATCCAGACCTTCGCGCTGAGTCAGGCCGATGTTCGCCGGCTTGGCATCGAGATCATGCCGGTGACCGAATATACGGCGCTCAAGGTGACCGACACCGGCGTGGGCATCCCCCAGGAGATCATCACCAAGATCTTCGAGCCCTTCTTCACCACCAAGGAGGTCGGCAAGGGCACCGGTCTCGGGCTGTCCACCGTCTATGGCATCGTCAAGCAGACCGGCGGCTTCATCTTCGCCGAGAGCGAGCCGGGGAATGGGACGAGCTTCGTCATCTATCTGCCCGTCCATGAGGCGCCGTCCTCGACGGCCGCGCCGCGCCCGCAGCCCAAGGAGGCGAGCCCCGAATTGTGGGGCACCGGCACGATCCTGCTCGTCGAGGACGAGGCGATGGTTCGCGCGGTGGCCGAGCGCGCGCTCGCGCGGCAGGGCTACAAGGTCATCACCGCGACCAACGGCGAGGAAGGCCTCGAAATTCTCGAGGCGGACGAGAAGTCGATCGACCTCGTCATCTCCGACGTGGTGATGCCGACGATGGATGGTCCGACCATGGCGCGCGCGGCGCGCCAGAAGCGGCCCGATCTGCCGATCATCTTCATGTCGGGCTATGCCGAGGAACAGCTCCGCAAGTCGATCGATCTGGACAATATCGGCTTTCTGCCCAAGCCCTTCTCGGTCCAGCAGATCGGCCATGCCGCGCGCGAGGCGCTCGCCGATCACGCGCGCTCCGAAACGGTGGGATAGGAAGAACAAAACAGGTAAGTTCACCTCTTGTTCTCCAGGAACATTCAGTGTACGAAAGTTCCAGTTTGAACAGTTCGGTCCGCCGATCTACGAGGGAGTGAACGCAATGTCAGCGCAACTGAAGCTCATCGGATCCGAAAGGGACGCTTCGAATATGGACAGGCAGAAGGCCCTCGAAGCCGCATTGGCGCAGATCGATCGCGCGTTCGGCAAGGGTTCGGCGATGAAGCTCGGCTCGCGCGAGGCGATGCAGGTCGAGGCGATCTCGACCGGCTCGCTGGGCCTCGACATCGCGCTCGGCATCGGCGGTCTGCCGAAGGGGCGCGTCGTCGAGATTTTCGGGCCGGAAAGCTCGGGCAAGACCACGCTCGCGCTTCATGCGATCGCGGAAACGCAGAAGACCGGCGGGACCGCCGCGTTCATCGATGCCGAGCACGCGCTCGACCCGGTCTATGCCAAGAAGCTGGGCGTCAATATCGACGAGCTGATCGTCTCGCAGCCGGACACGGGCGAGCAGGCGCTCGAAATCGCCGACACGCTGGTCCGCTCGAACGCGATCGACGTGCTGGTGATCGATTCGGTCGCCGCGCTGGTGCCGAGGGCGGAGATCGAGGGCGAGATGGGAGACAGCCATGTCGGCCTTCAGGCCCGGCTGATGAGCCAGGCGCTGCGCAAGATCACCGGTTCGATCAGCCGTTCGAAGTGCCTCGTCATCTTCATCAACCAGATCCGCATGAAGATCGGCGTGATGTATGGCAGTCCGGAGACGACGACCGGCGGCAACGCACTGAAATTCTATGCTTCTGTCCGTCTCGACATCCGCCGCACCGGGGCGATCAAGGATCGCGACGAGGTGGTCGGTAACGCCACCCGCGTGAAGGTCGTCAAGAACAAGGTCGCACCGCCCTTCAAGCAGGTCGAGTTCGACATCATGTATGGCGAAGGCGTGTCGAAGGTGGGCGAGCTGATCGACCTCGGCGTCAAGGCCGGGTTCGTCGAGAAGTCGGGGGCGTGGTTCAGCTATGACTCGATCCGCATCGGCCAGGGTCGTGAGAATGCGAAGAATTATTTGCGCGAGAACCCCGAGGTTGCAGAGCGGCTGGAGGTCGCGATCCGCGGCAATAGCGAGACGGTCGGCGACGCGCTGATGGCCGGCCCGTCGGAGGACGACGATCTTTGAGACCGCGCATGGGAGGCGGCTCGATTACGCCGAGACGATGGGGCAGGGCACGGACATCGGCCTGGACGGTCATTCGGCCGATGCGATGGCGGCGGCGCCCGCGGTGATCGAGGTGGGCGATATCGACGCCGCGCTCGCCGGGATCGAGGCAGCGGACGGGGTGATCAGCCGGGTGATCTTCGTTCCCAGGTAGCAGCGCTTCCACTTCCGCGAACCTTCGGGTAACGAACTTGCGGTCTATGTGAACGAGGCGGGCTAGGGCGGGGGCCTGCGCCTCATGACGGGGAGCAGGCATGGCGATCATCGTCCATCACCTCGAACATTCGCGTTCGCAACGTGTCCTGTGGATGCTCGAAGAGCTTGGACTTACCTATGAGGTCCGCCGTTATCGGCGCGATTCCAAGACAATGCTGGCACCGCCCGAGCTCAAGAAAGTCCATCCGCTCGGCAAGTCGCCGGTCATCGAGCATGGAGGCCGCGTCGTCGCCGAGACCGCGACGATAATCGAATATCTGGTCGCGCTCGCCGGGGGGCGCTTCGGCCCGCCCGAGGACAGCGACGGTACGCTACGCTGGCGCTATTTCCTCGACTATGCCGAAGGCTCGCTGATGCCCCCGCTGTTGTTGCGGCTCGTCATCGACAAAATGGGACCGTTCGGATGGGTCGTCAAGCGTATCGTCACCCGCATGGCGATGGTCCATATCGACTATGTCGAGGCCGAGCTCAGCCAGCGCCCCTGGTTCGCGGGGCCCGAGATCAGCGCCGCCGACATCATGATGAGCTTCCCGCTCGAGGCCGCGCGCGAGCGCCTCAAGCTCGATGGCAATCGCCCGACGATTGTCGACTGGCTCGATCGCATCCAGGCGCGGCCGGCCTATAAGCGAGCGCTGGAGAAGGGCGGGCCTTATGCCTATGCCTGATCTACCCTTGGCATGACCGCTTCGATCGTCGCGATCGACCAGGGGACGACGTCGACCCGGTCGATGCGCTTCGGTAGTGACGGCGTGATCCAGGCGGTAGCCGCCCGCGACCTCCCTCAGCATTATCCCGCGCCGGGCTGGGTCGAGCAGGATCCGGAGGATATCTGGCGCGACACGCTCGACATGCTCCGCGAGGTACTGGCGGATAATGTGGCCGCGATCGGCATCACCAACCAGCGCGAGACCATCCTGTTGTGGGACCGCGCCGATGGCAGGCCGCTCCACAACGCGATCGTCTGGCAGGATCGGCGCACTGCCGATCTCTGTGCCGCGCTGCGCGCCGATGGCGTCGAGCCGATGATGCGCGCCAGAACCGGGCTGCTGCTCGATCCCTATTTCTCGGCGACCAAGCTGCGCTGGCTGCTCGACACTATTCCCGGCGCGCGGGCGCGAGCCGAGCGTGGTGAACTGGCGGCCGGGACGGTCGACAGCTTCCTGCTCTGGCGGCTGACCGGCGGACGCGTTCATGCGACCGACATCACCAACGCCGCGCGCACCGCGCTCTACGACATCGCCCGAGAAGAGTGGGACGACGAACTGCTGCGGCTTTTCGCGATCCCTCGGGCGTTGTTGCCGGAGGTCCGGCCCAATGTCCATATTTTCGGTGAGACCGACGCAGCCATCGTCGGACGCTCGCTGCCGATCACGGGAATGGCCGGTGACCAGCAGGCCGCGCTGGTAGGCCAGCGCTGCTTCGCGCCGGGCGAGATCAAGTCGACCTACGGCACCGGCTGTTTCCTGCTCGCCAATATCGGCGATGCGCCGCTGCTGTCGGATAAGCGGCTGCTGACGACGATCGGTTACCGCATCGGGGATAAGCGCGTTTATGCGATGGAAGGATCGATCTTCACCGCCGGCGCCGCGATCAAATGGCTGCGCGATACGATGGGACTGATCGCCAGCGCCGAGGAAACCGCCGCGCTGGCCGCGTCGGTGCTGCCCGATCATGGCGTTCATCTCGTGCCGGCATTCGTCGGCCTGGGTGCGCCGCACTGGCGAACCGATGTCCGCGCCTCGATCACTGGAATGACGCTCGACACCGGTCCGGCCCAGATCGCCCGCGCCACGCTCGAGGCGGTCGCCTTTCAGACCTGCGACCTGATCGAGGCGATGGCGGATGCGCGGATCCCCAAGGCGTCGATGATACGGATCGACGGCGGCATGGCGACCAACGACTGGTTCGCCCAGTTTCTCGCCGACATGATGAACCTGCGCGTCGAACGCCCCGATAACCATGAATGCACCGCGCTCGGAGCCGCCTTTCTCGCGGGGCTGGCGGTCGGCATCTGGCCGGATCCCGGCTCGCTCGATGCCTTGAAGCGGGAGGCTCGCCTGTTCGAGCCGGCGATCGACGGCGGCGAACGGCGCCGGGCGTTGATCGGTTGGCGTCGCGCCGTGCAGCAGGTGCTGACCTGCTGAGCCCCAACATCCCCGAAGCCGCTGAACCGCTTGAGAAGCCGCACTCTCTCGCCTAAGTCGCACTCATGACCTCAACCAACGACATTCGCCGCTCCTTCCTCGAACATTTCGCGAAGGAAGGGCATGAGCAGGTGGCCTCGGCCCCGCTGGTGCCTCACAACGATCCGACGCTGATGTTCGTCAACGCGGGCATGGTACCGTTCAAGAATGTCTTTACCGGCCTCGAGACCCGGCTCTATTCGACCGCGGCCTCGTCTCAGAAATGCGTGCGGGCGGGTGGCAAGCATAATGATCTCGACAATGTCGGCTATACCGCGCGGCATCATACCTTCTTCGAGATGCTGGGCAATTTCTCGTTCGGGGACTATTTCAAGGAACGCGCGATCGGCCTCGCCTGGAGCCTGCTTACCGGGACCTGGAACATTCCGGCCGAAAAGTTGACCGTCACTGTATATCATACTGATGACGAGGCTTTCGATCTCTGGAGGAAGATCGGCGTTCCCGAGAGCAGGATCATCCGCATCCCGACCTCGGACAATTTCTGGTCGATGGGAGACACCGGTCCGTGCGGGCCATGTTCGGAAATCTTTTACGATCATGGCGCGCATATCCCGGGCGGCCCTCCGGGCAGCCCGGACGAGGACGGCGACCGCTTCGTCGAGATCTGGAACCTCGTCTTCATGCAATATGAGCAGGTCGACAAGGAGACGCGGATCGACTTGCCCAGGCCGTCGATCGATACCGGCATGGGGCTCGAGCGCATCGCCGCGGTGCTTCAGGGCGTCCACGACAATTACGACACCGACACATTCAAGGCGCTGATCGCCGCCTCGGGCGAGTTCACCAAGACAGCGACGGACGGCGCCAACAAGGCGTCGCACCGCGTGATCGCCGATCATCTTCGCGCGTCGGGCTTCCTGGTCGCGGACGGCGTGCTGCCCGCCAACGAGGGCCGCGGCTATGTGCTGCGCCGGATCATGCGCCGGGCGATGCGCCATGCCCATCTGCTGGGCGCCGCCGAGCCGCTGATGCACCGCCTCGTGCCGAGCTTGGTCGCCGAGATGGGCGCCGCCTATCCCGAGTTGGTCCGCGCCCAGCCGCTGATCGAAGAGACTCTCAAGCTCGAGGAAACCCGCTTCCGCCAGACGCTTGCCAACGGACTGCGCCTGCTCGACGAGGCGACCGCCAGGATGAAGGCCGGCGATGTCCTCCCCGGCGCCGTCGCCTTCAAGCTCTACGACACCTTCGGCTTTCCTTACGATCTGACCGAGGATGCGCTACGCGCCCAGGATCTCGGCATCGACCGGGCCGGCTTCGACGCGGCCATGGCCGAGCAGAAGGCCGCCGCGCGCGCCGCCTGGAAGGGGTCGGGCGAGAAGGCCTCGGACGAGATCTGGTTCGATATCGCAGAGGAGCATGGCGGCACCGAGTTCACCGGCTATGTCAGCGAGGAAGGCGAGGGCGAACTTCTCGCCATCATCAAGGACGGCAAGCGCGCCGAAAGCGCCAGGGCCGGTGACGAAGTGGTGCTGATCACCAACCAGACCCCCTTTTATGGCGAAAGCGGCGGTCAGATGGGCGACGCGGGCCGCATCACCGGCGACGATGGCCTGGCAATCGATATCAGCGACACCGCCAAGCCGCTGGGCCGAGTCCATGCGCACAAGGGCAAGGTGCTGAGCGGCAGCGTCAGGCTGGGGGATGCGCTTCATCTCATGGTGGACGGGGCACGGCGGACGCAGATCCGGGCCAACCATTCGGCGACTCATCTGCTCCACGCGGCGCTGCGCCATCGCCTCGGCGGCCATGTGACGCAGAAG
This sequence comes from uncultured Sphingomonas sp., assembly GCA_946482655.1. Next base: position 1,961 of record CAMLSA010000055.1, on the reverse strand, counting down.
GGCAGCCTCGTCGCGGCCGATCGGTTCCGCTTCGATTTCTCGCATCCCAAGGCGCTGACACAGGAGGATATCGCCGCCGTCGAGGCCGAGGTGAACCAGCATATCCGTGAGAATGACGACGTCACGACGCGGCTGATGACCCCGGACGCCGCGGTCGAGGCGGGCGCGATGGCACTGTTCGGTGAGAAATATGGCGAGGAGGTCCGCGTGCTCTCGATGGGACGCGCCGATGACAAGAGCTATTCGGTCGAGCTTTGCGGGGGCACCCATGTCTCAGCGCTCGGCGACATCGGGCTCTTCAAGATCATTTCCGAAAGCGCGGTATCGAGCGGCGTGCGCCGCATCGAGGCGCTGACCGGCGAAGCCGCGCGGCTATGGCTGATTCATCGCGACGAGCGGCTTCGCGAGGCGGCGGCAGTGCTGAAGTCGGCGCCCGATGAGGTGCCGGCCCGGATCATCGCGCTGGTCGACGAGCGTCGCAAGCTCGAGCGTGAGCTGGCCGAGGCGAAGAAGGCGCTGGCGCTGGGTGGCGGCGCGGCCAAGGTCGAGGCGGCCGGGCCCGAAGACGTCGCCGGTGTTAAGTTTCTTCCCCAAGTCATTGAGGGACTTGATCCCAAGGGCTTGCGCGGGCTGGTCGACGAAGCCAAGGCCAAGCTCGGATCGGGCGTCTCGCTGATCGTCGGCATCAATGATGGGCGCGCGAGTGTGGCTGCCGGGGTGACCGGCGATCTGACCGATCGGATCAGCGCCGTCGATCTGGTCAAGGCGGCCGTCGCCGTGCTGGGCGGGCAGGGCGGCGGTGGCCGGCCCGACATGGCGCAAGGCGGCGGGCCCGATGGGGCGAAGGCTTCAGAGGCTGTATCGGCCGTCAGGGACGCGCTGGCGAAGGTGCCGGCTTAAACTCCGCTCATCGCGAACAGGGCGGAGCGGTCCGGGTTGGGCGAACCGGATCGATATTAAAAGTTCCGGCGCACGCGCGCCGGCGCCGAGTGCGGTGACGGATGTCACAAGCCCGAAAAAGGGCTTGTCGCGGCCGCCGGCCTACAGCGAAAGAAGGCGATCCAGAAATTGCCGGGATCGTCTCAGGATCAATCGGAGATTTTCGGTCGACACGTCCTCGCCCCCGGCCAGCTGCCCCTTGATCGCCTTCCTCTCGTCGGCAAACCTCTGGGCGAGCCGTTTCATCGCATCATCGACCAGCTTGTCGGCCGCTTCGACGGCGCTCCGAGGCTCGTCGACGAAACTGGACTGAATGGCGGCCCACCGGCTGCGTAGTTCCTGCGCGTCCGCTGATGCGAAGAGCTGTTCGGGCCGATCTTCGCGAATGGCGGCAGGCATGCGATCAGCTCGCTCGCTTTGGCTGACCCTCTCCACCACATCGGCGGTGGTCGGTTTGTCGACGGTCGTTGCGATCTGATCGGATCGCCTGTCATCATGTTCGATCATCGGATCTTCTCCGGATAGGATACGGCGCCTGTAAGTGACGAGCGCCGGTGCGACTTGGGTGAAAAGCACTGCGGCAAGGAGGATCAGAATGGCGATCAGCATGACGAGCGGAGACGCGATGTTCATCATAGTGCCCTCTCGAGAGGCGGGCCCCCCGGCTGCATCCTGCTAGTCGCGGCGTGCCATAGCATGTACGTGAGCATGTACATGTAAGCGCAGCCCGCAACGGTTGGACCTGAAATGAGTTCCGCCCTCCAGAGAAATAATAGCCATAGAGTTCCGGGGAGCAGGTGGGCGCCGGACTCCCGGTCGGCCGGACTGTCTGGCCTTCCGCCGGCAAAAAATTATCACCTCAAGACGGTTTACATTCGGCCTGGCCCGATGCTAAGGGCGCGCCTCCACGACGGGTTGCAATTCCCGACGACCGGATGAACGGACGCATAGCTCAGTTGGTAGAGCAGCTGACTCTTAATCAGCGGGTCCTAGGTTCGAGCCCTAGTGCGTCCACCACTTTT
>CAMLSA010000054.1 GCA_946482655.1 uncultured Sphingomonas sp. | reverse complement strand
CGGACAGGCCCGCCGACGAGGCGGTTCGGATCAGGCCGGTGCCCTCGCAATGCGGACACTGCCGGGTCGAGGCTTCGAGCACGCCGGTGCGCAGCCGCTGGCGGCTCATCTCGAACAGGCCGAAGCTGGAAATGCGGCCGACCTGGATACGGGCGCGGTCATTCTTGAGCGCTTCCTTCATCGCCTTCTCGACCTTGCGGATATTGGAGTTGTTCTCCATGTCGATGAAGTCGATGACGACAAGGCCGGCCATGTCGCGCAGCCGCAGCTGGCGGGCGATCTCATGTGCGGCCTCGAGGTTGGTCGCGGTCGCGGTCTGCTCGATGTTATGCTCGCGCGTGGATCGGCCCGAGTTGATGTCGATCGAGACCAGCGCCTCGGTAGGGTTGATCACGAGATAGCCGCCCGACTTGAGCTGGACCAACGGCTGGTACATCGCCGCGAGCTGATCCTCGACGCCGAAACGCTGGAACAGCGGCACCGCGTCGGCATAGAGCTCGACCTTCTTGGCGTGGCTCGGCATCAGCAGCTTCATGAAGGCGCGAGCCTGGCGATAGCCCTCCTCGCCCTCGACGATCACCTGGTCGATATCGCGATTGTAAATGTCGCGGATCGCCCGCTTGATCAGGTCGCTGTCGCCATAGATCAAAGCTGGTGCCGACGATTGGAGTGTATTCTCGCGAATCTCGTCCCAGAGACGGGCGAGATAGTCGAAATCGCGTTTAATCTCGGTCTTCGTACGCTGGAGGCCGGCGGTCCGCACGATGCAGCCCATCGTCCGCGGCAGGTTCAGCTCGGCCATGATCGTCTTGAGCCGCTTGCGATCGGCCGCGTTCGAGATCTTGCGGCTGATGCCGCCGCCATGGCTGGTGTTGGGCATCAGCACGCAATAGCGGCCAGCCAGTGAAAGATAGGTAGTCAGCGCCGCGCCCTTATTGCCACGCTCCTCCTTGACGACCTGCACCAGCAGCACCTGGCGCCGGCGGATCACGTCCTGAATCTTGTAGCGTCGGCGCAGACTCATCCGCCGCTGGCGGAGATTTTCGACATCATCGGAACCGCCACCGACCGACTCACGGCGCGGACGCGGCTTGCGGTCTTCGCCGCTCTCGCCATCCTCGTCATGGTCATGGTCATGGTCGTCATCGTGATGATCGCGACCTTCTTCCTCGACCTCGTCGATATCCTCGTCATGCTCGGATTCGCGGGCGCGCAGCGCCTCTTCCTCGGCGGCATGCTCGGCTTCCTCGCGGAGCAGCGCTTCGCGGTCCTCCTTGGGGATCTGATAATAATCGGGGTGGATTTCCGAAAAGGCCAGGAAACCGTGGCGGTTGCCGCCATAGTCGACGAAGGCCGCCTGCAGCGATGGTTCTACCCTCGTTACCTTTGCGAGATAGATATTCCCCTTGAGCTGCTTCCTTTCGGCAGACTCAAAGTCAAACTCCTCGATCCGGTTCCCCTGGACGACCGCGACCCGGGTTTCCTCCCGGTGGCGTGCGTCGATAAGCATGCGGGTTGTCATTCAAAGCTCTCCAGGCGCATGCGCCGGCGGCATCGCCGGGGCGGCACACGCGATATGCTGAAGATGAGGCGCCGGGCGCTACGGCAAGCCGCGTCGCGTCCGAACGCATCATCAAAGGTGAAAAAAAATGGGTATACGCAGCCGATGCATCGTCACATCCGGCGCGATACGCCGGATAGAAGGCGCCGTTCCATGCGCCGCCAGGAGTCTGGCAGCGTTCGGAACGGGGCGAAAAATGACTCATGCGATCGTCAACCTGTTACACCGTCGCCAAAATCACGACGGCAGGCCCGGAAGGGCGTTCGAGATCCGCGCAAAAGGCGCACATCGGCCGACTTCCGGACAAGCGGTGCTAGCATCCGATGAAGATGGGGGCAAGCATCACACTGGACAAGAGCGGTCGGGCTTTGGTTAAGTGACGGCGCTGTCGGCGTTTCGGGACCGGCCGGGTATCGCGGGGCCATTTTGCCAAGACCAGACTTCAGCCAGCACCTCGCCCTCTGCCTCCTTGCGCTTTTTCTGCTGCTGTTTCCGGCGACGGCGCGGGCGGCGACCGTTTCGGCGATCGAGATCGGCGATCTCACGGTGACGCTCAAATTCGACCAGCCCATCGCCACCGCATCGGCCTTCATGCTCGCGGCACCGCAGCGGATCGCTGTCGACCTGCCGGGCGCGAGGATGGGCCGGGTCGCCGCTTCGGGAGGACTGATCGCCTCAACCCGGCATGGCCAATATGATCCCAACACCGCACGGGTGGTGTTCGAACTGAACAGGCCCGCAGTCGTTTCGGACGCGACCTTCTCGGCCGATCATCTTGCCCTGACGTTAAGCCTCAAGCCGGTGAGCGAGGGCCTGTTCGGCAAGGCGGTGCGCAGGGGACGCCAGTTGTTCGGCCTCGACAAGGCCAAGCCTGTCGACGCGCGCGTGGCCCAGCGCGGCGGCATCACCGTGCCGCTCGATCCGCCCAGGCCGCTGCCGACCCCGGTCGTCACGGGCGCGCGCGGCACCAAGCGCCCGCTGGTGGTGATCGACCCGGGTCATGGCGGCCATGATCCGGGATCGCAATCGAGCAACGGCACGGTCAAGGAAAAGGACATCGCCCTCGCCATCTCGAAGGCGATTCGCGACGAGCTGGCCGCCTCGGGCCGCGTCCGCGTCGCGCTGACGCGCAGCGACGACCGTTTCCTGGTGCTCGGCGAACGACGCGAGATCGCCCGTCGGCTGAAGGCCGACCTGTTCATCTCGGTGCATGCCGACAGCGCGGTCAACACGGCCGCGCGGGGCGCCAGCATCTACACCCTGTCGGAGGTCGCTTCGGACCGGGTCGCGGCCCAGCTCGCCGCGAAGGAGAATCGCGCCGACATCCTCAACGGTGTCGACCTGGGCGGCGAGAACAGCGAGGTCTCATCGATCCTCCTCGATCTCGCCCAGCGCGAGACGATGAACATCTCGTCGCAATTCGCGAGCGTCCTGCAGCGCGAAATGGAGCCCACCATCCATTTCAAGGACGACGCGCACCGCTTCGCCGGCCTGATCGTCCTCAAAGCACCCGATGTCCCGTCGGTGCTGCTCGAGACCGGCTATATCTCGAACTACGACGACCTCGCCCTGCTGTCGTCGAAGGAATATCGCCGCAACATCGCCGTGGGCGTGCGCAAGGCGGTCGAGACCCATTTCGCGCGCAGGCTGACGGGGGAGTGAAGATGTCGATTCCCGTCTCTCCCGCTTTCAAAGCGCTCCAAAGCTGTTAGAGCCGCCCCGTGTTCAGACTGCACGCTCTCAGCAACCCCATCCCCGGCTGGTGCGCCGAGGCTCGCAGGCTCTGGTCCTATCGAAGCTGGCGCTGGTCGGGCTACCTCCTGTGGTCGGCGGCGTTTCTGTCGCTGCTGGTCTGGTTTCTGTTCGCGCGCGGGCTGCCTTCGGCCGACGCATTGCTCGCCTATGAGCCGCCGCTGCCCACCAACGTGCGCGACTATGATGGCGAGCCGATCGCCGAATTCGCCCGCGAGCGGCGCGTTCAGCTTTCCTATGACGAATTCCCGCCGATCCTGATCAAGGCGATCATCGCGGCCGAGGACAAGACCTTCTTCAGCCATCCCGGCATCGATATCGGCGGCCTCGCCGGCGCGGTGTGGGATTATGCGACCAAGGTCGGCAGCGGGCGCCGCGCCAAGGGCGGATCGACCATCACCCAGCAGGTGGCCAAGAACCTGATCGTCGGGGATGATTATTCGGTCGCCCGCAAAATCCGCGAGGCGATCCTCGCCTTCCGAATCGAGGACGCGCTGACCAAGCAGCAGATCCTCGAACTCTACCTCAACCAGATCTTCCTCGGCCGCAACGCCTATGGCGTCCAATCGGCGAGCCGCGCCTATTATCGCAAGGACGTCGGTGAGCTGACCCTGCCCGAGGTGGCTTATCTTGCGATCCTGCCCAAGGCGCCGTCCAACTACACTGTCGAGCGCCATGCTGATCGGGCGGTCGCGCGGCGCAACTATGTCCTTCAGCTGATGGAGGAAAATGGCTTCATCACGGACAAGCAGCGCACAGCGGCCGCCGCCGCGCCGCTCGGCGTGGTCCCGCGCTATGCGCCAAAGGCGAGCGTCGGCGGCTATTTCATGGAAGAGGTTCGGCGCGAGCTCATCAACCGATACGGCCAGACCGCGGCCGATGGGCCCAACGGCATCTATGCGGGCGGCCTCTGGGTCCGTACCTCCTATAGCGGCAAGGTCCAGGACGCCGCCGAAGGCGCGCTGCGGGACGGGCTGGTTCGTTACGAGGCCGCTTCCGGCTGGCGCGGGCGGCTCGCCAAAATCGATACCGACGGCAACTGGGCGCGCACCCTCGCCAATCTCAACATCGGCGCCGGTTATGCCAACTGGTTCCCGGCGGTCGTGCTCTCGCGCGACCGCAATTCGGCCGAAATCGGCTTCGAGAACGGATCGAAGGGCACGCTGCCGAGCCATGGCGCCACCCAGCCAAAGGCGGGGATCGGCGGTCGCGCGTTCGATTTCCTCAAGGTTGGCGACGTGATCGTCGTGCGGCGGGATGGCGACGGCTGGCAGCTCCGCAGCGTCCCGGGCATCTCGGGTGGGATGGTCGTCCAGAATCCCCATACCGGTCAGATATTGGCCATGCAGGGCGGCTTCGATTCGCGCGGGTCGTCGTTCAACCGGGCCACGCAGGCGCAGCGCCAGCCGGGCTCTACCTTCAAGCCGTTCGTCTATGCGGCCGCGCTCGACAATGGGATGACCCCGGCCTCGATCGTCATCGATGGTCCGTTCTGCGTCTTCCAGTCGGTCCGGCTCGGTCAGAAATGCTTCAGGAATTTCACCGGTGAGAGTGCCGGGCAGCGAACGATGCGCTGGGGCGTCGAGCAATCGCGCAACCTCATGACGGTCCGGACGGCCAGCCAAATCGGCATGAACAAGGTAGTCCGCACTGCGAAGCTGATGGGGATTGGCGATTACCCCCCCTACCTCGCTTACTCGCTGGGTGCCGGCGAAACCACCGTTCTGCGGATGGTCAATGCCTATTCGATGTTCGCCAATCAGGGCCGCGCACTGACCCCGACGCTGATCGACTATGTCCAGGACCGCAACGGCAAGATCATCTGGCGCGCCGACAAGCGCGCGTGCGAGGGCTGCAACATGCCCGCATGGGACGGCAAGCCGATGCCGCGCCCGCGGCTGCGTTCGAAGCAGGTGATCGATGCGATGACCGCCTATCAGATGCTCCACATCATGGAGGGCGTGGTCGAGCGCGGCACCGCGACCGTGCTGCGCGACCTCGGCCGCCCGATGTTCGGCAAGACCGGCACCTCCTCGGGCCCCACCAATGTCTGGTTCGTCGGCGGATCGGCCGATATGGTCGGCGGCCTCTACATTGGCTATGACAACCCCAAGCCAATGGGCAGCTATGCCCAAGGAGGCACGATCGCGGCGCCCGTCTTCCACAGCTTCGCGGTCAAGGCAATGAAGGGCATGCCGGTCGTCCCCTTCAAGGCACCCGCCGGCATCCGCATGATCCGGATCGACCGCAAGACCGGCCGCCGGGTGTTCGGTGCCTGGCCGGACGGGAGCTATTACGCCTCGGTGATCTGGGAGGCCTTCAAGCCCGAGAGCGAGCCGAGGCGAACGATCCGCCGCGAGGAGATCGCCAAGCGCTCCGCACGAGCCACCCAGCGAGCGACGACCGACAGCGAATTCTTGCAAAGCCAGGACGGTATCTACTAGGGCGGCCAACCATGTTTCCGTGGTGCCAGCGAAGGCTGGCATCTCGTGGGGCAAGGGCGGAGCACCTATATGCCTCCTGAGATCCCAGCCTTCGCTGGAATGATGAAACATAATTGGAGTTTCCTATGCGCGCCGAAGCGCAAGCCAGTGCCGACCAGATCAACCAGGCGATGGCGCTCGTGCGCCGCTTCCTGGACTGGGACCGCGCGCTCCGCCGGCTCGACGAGCTGAACAACCGCGTTGAGGACCCCAAATTATGGGACGACGCCAAGGCAGCGCAGGAGGTGATGCGGGAGCGCCGCCGGCTCGATGAGGCGGTGTCGGCGGTAAAAGCCATCGAGCAGGAACGTGACGACACGATCGAGCTGATGGAGATGGCCGAAGCCGAGAGCGACGACGCGCTGGTCCAGGACGGCGTCGAGGCGCTCGCAGCGCTCGCCGAACGCGCCGAACGGGACAAGATCTCCGCGCTGCTCGCGGGCGAAGCCGACGCCAACAACAGCTATATAGAGGTCAATGCCGGCGCCGGAGGTACCGAGAGCCAGGATTGGGCCGGCATGCTCCAGCGCATGTATACCCGCTGGGCTGAGCGCCGCGGCTTCAAGGTCGAGCTGGTCGATTTCCACGCGGGCGAACAGGCCGGCATCAAGTCGGCCACATTGCTGATCAAGGGCGAGAACGCCTATGGCTATGCCAAGACCGAAAGCGGGGTTCACCGCCTCGTGCGGATCAGCCCCTATGATTCGGCGGCACGCCGCCACACCAGCTTCGCCAGCGTCTGGGTCTACCCGGAGGTCGACGAGGATTTCGACATCGAGGTTCTCGACAAGGACCTCAAGATCGATACCTATCGTTCGTCGGGTGCCGGCGGCCAGCACGTCAACACCACCGACTCGGCGGTCCGCATCACGCATATTCCGACGGGGATCATCGTCGCCTGCCAGAATCAGCGCTCGCAGCACAAGAACAAGGCCGAGGCGATGAAGCAGCTGAAGGCGCGGCTCTACGAACAGGAACTGCAACGCCGCGAGGCCGAGACGATGGCCGGCTACGCCGCCAAGACCGAGATCGGCTGGGGCCATCAGATCCGTTCATACGTCCTCCAGCCCTATCAGATGGTCAAGGATCTGCGCACCGGCGTCACCTCGACCTCGCCGTTGGACGTGCTCGACGGCGACCTGGACCGCTATATGGCCGCGGCGCTGTCGCAACGCGTATCGGGCGAGACAGTGGAAATCGAGGACGTGGACTGACCGCTTCTGCCTCTGTCCTCAAGCGCAAGCAATTCGCTGCACCTCATCAAGAACCTGCCCCCGCACCGATGAGGGGCACCGTGAATGTCACAGTTTTGACACCGAAAAAAGGTGCCACCTGCACAGTGTAGCGATTGTTTAACAAGGGTGGTGCCGTTAGCAGAACAGCATGCCGGCCGCTGTTCGCGAAGGTTGCACCATGAAGAACCCGTTGGCAGGCCGGGGCCTCTGGCTCGTTGTCACCTCGTGCGGCCTGCTGCTCGGCTGCTCGAAAGAGAAACCCATGCCGCCGCCGCCCGAAGCGGGTTTCGTGGTGGTGAAGACCGAGTCCGTGCCGCTGTTCGTCGAGCTGGCGGGGCGCACCACGGCGTTCGAGATGTCCGAGGTGCGCCCGCAGGTATCGGGCGTGATCAAGGCGCGGCTGTTCACCGAAGGCGGCATCGTCCGGACCGGGCAGACGCTCTACCAGATCGATCCCAGCCTCTACCGCGCGGCGCTGCACCAGGCGACGGCCAATCTCGAAAATGCGCGTGCCCAGCGGGAGTCGGCCACCGCCAGGGCCGATCGGTTTAAGCCGCTGGCGCAGATCGAGGCGGTCAGCAAGCAGGACTATACCGACGCCGCCGCAGCGGCGAAGCAGGCGTCGGCCGCCGTGGCGCAGAACGCCGCCCAAGTCGAGACCGCGCGGATCAACCTACGCTTCACCAACGTCCCCGCGCCGATCAGCGGACGCATCGGCCGCTCGCTGGTCACCACCGGCGCGCTGGTCTCGGCGGGCCAGGCCGAACCACTGACCACGATCCAGCGGCTCGATCCGATCTTCGTCGATATTCAGCAGTCGAGCGCCGAGCTGCTCGCGCTCCGGCGGCAGCTGGCCGGCGGCGGCGCGGTGCCGGCGGCGGCGACGGTCAGCCTCAAGCTCGAGGACGGCAGCACCTATGGCTTCCCGGGCCGGCTCGAGTTCGCCGAAGCGATGGTAGACCCGCAGACCGGCACGGTGACGTTGCGGGCGCGTTTCCCCAATCCACAGGGGCTGCTCCTTCCCGGCATGTATGTCCGCGCGACCTTGTCGCAACGCATCGTGAAAAACGCGATCCTCGTTCCCCAAGCCGGTCTTTCGCGCAACCCGAGGGGCGAGGCGACGGTCATGCTTGTCGGCCCCGAGGACAAGGCGATCATGCGCACCGTCACCGCTGAACGCACCGTGGGCGCCAACTGGCTGGTGACGAACGGCCTCAAGGACGGGGACAAGGTGATCGTCGAGGGGCTGGGCAGGATCGAGGCCGGTGTGCCGATCCGCGCCGTCCCAGCAGGATCGTCGCCGCAGGCCCCCAAGGGCAGAGACGGCGGCCAGGGCCGAAAAAACTGAGCCACATATGATATCGCGCACCTTCATCGATCGCCCCATCTTCGCATGGGTAATCGCGATCGTCGTGATGCTGGCCGGATTAGGCGGTGTGCTGAGCCTGCCGGTGTCGCAATATCCCGACATCGCGCCGCCGGCCGTGAATATCCGCGCCAATTACCCCGGGGCGTCGGCCGAGACACTCGAGTCGAGCGTTACCCAGATCATCGAGCAACAGCTCACCGGAATCGACGGCCTGCTCTATTTCTCGGCGAGATCGAGCTCGGCCGGGCAGGTTACCGTCACTGTCACCTTCGACAAGGGCGTCGATCCCGACATCGCCCAGGTCCAGGTTCAGAACAAGGTGCAGCAGGCTCTGCCTCGTCTGCCGCAGCAGGTCCAGCAGCAGGGCCTGGTCGTCACCAAATCGAACGCCGATTTCCTGATGGTCGTCGCGATGTACGACGAGAGTGACCAGTCGACCAATCGCGACGTCAGCGACTATCTCGTTTCGAACCTGCAGGATGGGATAGGCCGCATAGCCGGTGTCGGCGACCTCAATGTGTTCGGCGCGCAATATGCAATGCGGATCTGGCTCGATCCCTTCAAGCTGTCGGCGGTCGGGCTGATGCCGAGCGACATCATCGCGGCGATCGAGGCGCAGAACAGCCAGGTCGCCGCCGGACAGATCGGCGCGCAGCCCTCCAACGACGGGCAGATGCTCAACGCGATCGTCACCGCGCGCTCACGGCTGACGACGGCCGAACAGTTCGAGAAGATCATCGTGAAGGCGCAGACCGACGGATCGAAGGTGCTGCTGCGCGATGTCGCCCGGGTTGAACTCGGCAGCGAAAATTATACCATCACCGGCCGGATGGATTCGCATCCCGGCGCCGGCATCGCGATCCAGCTTGCCCCCGGCGCCGACGCGCTCAAGACGTCCGAACGGGTGCGCGCCTATGTCAACGAGGCGGCGAAGGGCTTCCCGGCCAGCTACCGCTATGAGTTCGTCAACGATTCGACGAAGTTCATCCGGCTTTCGATCGAAGAGGTCGTGATCACCCTCATCGAGGCGATCCTCCTGGTCGTGCTCGTGATGTTCGTATTCCTCCAGAGCTGGCGGGCGACCCTCATTCCGGCGATCGCGGTGCCGGTGGTGCTGCTTGGCACCTTCGGGATACTCGCGCTGCTGGGCTTTTCGATCAATACGCTGACACTGTTCGGCCTAGTCCTGTCGATCGGCCTGCTCGTCGACGACGCGATCGTGGTGGTCGAGAATGTCGAGCGTGTAATGGAGGAGGATCCCGACATTTCTCCCCGCGAGGCGACAATAAAATCGATGAGCGAGATCAACACCGCGCTGATCGCCATTGCGATGGTGCTGTCCGCCGTGTTCCTGCCAATGGCCTTCTTCGGCGGATCGACCGGCGTGATTTACCGGCAATTCTCGGTGACGATCGTCTCGTCCATGATCTTGTCGGTGTTCGTCGCGCTGATCCTTTCGCCCGCGCTTGCGGCGACGCTGCTCAAGCGTCCCGACAGGGAAGCCTGGACCGACCGGGGTGGCGTGCTCGGTCGCGCTCATCGCTATGGCGAGCGCTTCAATGATTGGTTTCGGCGAACGTCCGATCGCTACCGCGACGGCGTGGCGCGCCTGATCGAGCACGCGCGCGTTGCGATGATCGTCTACGCGGTGGTGGTCGTCGCGCTGGCCTTTCTATTCTTCCGTCTGCCGACCGGCTTCGTTCCGACCGAGGATCAGGGCTTCGCGCAGCTTCAATATACGCTGGCCCCCGGCGCGACGATGAACCGCACGGTCGAGGTCGCGAAGGAAATCGAACGCTATTTTGCCGATAAGGAAAAGACCAACGTCACCGCCATCTATACCGTCAGCGGCACGAGCCCGGGCGGGCAGGGGCAGAATGCCGGACGCGGCTTCCTCGGATTTGCGCCGTGGGATGAGCGCAAGGGGCCCGACAACAGCGCTGATGCCGTGACCCAGCGCGCGACAAAGGCGCTGTCTTCGGTGCGCGACGCACGAATATTCGTCGTCAGCCCCCCGCCCGTGCGCGGGCTTGGCCAATCGGCCGGTTTCACACTCGAACTGCTCAATACAGGCGGGCTCAGCCGTGAGGATTTCAAGGCGCGACGCGACGATCTGCTCAAGGTGGCGGCCGACCATCCGGATCTTTCCGCCGTGCGGCAGAACGGACTCGACGACTCCCCTACGCTCGCGATCGACATCGACCAGGAAAAGGTCGGCGCGCTCGGCATATCGCAGGCCGCGGTCGACCAGACATTATCGACCGCCTGGGGCGGCACCTACGTCAACGACTTCGTCGACCGGGGACGCGTCAAGCGCGTTTATGCGCAGGGCGACGCTCCTTATCGGAGTCGCCCCGAGGATCTCGGCAACTGGTATGTGCGCTCGACCAGCGGGCAGATGGCGCCTTTCTCAGCGTTCGCCAAAACGCGTTGGGAGCAGACGCCCAATGTGCTCAACCGCTTCAACGGCTTGCCCGCCTATGAAATCCAGGGCCAGGCCGCCGAGGGCAAGAGTTCGGGCGATGCGATGAAGGCGATCAGCGATCTCGCGGCGAAGCTGCCAGGCACCTCGATCGCCTGGTCCGGGCTCAGCTATCAGGAACGCCTGTCGGGCGGGCAGGCACCGATGCTCTATGGTCTGTCGCTCCTCGTCGTGTTCCTGTGCCTCGCGGCGCTGTACGAGAGCTGGTCGATTCCGCTCTCGGTGATGCTCGTCATCCCGCTCGGGCTGATCGGGGCGACGCTCGCGGTGATGCTGCGCGGACTGGAGAACGACATTTATTTCCAGGTTGGCCTGCTGACGACGATGGGACTGTCGGCCAAGAATGCGATTCTGATCGTGGAGTTCGCCGAACAGGCGGAAAAGGAAGGGAAGACGCCGCTCGAAGCCGCGCTGGAGGCCGCGCGCATCCGCATCCGACCGATCCTGATGACGAGCTTCGCCTTCATGTTCGGCGTGCTGCCGCTTGCCATTTCGACCGGTGCGGGCGCCAAGGCGCGAGTCGCGATCGGTACCGCCGTGCTCGGCGGCATGGCCACGGCGACGGCGCTCGCGATCTTCTTCGTACCGTTGTTCTTCGTGCTCGTCCGCAAGCTGTTCGGCAGCAAGCATGTGGTGGCCACCGAATGAGATTGTTGCTGGCCGTTCCGATCGTCGTGTGCCCGCTGGCGGGGTGCAGCTTCGAGCCCGTCTATCACCGTCCTGCTCCGGCGATTCCCGCCACTTTGCCCGATGCCGGACAAGCCGAGGCGCCAGCGGCGTTGACCTACCAGGAGGTCTTCCGCGATCCCAGGCTGATCGCGCTGATCGATCGGGCGCTTGCCAACAATCAGGACCTCAAGGCCGCGCTCGCCAACGTCCGCTCGGCGCGCGCGCTGGTCTCGATCCAGCGGGCCGAGCTGCTGCCCGAGATCGTCGGTGTGGGAGGGTACAGTAGCGGCGACAGCTCGAACCGGACCCGGTCGAGCAACAATTCGAACGACGACAGCAGCAACGGCAATGACGCAGGCAACGGCGCCAGCACCGGCGGGCGGCGGACGACCTACACCGCCCAGCTCTCGGCAGGCTGGGAGATCGACCTGTTCGGCCGCCTCCGCAGCCTGAGCAACGCCGCCTTCAATGAATATCTCGCCAGCGAAGCGGCGCAGCGCGGCGCAAGGCTGAGCCTGATCGCGGGCGTAGCCAATGCCTATCTGACCCTTGCGGCGGACCGCAGCCTTCTTGCGATCGCGACCGAGACCCGCGCCAGCGCGACAAAGAGCGTCGACTTGACCCGCTCGCTGCTCAACGGCGGCGTCGCCCCCCGCACCGACCTGCGACAGGCGGAAACGATCCTGGCCCAGGCGGAGGCCGATCAGGCCAGCCTGGAAACCGCCGTCGCGCAGGATCGCCATGCGCTCCTGCTGCTCGTCGGCGCCCCGATCGGCGACGATCTGCTGCCGGCATCGATCGAGAGCATCGACGGACAGCTTGCCGAGGTGCCCGCGGGGCTCGATTCATCGATCCTGCTGCGCCGTCCCGACGTCGTCGAGGCCGAATATGGCCTGCGCGCCGCCAATGCGCGGATCGGCGCGGCGCGCGCGGCCTTCTTCCCGAACATCTCGCTCACCGCTTTCGCCGGGTTTGCCAGTGCCGGCCTGTCCAATCTTTTCCAGGGCGACGCCTTCGCCTGGAATGTGGCGCCCACCGCCACCCAGGCGATCTTCGCCCCCGGCGCGGTAGGCAATCTGCGCTACATCAACGCGCAGCGCGACCTCGCCCTCACCGCCTATCAAAAGGCGATTCAGACTGCCTTTCGCGACGTTTCCGACGCGCTGGCGCGCCGGGCGACGATCGACCGCCAGTTCGCCGCCAGCAGCCGCCTCGATGCCGCCGCACGCGATTCGCTGTTCCTAGCCAATGCTCGCTACCGCGAAGGGATCGATCCTTATCTGAGCATGCTCGATGCGCAGCGGACCGCCTATGGCGCGGCGCGCACCCTGGTTGCGGCCCGGCTGATCAAGGCACAGAATCTGGTGGCGCTCTACCAGTCGCTGGGCGGGGACCAGCTTATCGATACGCTGCCCCCGCCCGGGGTCGGCGTCCGGAACGGGCGCCAGACGCCGCGCTGAGGCGGCGGCGCAATCCCGTTCAGCCCCCGGTCAGTCGTTCCGCTCTATGGGCGGCCATCGATTTCAGGACGGCAGGCATGAGGAAGGCGATCTTGACGGCACTGCTGGCGCTGACCACGGGGACGGCGGCGCGGGCAGGCCTTCAGCTTGGCGAACGGCCGATCAGCCGCGCGGAGGTGATCTCCACCGTCAAGAAGCAGTTCGCCCGCATGGACGGCAACGGCAACCGATCGATCAGCCGCGACGAGTTCCTTGCCTATCGCGAAGTCCAGGCGCGGATGCCCGACGGCGGGCGCGGGCTTACCCGGATCGGCAAGAGCTGGTTCGATCGCAGCGACGGGAATGGTGATGGCCGGATCTCACTGAGCGAGGCGGAGGGCCGCCCGCTCGAACTGTTCGCCATTGCCGACGCCAATGGCGACGGCGTCGCCAGCGTCTCCGAGCAATCGCTGGCGGCGTTGTTCGTGAAGTAGGACCGGGGAGACGCGGTTTACGAACCCTTCACGCGGCGCCTGAAGCGGTGGAGCAGCGGCTCTGTATAGCCGTTGGGCTGCTCGACGCCCTCAAATACCAGCGCACGGGCGGCCTGAAAGGCAAGGCTTTCATCCTCATTGCCCGCCATCGGCCGATAGAGCGGGTCGCTTCCATTCTGCGCGTCGACCTTGGCGGCCATGCGCCTGAACGCGGCTTCGACCTCGGCGGCGGAGCAGACCCCGTGGAGCAGCCAGTTGGCCATGTGCTGCGACGAGATGCGCAAGGTGGCGCGATCCTCCATCAGCCCGACATCATGGATGTCGGGCACCTTCGAGCAGCCGACACCCTGGTCGACCCAGCGCACGACATAGCCGAGGATGCCTTGCGCGTTATTGTCGAGCTCGGCATGGACATCCTCGCGGGACCAATTCTGCCCGCGCGCCACCGGGATGGTCAGCAGCTTGTCGAGGCTCGCCACCGGCTCGGCCTTGCGTTCGGCCTGGCGTGCGAACACGTCGACCTGATGATAGTGGGTCGCGTGCAGCGTCGCCGCGGTCGGCGAAGGCACCCAGGCGGTGTTGGCGCCGGTCTTCGGATGGCCGATCTTCTGGGCGAGCATGTCGCCCATCTTGTCGGGTGCCGCCCACATCCCCTTGCCGATCTGCGCTTTGCCCGAAAGCCCGCAGGCGAGGCCGATCTGGACGTTGCGATCCTCATAGGAGGCGATCCAGTCGCTGGTCTTCATGTCGCCCTTGCGGATCATCGGGCCGGCCCGCATCGAGGTGTGCATCTCGTCGCCGGTGCGATCGAGGAAGCCCGTGTTGATGAACATGATCCGGTCCTTCACCGCGTGGATGCAGGCGGCGAGATTGGCCGAGGTGCGGCGCTCCTCGTCCATCACCCCGACCTTGATCGTGTGGCGGGCGAGCCCGAGCAGATCCTCGACCGCGTCGAAGAGCCGGTTGGTGAGCGCGGCCTCGTCCGGACCGTGCATCTTGGGCTTGACGATATAGACCGAGCCGGCAGCGCTGTTGCGGTAGCGGCCGAGCTTCTTGAGATCGTGAACCGCAATCAGGCTGGTGACGATGGCGTCGAGGATACCTTCGGGCGCTTCCGAACCGTCGCCGAGCAGCACCGCGGGCGTCGTCATCAGATGGCCAACATTGCGGATCAGCAGCACGCTGCGGCCCGGCAACGTGAAGCTGGAGCCGTCAGGCGCGGTATAGCTGCGGTCGGGGTTGAGGCGGCGCGTCATCGGCTTGCCGTTCTTCTCGAAGCTGTCCTCGAGATCGCCCTTCATCAGCCCGAGCCAGTTCGTATAGGCTGCGACCTTGTCCTCGGCGTCCACCGCCGCGACCGAATCCTCCAGATCGCAGATGGTGGTGAGCGCCGATTCCAGGACGACGTCGGCGATCCCCGCCGGATCGTCCTTGCCGATGGCATGGCTGCGATCGATCACGACCTCGATGTGCAGACCGTTGTGCCGGAACAGCATATTGTCGCCCGCGCGGCCGACGAGCTGCGACGGATCAGCAAGCGCCGCTTCGCCGCCCTGCCAGGCCGACCAGGTCCCACTCGCCAGCGGCACCGCCTTGTCGAGGAAGCCTTTGGCCCAGGCGATCACCTGCGCACCGCGCGCTGCATCATAGCCCTTGCCCGCGGGTGCGCCGGGGATCGCGTCGGTGCCATAGAGTGCATCATAAAGGCTCCCCCACCGCGCATTGGCGGCGTTGAGCAGAAAGCGCGCGTTGAGGATAGGGACCACGAGCTGCGGCCCGGCGGTGATCGCGATCTCGGCGTCGACATTGGCCGAGCCGACCACGAAGGGCGCGGGCTCGGGCACGAGGTAGCCGATCTCGCTCAGGAAGGCCTTGTAAGCGGCCATGTTGAGCGGCTTGCCGTCCTGCCCGACATGCCAGGCGTCGATCTTCGCCTGCAGCGCATCGCGATGGGCGAGCAACGCGCGATTCTCCGGCGCCAATTTCGAGTAAATGTCTGCCATGCCGGCCCAGAAGGCCTGGGCCGGAATCCCGGTGCCGGGCAGCGCCTGATCCTCAATGAAGCGGACCAGCACTTCCGCCACCTTGAGCCCCGCCTTGTCGATCATCGCCGTCATTCCCGCCTCGCAGTCTGGAAGCGGCCCGCTTAACCCAATCGCTTATTCAACACTATCTGGATAATATTTGAAACATCCGTTCCTATGAGGAACGAATGGACTCGTCGCCCGTCGGCCGGGCCGACGGTAAGCTCAACCCCTCTTCGTCCTCCAGCCCCGAGCCTTGGCCTCCTTCTCCTGTCGGGAGTCAAGCGGAGCGCCCGCCATCATGTCCTGTGCAGCGGCCGAAATCTCCGCCGACGGGCTCGCGGCCTGGGCATAGGCGCCGGCCCGTCCGGCCGGCCCACCCGCGACAAAGCGTTCGAGCGCCCATCCTCGCTCATCATGGCAGCCTATGCCCGCCCCCGCCGCCGCCGAGAAGGTCCGGCAATAGCGGTTGTCGGTGCTGCGGAAGCTGACCCCGATCCGGTAGGGCGAAGCCTGCGGAGCCGAGGCGAGCTGGCTGTCGAGCGCGTCGGCGAGCTCGCCCTGCGCCATCACCACTTCACCCTGCTGGCCGATCGGGCCGGAAGCCGTGCGCGGCAGAAGCTGCCCCACCATCAACCCGGCGACCAGCATCGCGGCGAGCGCGGCGTAGCGGCCACCCTGACCTGACCGGCTCTCGGTCCGGCGGGGCTGGGGAAAAGCGACGACATTGTTCTCCCCGTGGAGCAATCCGCTCAGTCTTTCAGGCAGCGGCTCCTCGGCCACAGGCGCGAAATGGCCGGCGACCGCCTCGCGCAAATTGCGGTGGCGTTCGACTTGGGCGGCGATCGCCGGATCGGCCTCCATCGCGCGCTCGAGGCGCAGCGCTTCGAGCGGCCCAAGCTCACCATCGACATAGGCGATGATCTGGTCCTGCGTCATGCCGCTTCTCCCAGCATCTCCAACAGCGCCTGCCGACCGCGCACCAGCCGCGAGGTCACCGTTCCCATCGGCAGACCGAGCAGCTCGGCCGCTTCCTTATAGGCCAGCCCCTCGACCAGGATCAGCGCGATGATCTCGCGCTGATCCTGCGGCAGCGCCGCCATCGCCCGGTCGACATTGCCCAGTTCGACGCGCGCCTCGATCCGGCGGTCATCGGCCTCGCCTACCTGGTCTCCCTCTTCCTCGGCGACGAAGGTTTCCGAGCGGCGCTTGCGGGCGCGAACCTCATCGATCCAGCAGTTGCGCATGATCCTGTACATCCACGAATCCAGTCTCGTTCCTCGTTCCCATAGCGTCTCTGCCTTGAGAGCGCGTTCGAGCGCGACCTGGCACAGATCGTCGGCGTCGGCGGCATCGACCGCCAGCGCGCGGGCGAACCGCCGCAGCCGGGGCAACAATGCCAGCAGCTCGCGTTCGAAAGCGGTCAAATCGCTTTTGTCCTTCCGCAATCCGCCATGCCTTACCGCCCTTGTGGATGAAACGGACGGATCGGCGCGTTTAATCCCATGAAACCAGATGCAATGACGAATGTTGATCATAACGGCCATGAAAGGATCACGGTTCCGGTGCGGAAGGGCGGAAAATATATGGCGCTGGTGGCGCTGCTGACGCTTTCGGGCGCGGCGGTGGCGCAGCTGCTGCCGCCGCTCGGGGGAAGTCTCGGCCAGGTGACCGGCGGCGTCGGACGGCTGGGCGACAGAGTCGGCGAGACGCTTTCGGATACCAGCGACCGCGCGGCCGGGCTGGTCGAACGGCTCGCACGCACTCGGCTCGTCCGGCTCGACGTGCTCGTCCGCCGCAATCCGCAGGCGCTCGAGTTCGACGCGCGCGGCGATCCCGCCGTGAAGGGCGAGCTGATCGCGCTCGACGCGCCGGCCGCTGCGCTCCAGGCCGCCGCGGCGGCGGGATTTACCGTCGTCGGACAAGATGAGATCGAAGGCCTTGGCATCAGCTCGACCCGGCTGCGTGCGCCTGCAGGGATGAGCCTCGCCAAAGCCGAAAGGCAACTGGCGAAGCTGATCCCCGCGGCGACGATCCAGTCCAATCCGATCTATCAGCAAAGCGGCGCGACGGCGGCCGTGCAGGCGGGTCAAGCCATAACTGGACGCGCGACCGGGCGGGGCGCGGCGATCGGCCTGATCGACGGCGGTATCGCCCAGCATCCGGCGCTGCCGACCAACATCGTGCAGCGCGGCTTCGCCGAGGGAGCCCCCGCCCCCGGCGGTCACGCAACCGCGATTGCCTCGATCCTGGTCGGCCGGGGCGCGGTGCGCGGCGTTTCGCCGCAAAGCCGGCTGTTCACCGCCGATATCTATGGCCGCGATCCGCGCGGCGGCAATGCGCTGGCGATCGCCCGGGCACTCGGCTGGCTCGCCGCGAGCGGGACGGCGGTGGTCAATATCAGCCTTGCCGGCCCCGCCAATCCGCTGCTCGCCCGGGCAGTCGCCGCAGCCGACCGGCACGGCATCCTGATGGTCGCGGCCGTGGGCAATGACGGTGCTGCGGCCCCTCCCGCCTTCCCCGCCTCCTACCCGCAAGTGATCGCCGTCACCGGCGTCGATGCGCGCGGCCGCACACTGATCGAGGCAGGCAAGGCGCTCCATATCGACTTCGCGGCACCCGGTGCCGACCTGCTCGCGGCGAAGCCCGGCGGCGGGGTCGGCAAGGTGCGCGGAACGTCCTTTGCCGCGCCCTTTGTAGCCGGCCGGCTCGCCCGTCTTGCGGCGTCGGGACCGCTGCCGCGCGCTCGTGCATCCGCGTTGCTGGCGGCCGAGGCAGGCAAGCCCGGAGGCGGATCTGCCCGTCTATACGGTCGCGGAATTGTCTGCGGACACTGCGCAACGCGCTGATTTTTCATCCGATATAATTTTTCTCTTCTTTCCGGATTAAAAGCGCGCGTCCTGCCGTTGTCTTCATGAGCGGCCGATGCGCCGCCCATTGGAAAGGATGAGAGCGATGAACAAGTTTCTTCTGACCGGTGCTACGACGCTCGTGATGATGGCGGTTCCAGCCTCTGCCCAGCTTCTGGGCGGCGGCAGTCTGGGTGGCAGCCTCGGCGGCAGCCTCGGTAGCAGCCTCGGCAGCGTCGGCAGCTTGGGCTCGGGCCTTTCGAGCGGCGTGGACGGCGCGGCTTCGGCGCGAGGTTCGTCCAAGGTCGATCGCCAGAATGGCAAGGCTTCGGCCGGCGGCAACGCCAGCGGCACTCTCGGCGGCACCGTCAACGGCGTGACCGGCAATGCCGGTGGATCGGCCGGCGGCAGCGCGCTCGTCGATACCGATGCCGTGAGCAGCACCTTCGGCGGCGCCGCTGCGGCGGCGCGTGGCGTGGCGGACGGGGCCGTGTCGACGACGCATTCCACCAGCGATCAGGCGCGTTCGGCGGTCGGTTCCGGCGCGGCCTCGGCGACAGGATCGGCGTCGGGCAATACCGCGGGCACCGCTTCGGGCGGACTCGGTCAGCTCGCCCTTGCCGGCAGTGCCGCGGCCAATGCCGCCGGCACCTTCGACATCGCCCCCGGCATGGTCGTTCAGGACGCGCGCGGCGACGTGATCGGCACGGTCCAGAATGTGCGCTCGACCGCGGGCGGCACGGTGCAGTCGGTCATGATGCAGGTTGGCGATCGGATTGCTACCCTGCCCGCCGCCAATTTCAATGGCTCGGGCAATGTCCTCGTCTCGGCGATGGGCGAGGGCGACGTCAAGAAGACTGCCAAGAAGCAGGATCGAGCGGCCAAGACACAGAGCAAGAGCGAGGCCTCGAGCAACCAGCGGGCCGAGGCTCAGGCGAGCCGCCGCAACACCAACTGATCGGCCGGGAGCGGCCGAGCCGACGCTGAAGAGGTCGTGTCGCCTGGAGGCGGCGCGGCCTTTTCCTTTTGGAAGGTCAGCCGCGCTGGTTCGCCTGCCGTTCCGCCAGGCGGGCGGCCCGGTTCACGTCGACGGCGCCGCGACCATGGGACGGCTGCGGCTTCCGCCCCGCTTCCGCCCCGTCGAGCAGCAATCGGCCGGCCGCCACGCCGGTGAGGTGGGGATAATGGCCAAGCAGCAGCGCCGCGGCCCCCGCGACATAACTGACCGAATAGGAGGTTCCCGAAACCACGCCGCAATATTGGCTATCGCAATCGACGTAGAGCTGGTCCCCCGGCGCGACCAGGAAATTGTGCGCGGCGCTGCCCGCGCGGTTGGACCAGTTCGCCAGCTTGCGGTCGCGCGAGCCAGCGCCGGCGACGATGATTGAACCGCCAAAGCGGACATCCGCGGCATATCGCGCCGGCCAGACCGGCTCGTCGGCCCCCTCGTTTCCGGCTGCGGCGACGATCAGAACGCCGGCCCGGGCGGCGCGTTCAAGCGCGGGTTCGACGCTAGGCAACGGCTTGGGCGACGAGAGGGGAAGGCCGATCACCTTGGCGCCGTGCTCGACGGCATAGTCGATCCCGCGTGCCAGCGTCTGGCCGGTCATGCTGCAGGTCATTCGGCACGACCCGTCGATATCGCCCCGGATCTCGAGCAGCGTAGCGTCATAAGCCACGCCCATCGTCCCCGCCCCATCGCGAGCGCCCGCCAGCAGGCTTGCCGTCTGGCGGCCATGCTCGGCGCCGCCGTCGCCATAGGCGCGGCCGGGAACGAGATCGATCGAGTGGGGCGAAATCCGCGCGAAGAGCGCCCTGTCTGCGGACAGGCCAGTATCGACCATCGCTATGACGACACCCTCGCCGGCCTTGCCCTTCCGGTAAACGCGTTGCGCATCGATGCGAGCGACGCCCCAGCTCAGAAGATATTCGAGTTTATGCGGATCAATGGCGGTCGGACGTGGGGCGGCGCTGACGCTCGCCACGAGCAAGCATGCCGCCACGGCACCCAGCGCCGCCCCGCCAATTACCCTGTTCATGCGCCCCCTGATAGCAGCTTCGCGCGAATTCTCGAAGCGAATCAGCCGCGTGCGGCGGGCTTGCTATAGGGCACGAATTTACCGAGACCGACGAAGCCGCGATAGAAACGCGACCCCTGGTCGAGCAGCCGGACGCTGTCGATGCTGCACAGGCGCGAATCGAAATTTCGGGTCAGCAACACATTGTCTCGCCGCAGCGACCGGGCGCCGCTTGTGGGCCGGTTCACGTAAAGCCGGCTGCCCACGCGATAGACGATGGCGGTTCCATCGACGATCTCGGTCGAGCTGACGGTTCGCAGATTGATGCAGTCCACGGGCTTCCCGGCCACACGACCTTCGGTCAGGCGGGCGAGCCGGGCTTCGCCGCGCTCCTGGAGGGGCGCAGCATGGGCTGCGGAAATCGCCGTCGTCGCGAGCGAAGCCGCAGCAAGTGCAGAAAGGATCTGCATGGCGATATTCCCTAGAGAGACTTCGGTCTCTCTAACCGATTCGAACTGAACCGGAGATGAGCGCGAAGAGTTAATCGCGCTCCCGGCGCAGGATGATGTAGAGCGCCCCCGCTCCGCCGTGGCGTGGATGCGCGTTGCGGACCGCCGCGATCCGCCCGGCGTGGCGCGAGCTTTGCAGCCAGTTGCCGATGGAGGCGCGGATCAGCCCGCGCCGGGGCCGCCCGTCCTGGCCGAGATCGCTTTCGCGCGGCGGCTTGCCGGTGATCAGCAGGAGTACCCGCACATCTTCGGCGAGCGCCTGATCAAGTGCCTTGTCAAGCAGGCGACGAGCGCTGTCGAGGGTATGGCCGTGCAGATCGACCGTCCGATCAGGCTGGGCCGCTCCGCGCCGCAGACGCCGATCCCAGCCGCCGTCTAGACTGTCGGCCAGCGGCTTTTGCTGCGCGACGGGCGTGGCGGGGGGAACGCGTGGCGGGGGAACGCGGCCGCGTTTCTGTGCCGGCGTCGGCGCGGCATCGGCGGTCGGCCCGGCGGCCTTCGCCGCTTTCCCGGCGATCGGCCTCACCGTCGCGGTGACGCGCTGCCAGAGCGCGCTTTCCTCCGGATCGAGCCGACGGCTACCCACGCTGCTCGGTGAACCGCGCCGCCGAAACCCGCGGTATCAACAGCCAGGCGCGGCCACGCCCGCTCATTCCGCCCGCTATGGTGCGGGCGTCCTCGCCCGCGCCCCAGAAGGTGTCGAAGCGGTTGGAGCCCTTGATCGCGCCGCCAGTATCCTGTGCCACCCACAGGCCATTGGCCTCCGGACGATCGAGCTGGAGGATGACCGGCGCGCCGAGCGGCACGAAGGCCGGATCGGCGGCGACGCTCGTCCGTCCCGTGACCGGATAGCCCATCGCCCCGATCGGGCCGGGGCCGGTCAGTTCACGGAAGAAAACGAAGCTCTTGTTCTCACGCATGATGGCCTCGCCCTCTTGCGGGTTCGCATGAAGCCAGGCCATCACGCCCTGCATCGACAGCTGCCCCGGGCCGAGCAGCCCGCGATCGCGCATCAGCTTGCCGATACCGACATATTCGCGGCCATTCTGTCCATCATAGCCGATCCGCATCACCGATCCGTCGGGCAGCCGCAGCCGTCCCGAACCCTGGACCTGAAGGAAGAAGAACTCGACCGGGTCGGCGACATAGGCGAT
>CAMLSA010000053.1 GCA_946482655.1 uncultured Sphingomonas sp. | reverse complement strand
GATCTGGAGCGACAGCGACAGCGGGCGGCCATCGCCGGAGATGGTGTTCATCGCACGATCGAGGGCGGCCGTCTGGGCCGGACCGGAGGTTGAGGCGACGGCGGGATCGGCGAGCAGGAGCGCGGTGAACATCATCGCGGCGATCGTCAGAATCGATCGGATCAGATGGTGACGCGAGGCTGTCATAGAGGGGTTTCAGCACTTGGAAAGGTTAACTTCAAGCGCCTCTCCACGTCGCCCCGGCGGAGGCCGGGGCCGCTACGATCAAGAGTGCCAAGTTATCCCCAACTTTAGCGGCCGCGGTCTCGATCGTGGCTACGCCTAAAGGAAGCTGTACGGATCGACGTCCACCGCCACCCGCACCGCCCTCGGCCACTCCAGTGGGCCGAGCCAGTCGCGGATGACCCGCTGGACGTCGAGCGAGCGCCGTGCATGGACGAGAAGCCTTTGCCGGTGCCGTCCGCGGAGCATCGCCAGCGGGGCCGGGGCGGGGCCATAGACATGCATGCCGTCGACCGCGGGCGAGGTGCGACCGATCAGGC
This sequence comes from uncultured Sphingomonas sp., assembly GCA_946482655.1. Next base: position 22,588 of record CAMLSA010000053.1, on the reverse strand, counting down.
GCGCCGTGGTGGCCGCTTCCTCGAGCTTTTCGGAGGAGATGATGATCGCCGCATAGCGTCCGAAGGGTGGCGCCTCGGCAAGGCGGCGCGCTTCGGTCTCGGCGGTGTAGAAGCTATGCGCGTCGCCGGAGAGCAGCGCCGCGATCACCGGAGCTTTAGGGGCGTGGCTCTGTATGTAGACCTGCCCGGGCTTGCTGCCCCGGCCCGCGCGGCCCGCGACCTGAGCGATCTGCTGGAAACTGCGCTCCGCCGCGCGCAGGTCTCCGCCGGAGAGGCCGAGATCGGCGTCGATCACGCCCACCAGCGTCAATTCGGGGAAATGATACCCTTTGGTGACGAGCTGCGTACCCACCACGACGTCGATATCCCCGGCATCCATCCGCTCCACGAATTCGGCCGCTCGGGCGGGAGTGGACAACGTGTCGGAGGTCGCGATGGCGATGCGGGCTTCTGGGAACAGGCCTTTGACCTCATCGGCGATTCGCTCGACGCCGGGACCGCAGGCGACGAGGCTGTCCTCGTCCTTGCACTCCGGGCATTCGGCCGGCGGGGGCATGCTATGGCCGCAATGGTGGCATTGCAACCGGCAGAGCAAACGGTGCTCGACCATCCAGGCGGTGCAGTTGGGGCATTGAAAGCGATGCCCGCAGGTCCGGCACAAGGTCAGCGGCGCATAGCCGCGCCGGTTGAGGAACAGCAGACTCTGTTCCCTCCGGTCGAGGCGTTTGCGGATCGCCCGAACCAGCGTCGGCGCGATCCATCGGCCACGCGGCGGCGGATCGGCGAGCAGATCGATCGCCTCGATGGCGGGCATCTCCGCGCCGCCATGGCGCGCGGTCAGCTTGAGTTCGGTATACCGCCCGATCGCCGCTTGCTGGCGGGTCTCGATCGCCGGCGTGGCTGAGGCGAGGACGATAGGGATGTCTTCGAGCTTGGCGCGCATCACCGCGACGTCGCGGGCGTGGTAGAGGACGCCGTCCTCCTGTTTGAAGCTCGTCTCGTGCGCCTCGTCGACGACGATCAGACCAAGATTGCGATAAGGGAGGAACAGCGCCGATCGCGCGCCGACGACGACGCGCGCCTCGCCATTGGCGATCCCGCGCCATGCGCGACGCCGCTGCGACTGGCGAAGCTCGCTGTGCCAAGCGACGGGCAAATTGCCGAAGCGCGCCTCGAACCGCTTGAGGAATGGTTCGGTGAGTGCGATCTCCGGGAGCAGCACCAGCGTTTGGCGGTCTGATCGAAGCGTCTCGGCGATAGCCTCGAAATAGACCTCGGTCTTGCCCGATCCGGTCACCCCATCGAGCAGAAAGGGATGGAATGCGCGCGCCCGCACCGCATCGGTCAGCAGCCCGGCGGCAAGCTTCTGCTCGTCGGACAGGTCGGGCGCGGCATGATCGGGATCGGGTGAAGGCCAAGAGGTATCGATCGACACGGTCAACGCCTCGATCGCCCCCGACTTGACCAGTCCGCGGATGACGCTCTCGGAGACGTCGGCGATCGTCGCCAGTTCGCGGATCAGCCCTTGGCGCTGACCGATCCGGTCGAGTGCCTGTTCGCGCTGCGGGGTCAACCGGCCCGGCCGTTGACCGGTCACGCGATATTCGGTGATCGTCCGTGCCCCGTCCAGCGCGCTCGATGAGGGCAGGGTCATTCGAAGCACCGCGGCGGGCGGCGCCAGATAATAGTCCGAGGTCCACTCGATCAGCCTGCGCAGCGCCGCGGCGATCGGGGGAACGTCATAGACGCCCAGCAGTGGCCGCAGCCGATTGTCGCCGACCTGATCGGCCGAGGGAAGGGTCTCCTCCTCCCACACTACACCGACCATCTGCCGCGGGCCCAGCGGCGCGAGGACGACGCTGCCGGGTTCGATTGCGTGCTCGCGATCGGCCCGATAATCGAGCGGCCCCAGAGCGGGATTGAGGAGAAGCACATGGGCACGGGCCATGGCCCGTGCTTAGGGGGCGCTGCGAAGGGCCGCAATGGTTCCCCCGCCGCGCGAGGCGACGGATATTCGGGGTGAAATGGCCTCGATCAGGATGTGAGCCGCCCGTTCGCAGGCGCCGTCGATTTCGCCAAAAGCCTGCCGTACCGCCTCGCGCTGGCGCTCTACCATGTTGGGATGCTCGGCTACAGCGGCATCGATGGCCGCCATCAGCGTGTCGGGCCGCTCGGCGACCGTGCCGAGATGCCAGCCCGCATAGCGCGGATCGCTCCGCCAATCGACCCCATGTGCATTGACGAAGGCGACCGGGCGCGGATGGGATAGGAACTCGTAGAGTTGGCTCGACATGTCGCCCAGATAGATGTCGGCCCCGTGTACATAGGTCATGTCGATCAGGCGATCGGAGCCGAGGTCGACGATGATCCGGCCGCGCTCAGCAAGAGCCAGCCAGCTTGCGCGCTCTGCCTCGTCCATGTCCTCGGCTATGCGTATATGCGGCGCGACGACGAGATTGTAGCGACCGTCACCGCGGATGGTCTCGATCACCCTGGTTGCCACATGCCAGGATGACGCCGTCCGGTCGAAATGCGGATTATAGAGGATGGTCGGTCTCTTGTTGCGGAAAAGGCGCCGCCGGCCCCTGCGCAGATGCCCCAGATAATCGAGTTTCACATAGCCGCCGGTGCGCAGCCGTGCCGGATCGATATGGTGCCTCTCCACAGCGCGTCGGACATCCTTCTCGCCGGGAACGACGATCAGATCGAACGCCTTCAGCCGCCGCTCAGACGCGGGAGCCCTGTCGCCGGCACCGTGGCGGAAATGCACCATCCGCGCATGCGTCATGTGGAGGATGCGCAGCCATGCCGAGGTCCGCTCCGGCGTGACGATTGCCGCCGCCGAGGAGAGGCGGCCGGCGAGGCTCCACAGCAGCGCGAGTTTCTCGAGGCTATGGCGCTTGAACAGGACGGCGAGGCGCCGGCCCCATCGCGGCGGTTCGACCGTCTCGATCCGCATCCTTGGAGAATTCATGCGCTTGCGGACGTCCTGGAGCAGTTCGGCGACGTGGGGATCGGCGGTTATGCAGGTCACCGGAGTATCGGGCGCCATTCGGCTGAGCGCCGCGGCGACCGGTGCGAGGTGAAACAATTGGTGTGCGCCGCCAAGGAACAGCATCACGACGTCTTCGTGTTCGTGCCGATCGCGCGGGCCGGAAAGAGGAAGATAAGCCATGCACCAGTACGCTAACGTGAATTAACCGGAGGTGAGCTCTCGGTGTGGTAGCGCGCAACACACTCAATCCGGCTTTTGTTCCAAGCCCCCGCGCAACAGTGCCTAGGCGGCTGCTGCTGCTGCCGTTATAGGCTTCGCCAATATCTATCGCGTAGCCGAGGGGCGCCTTCATGAAATTTTTCGTCGATACCGCCGACACCGCCGAAATCGCCGATATGGCAGCGACCGGCCTGGTCGATGGGGTCACCACCAATCCGTCGTTGATCGCGAAGTCCGGCCGCAAATTCGTCGAGGTGATCGCGGAGATCTGCGGGCTCGTTGCGGGCCCGGTTTCGGCCGAAGTCGTAGCGCTCGATCATGCCACCATGATGAAGGAAGCCGAAATCCTCCGCAAGATCGCCGACAATGTCTGCATCAAGGTGCCGCTGACGATCGATGGCCTCAAGACCTGCAAGGCGCTGTCGGACGATGGCACGATGGTCAACGTCACCCTGTGCTTTTCGGCCAATCAGGCGCTGCTCGCTGGCAAGGCGGGCGCATCGTTCATCTCGCCCTTTGTCGGCAGGCACGACGATATCGGCTTCGACGGCATGGCGCTGATCGCCGACATTCGTCAGATCTACGATAATTATGATTTCGGCACTCAGATCCTCGTCGCCAGTGTGCGCCATCCGGTCCATATTCTCGAATCGGCCAAGATCGGCGCAGACGTGATGACCGCGCCGCCCTCGGTGATCCGTTCGCTGTTCAATCATCCGCTGACCGAGAAAGGCATCCAGGGCTTCCTCGCCGATTGGGCGAAGACCGGACAGAGCATCCTATAGCAAGGGGTATGCTCCAAGGCGGCGATCGTTCGCATCCTCCCACGACCTCGGGACATCTATATCAATCAGGGTTACCGTTACGCCATTGTGTGTTAACCATTGGACGCTAAACTGCTTTTCATGGGAAGCGTTATCGATTTCGAGGGCGGCGCCATGGCGTCGCTCAAGAGGCGGATGGCCGAGGTGGAGGAGGCCAATCAGGACCTGATCGCGTTCGCGCGCGGCCATTCGGGCGCGGTATCATCCATCCATGCCGCAGTGCTGGCGGCGACCGAGGCCGACGGCCTCGATCATCTGATCCACATCGTCACCCAGGTCTGGCCGGATCTACTCGGTCTCGACGCGGTTTCGGTCGCGCTGTTCGTGGGCGACCGCGGCCTGCGCGCCGATGCCTCGGGAATGCAGTTCGTCGAGCGCCGTCTCATCGAGCGGTCGGTCGCCGACATCGACGGCGTGGTGATGCGCGGCGTCGAACGCGGCCATCCGCTGTTCGGCCCGGCTTCCGAGCTGATCCGCGCCGAGGCGCTGGTTCGGCTGCCGTCGGAGCCGCCCTTGCCGGGCGGGGTGGTCGCACTCGGTCAGCGCCGGCCTCAGGGGTTCGATACGCGCGCCGGCTCCGAATTGCTGGGCTTCCTCGGCGCCATGCTTTCGCGCATGATAGCGCGGTGGTTGCTGCCCTAAACCTGGACGATCATCCGGCTCGGACCCTGGCGGTCGAGTGGGCCGGTCACCTGCGCCGCGACCGGCGGCGCTCCGAACATACCATTCGCGCCTATCTGGCGACCGCGCACCGGCTGATCGGCTTTATCGGCCGGTATCGCGGCACCCTCGTCGACGGGCGGTTGCTGGCGAAGCTCGATCGCGGCGACCTGCGCGGCTTTCTGGCCGAGCGTCGGAGCGAGGGACTCTGCAATGTCTCGGCGTCGCGCGAGCTGTCGGCGGTGCGCAATTTTCTCGATTATGTCGCCGGCCGTGAAGGCACGGCCAAGCCGGTCAAGATGAAGGGGCCGCGTGTCAAGAAGGGGGTTCCGCGTCCGGTCGCACCCGACGACATCAGCGCGATCGCCGAGGATGCCGCCGAGGCGGCGGCCCTGCCCTGGATCGCCGCACGCGACGAGGCGGTGCTGCTGTTGCTGTACGGCGCGGGTCTGCGGATCGGCGAGGCTGTGGCGCTAACCGGCGACATATTGCCGCTCGGCGATACCCTGATGGTGACTGGCAAGCGCGCCAAGACCCGGGTGGTGCCGATGCTCGCGCCGGTAAAGGCGGCGATCGAGCGCTATGTCACCCTGTCGCCCTATTGCGTGGCGCCGGGTGAGGTCCTCTTTCGCGGCGCGCGCGGCGGCCCGCTGGCACCCGAATTGATCCGCCGCGCGGTGCGGGCTGCGCGGGTGCGGCTCGGGCTCGACGGCCGCACCACCCCGCATGCGCTGCGCCACAGCTTCGCTACTCATCTGCTCGCGCGGGGCGCGGATCTGCGCTCGCTCCAGGAACTGCTCGGCCATGCGAGCCTGTCGTCGACCCAGGTCTACACCGGAGTCGATGCCGCGCATCTGATGGATGTCTATAGGAACGCGCATCCCAGGGCGTGATCGGCCATCACAGGACGACGGAGAGGCTACTTCTTCGCAGCGGTCTTTGCGTCCCGCGCCGGCACCCAATCCGCGAAGGTCGGTGTGTCACTGACTTTCCAGACATCGCCCTTCGAGTTGAGGAAGAGCCGCTCCATCTCGCTGCGCTTGAAGGGCCGCGAGCCGATGCGGCCAAAGATCGCGATCTGGTTGCCGCTTTCGTCGACGCCGCGGTCTCGGTCCAGGCCCTTCGACAGTGCGAGCGCGGGCGAGGGGGTGCGGGCCCAAGCGATCAGCTCCGGCATCGGTGCGGGCGAGAAGCCGTAGAAGTTGGGCTGGCTCGCCGGCGAGGTGAGCTGGACGACCTTGAGACCGTTGCGGCCGTCGGCGACATAGGCGAACAGCGAGGCGTTGGTGGTGCCGACGATCACGTCCTCCGCGTCGTTGAGCTTACCGTCGAAGGTGACCTTCTGGTAAAGCATCGGCTTCAGCGGCCGGGTGACGTTGACGATCAACAGCCCGTCCTGCTTCGCCGCGACATAGGCATAGGTGCGTGCCAGATAAACCCGCCGGGCGTCTGCGATCGGGAGGGTGGCTTCAGGGATCAACACTGGACGGTCGAGCCGGGTGACGTCGAGAAGCTGGAGGCCCTCGGCCGTCGTTACCCACAGATAGCGGAACTGGAGCGCCGAGGCGCGAGGGTCGCGCAGCGGCACGACCGACGCGAGGCGAGGGGCCTTGGGGTTTGTGATGTCGACCACGACCATGCCGGCATTGGCGGCGATATAGGCATAGTTGCCACCCAGCGTGATGTGCCGCGCACCGGCGAGGACGTTGTTCTCGTTCCAGGTGACGGTGCGCTTGATGAAGTTGTTGCGCGGTTCACCGTCGCTGAACGTCTCGACGTTGACGACGATCAAGCCTTCCACCGAGTCGGTCACGAAGGCGTAGCGATAGATCTCGCCCATCTTCTGCTCTTCGTTCTCGGGATAATATTTTAGGATATGATCGTTGCGCTCGGTCGAGATCGACTGGCCGGTCGGGAGGGCCATGCAGGTCGCGTTCTTGCTCTGCACATTGGCGTCATGGCCCAGCGGCGAGAAGGGCGCGGTGATGATGCGCTGCGACGTGCCCTTGTTGGCGATCGAAGCCACGTCATAGACCTGGAAGCCACCCTTGCCCTCCGCGACATACATATATTCGCCGCGGAGCTGAAGGCAGCGGGCCGCGCCGCTGGTCGGATGATGGGTGTTGGCAAACTCCTCGACCGAGTCCGGCTCGCCCGACAGCTTGGGTCCGAAGCGCTTGCCGCGCACCCATTCGATCAGCTCGCGGCCATGGTCGAGATGCTGCTTGTACCAGTCGGGATAAGCATATTTCTGGAGGTAGGAGCCGATCACCGCCTGTGGCTCGCTCCACTCGGTGACGCGGATCGCCTCGATGCCCTTCTCCAGCCCCGTCCAGGCGTTCATGCCGACGAAGTTGACGAAATTGGTGCCGAGCAGATTGAGCTGCGCCATGATCGCATTGTTGTCGTCTTCGGCCGACAGGTGACAATCGGTGCACTTCTTGGTTTCGGTCTTGCGGACCGTGTGGGGGAAGTGGGGGGCGAAAGCCTGGCTCGAGAAGCCTGCCGACGAAATCGGCGGCTGCTGGATGTAGATCCGCTCGCGGTTGATGTTGGTCGAGGACAGCACCAGTGCCGAGGTCGACCGAATCGGGGCGATGATGTTGCCCTTGGTCGTCTGATGGATGCCGAGCTGGTACATCTCGTCGCGTGCGACCTGCGGATTGTAGGTCGCGAAGTTGCGCGTCTCGATGCCATCATATTTGTGGCTGCTGGCCTTCCAGTTGGCCTCGATCGGCAGATGGCAGCCGCCGCACGACGTCGTCCAGGACAGGTGGCAGGTGAAGCAGGCCATCTTGTCGGGATCGTGGGCGCGATCCTCCCTGGCTATGCCGGGACCCCAGGCATATTTGCCGCTTTCCTTGCCGACCTTGCCCATAAGCTTCGAGCGCGCCGCGAGCGGGTTGAAATGGGCGCTGGCACGATCGACCGATTCCTTTACCAGCGACACCTTCCATTCGAGCTTGGGGTCGACGATCGAGCGCTGGATGAGCGTGCGTTCGCCATTGGCGTCGAGGGTCCACTCGAAGCGGCGCTTGCCGTCCTGGTTGCGCAGCAGCGAAAGATCGGTGCCGTTCGGCGGCGCGGCCGGGCCGGAGGTGCGCAGAGTCGGGAAGGCGTCGGCGGTGCCGTGGCAATCTTTGCACCCGATCTCGACGGCATTGGCGACCTCGCCATAGATCAGGCCGTTGCCATGGCTGTCCTGCGAGAAATGGCAGTCGGCGCATTGCAGGCCCTTTTCGGCATGGATGTCCATCATATGGACCGCCTTGCCCTTCTGTTCGCCGATCTCGGCGAAGGTGCCCATGCCCTTCTTGATGAACTTCTCGGGATCGTCCGGCGAGACGATGTTGCCTGCCGCGTCGAGCAGGTTGCCCTCGCGGTCGCGCTTGTAGATCGCGCGGAAGTTCCAGCCATGGCCGTGATAGTCGGCGAACTGGGTGTCCTTGGCCTTCGGATTCACATCGTCGGCGACCTGGCGCAGGAAGTCGATGTCGCTCCACTTGCCAATGGCCGCGGCGGCCTCGGGGTTGCGTTCCTGGACCGCGAAGCGCTCGGCAATCGTCGGGTTCTTCTGCTTCTCGGGCCACATCAGCGGCGCGTCGGACTCATAGTCCCACATTGTGTAGCCGAGATAGGAGTTCAGGAAGATATTGGGCTGGTGCATGTGGCAGTTCATGCACTGCGCGGTCGGGATCGCCTTGGTGAAAGCATGCTGGATCGGGTGACCCTTCTCCTTCATCGCCCCGATCGGGTGTTGCGGAACGCCGTCCGCGCCGTGCGCCGCCTTGTCGGCCTCGTGCCGGTCGTGGTCGGGCGAGGGCGGACCATGATGCGCGGCGCCCTTGCCATGTCCGCCGCCGCCGTGCCCGCCATGGCCATCGTCCTTGGGCTCGAGCTTGTCCTTTATCGTGGGGTCGACGGTCGCGGTCTGACCGTCGCGGCCATATTTGGCGTAGATCAGGCTGTGCTTGGGCTCGCGGTCGTTCGCATAGACGACATGGCAGCCGGCGCAGCCCGATTGACGGTAATCGCCTGGCTGGTCGTTGGTGCCCATGAACCACATGAACGGATCGTTGAGACGCGTCTTGTGGATGTTGAGCACGGGAATGGCGACGCGCAGGCCGGTACCGGGACCGCGGTTCGACTGCTTGAGCTCGGGCCGGCCGGGCTCGTCCAGGCGCTGGATGCTGCCGGTCGAATTGGGCAGGCCGATTTCGGCGAAGGTGCTGTTGATCACGCGGCCGCCACGTTCGAACACACGGAAGATGTCGCCCGGTGGGATCACGTGCCAGGTCGGCAGCGGGTACATCACGGGCAGCGCGCCGCGCGCCTTCTGTTCGGGTGTCACGGTGCCCGGGGTCACGCCCGGCGACTTGATCGTCGCGGGCTCGCCCTTGGTGGTGTAGGCCTCGCCGAAGACATAATTCTTGTAGGGCACGATGCCATTATTATAGGCGCCGCCGCCCCACAGCATCGCGCCGGTGGCCATTAGCGAGCGTTCGGCCGCCTGGATGATCTCAAGGTGGCAGGAACCGCAGGCCTGGCGGGCGACGCGATAGTCGGACGGATTGACGAAGCGGATATATTCGGGCGCTTCTCGGTTGAGCAGCGTGTAGCTGCGCTTGGGATTGGCCGATGAGGGCCAGTGCCAGCTCGCGGGATATTTGGGCAGCACATGCGCCCTGTCGCGGGCCGCGATATAGGCGCTGTCGTTCATTTCGAGATGCGAAGCGACGCTCACCGTGGCGTCGCCGCCGTGGCAATCGACACAGCCGAGGACCACCGCTTCGGTCTGGTGCATCGTCTTGCGGTCGGTCGCGGTGTGGCACGATGTGCAGCCCGCGCTCTTCGTGTCCGCTGCGGCCCAATCCTGAGTGCGCGGCGCATCCGCGAATTTCGGATAGGTCCGGGCAACCGGCTTCTCGCCTTCGGAGGCCGGGGCGGGCGAGGGCGCCGAGACGATGATGGTGATCGCCGCCGCCAGCGCCATCGCGCCGCGCACCGCCCATCGCATCGTCAGCACTGAACCCAAAGCCCGCATTATGTCCTCAGTAGGTCAGGATCGCGTTGAACAGCACCGAATAATAGCGGTCGTCCCCCCGCGAATTGGCAAAAAGATCGGAAAAGCCCTTCCGTGGATCGAACACCGCGCCGGACAATCGGAAGACGGCGTTCTGCACCATGCTTGGGCGCCAGATCAGCGCGCCGGACAGATCCCAGCCGATCGACTTGGGAATGCTGCCCTCGTTGCGCAGTTCGCGCAGCGAGGCGGTGTTCTCGAACCAGAGATGGTTGAAGTTGGTCGAAAAGCGGAGCTGCGGCAGAATATCGAAATCGGCGCCGATGCCGAGCAGCATCGTGCCTGGATTGTTGAAGTTCGACTGGCCCTCTTCCTTCGACGTGCGCAGATCGTTGAGCACGCCGTTGCGCGGCGCGATGGAAACGTTGACGCCGCCGCCCGCGAAGGGGACCGCCTGGCGGATCCAATAGCTGGTGTCGGCGCCGGCGAAGATCGGGTTCTCGAAGATCGCGCTGAAGCCGGTTTCCTTGTTGTCCTTCGGATCGCTGTCGCCCGTGGCATAGAGTCCCGACAGCTTCACGCGGATCCAGTCGATGTCGTAGCTTAGCTCGGCGGCACCGAAGAATGCCTGTATCCGGGCGGGTTTCGAGGTGAAGAAGCTATTACGGTCCTGACCGAAGACACCATAGAAGCTCGAGGACAGATTGAGGCGCTTGATCCGGCCATCGAGGCTGTAGCCGACATAATAAGCATCGTACACGCGCGGACGCTGATCACCCAGCAGCGCCGGACGGACCGGAAAGCCGTTATGATCGAGCTCGCGCGACCTCTCGCGATTGAGGTTGACGGTGACCGAGGCGAGCGAGGTCAGCCCCTGAAGGGGGAAATCCTGCGCGAACAGGTTGGCGTTTATGATAAAGTCGTTGCGCGGCTTGCGGGTAATGTCGTTGAGGCCGCTGTTGGTGTCCTTCTCGAGCCGCCAGATCAACTGGACGTTGTATTGATAGCGATTGTTGTCGCGATTGCCGAACCAGCGGATGCCAAGCTGGTTGTCCTGGAACAGGAAGCCACGGAAGTCGAACTGGAAAGGCTGGATGCCGATCCGGACCGAGTCGAAATCGAAGCGGTCGGACACGTTGCCGAGATGCTTGTCGACGAACAGCTCCTGGAGACCCAGGAAGGCGTCGGTACGATGCGACGCCTTCGAAGAGCGCACGTTGAGGACGCGGCGTTCCTCCACGTTCACATAATTGACCTGATAGGCGAGGGCTATGCGATATTCGACATCCGGCGGCTTATAGGCCGTCGAACCCTTGGTGAGGCCCGCACCGAGGATGAACGTCTGCGCCGCGACGAGGCTGTGCTGGCGGCCGAACTGGCCGATCGCGCCCGGCTGCTCGCTCGTCTGGTCAGCGACGGGAGTCGGGAAGGAGCGCGGTTCGAGGATGGTGTCAGACACCGCGTTCAGGCCGAAGAACCAGTCGTCTCCGGTGATCGGCAGGAAAAAGGGCTTCTTGTCGAGCCTGATCGGGATATCGGCCTTGAGGCTGTTCTGATGATAAGGATCGAGCTGTGAATGGCAGGCAGTCTGCAGGCCGACGAACTCCTTGTCGGGGCACAGCGCCCGCACCAGCCGCCAGCGATCCGGGACGGGAAATTCGTCGGTCGGAAAGGCTTCGGGCGGCGGAGCGCTCACCGCGCCTTTATTCTCCTGCGTGGCGCGTGGCGGCAACGCCGTGACATAGCCCGGGCGGCGACGGCCATCGATCATAGGGTCGGAGACCGTGGCGCCCGGCCCCACCGCGGACGGCGTCGCCAGCAGGCTCGGATCGGTGACGGCTTCGGCTGCCGATACCGGCGCATCCGCGGCCGCCGGAGCGGCAACGGGCGCGGCCACCGCGGCCTCTTCGGGAGCGGCGGAGGCCAGCGCCACCGCGTGCAGGAGGAGAGAGGAGAGCGCCGCCGACATTATTTGCCGTCGCACACGACTTGTTCGGTAGTGTCGAGGAACGGCGCGAACGGACAGTTGACGTAGCGCAGCCGCACGCCCGCTCCGATGTCGACGAGGATCTGGTCGGCGCGAATGCCGGCCGGCGCATGGCCGACGCTGCCGACGCGCTGTCCGCCGTTGAACAGACCGAGAAAGGCGGTCATGTCGTCCTGGTCGATACCGTCACCCGAGATTCCGATTGCGCCTATAAGCGTATTGCCGCGATAAATCGGCGTGCCGCCCGGGAAGATCTGGATGCCGTTCTGCAGCCGGTTCTGCGCCTTGCCGGCGACATCCGGGCTGAAGGTGCAGCGTTGGCGCGTGTCGGTCGCGGATGCGCCGAGGACGAAGCCGACATGCTCGGCGATGTTGTTGAGGACCAGCGCGCTCTGCAGCCCGGTCGAGAAGGGGCTCCACTGATCGAACGGCCGCGACAGCGGACCCGCAGGCCGGCCGGTCTCGCCATCGGGGAAGAAGGGCCGGGCGATGTTGCCGATCGAGCGGGCGGCGAAGGCATTCTTGCCGGTGAGCGCGGCGGGGTCATTGAAGAAGGTGCGCGTCCTGGCGACGAACGACTGCACGTCCGGGCTCGGATTGCCTTGCAGGTCCGACGCCGCGGCGGCGTTCGAGAAGAAGGCGGCGGTACGCGCCTTCTGGAGCGAAACGTCGGTGCCGAAGATCGGCGCATCGGGCGAACGGGCAAGGCCGAGCACGCTGCCGTCGGTATCGACGATCGAGATCGTCACCTGCGCCGGGCTGTCGAGCGGCTTGCGAATCTGCGCCCGCGTCCGACTCATGACCTTGAACGCTTCTTCGAGCACCGCCTTGACCTCGGCCTGAGTCAGCGGGCTCGATACACGGGCACTGTCGGTGCCGCCGCGCAGCGGGTAACGGTTCGCGCCCGATCCATCGGTGAGGATGAACGCATCGATATTGTCGATGGCATTGCCGGAGCTGCGCTCGGAAGCGGTCGCGGCGCGATAGCCCGAGGCCTCCGTGCCATAGGCGTTGCCACCCAGCACGGTGGGCGTCGTCCCCTGCGCATAATAGCCCGGGATCGAGACCAGTGAGCCCACCGTGCCGTTGAGAGCGGAGAAGGCGCGGGCGCTGGCCGGTGTCGATTTCAGGCCGGAGACCGCAGCGTCGCTGTAGCGCAGTTGGACGACGGCTTGGATATTGTTGGCGCGGATCGCTTCCGGAGCGTCGAATCCCACCGTTGCGGCGGTCGCGATGAGCTCGTCATCGTCGCTGTCAAAATCGTCGACATTCGCATCGAAGCCGTAGAGGCCGTCCGACATCACCCCGACGCCGCCGACGACGACCCCGTTTTTGTAGAGCGGGAAGCCGCCGGGATCGGCGGCCAGGCCGAGCGGCGAGCGCTTGGGGCCGATGAAGGCTGCGGTCCCACCTGCCGGCGTGTAGCGGGGATTGAGATCCGAGCAGGGAAGCTGGCTGAACTGCACACCGAACAGCGGGCCGCCGGGAAGCTGATTATTGCCGGCCGGATAATGTTCCTGGACAATGAAGCTCGCCGTGCGGGTCGAAAAGGCATTGCCCGACGAGGACAGATAGGCACCGGTGACCGCCTTGGCGATAGCCGCGGCCGTGAGCGGATTGGCTGCCGACGAACCGGCGACGACGAGGCCCTCGACATCCGTCGGCGTCACCGCGCGATTGGTCGTCCTGATGGTCAGCGTCGTCGGCGTGCCGTTCATCTGGAACACCGCCAGGACATTGCCGACACGATCGACCACGGCGATCGCCGCTGGCTTTCCGCGCGCCGCGGCCTCCTCGATCGCCTGCGAGAGGACCTTCTGAACGTCCGCGCTGGTGAGCGCTTCCTGTGGCGGCACGGCGAATACCGGCGTCGGCGTCGGCGTCGGCGTGGGATTCGCCGCATCGCCACCCCCGCCGCCGCCGCATGAGGCGAGCAGGAAGGCGACACCGGCAAGAACAGCTACAGCACGCGAAGCGAATGTCATTTGAGCGCCCTTATCGACGCCGCCGCCTGAGCCAGCGCCGTCCGGAATTCTGCTGGACGATAGGCATTGCTGTTGCCGACCGCCTTATAGGCCCGGTCGATCGCCCCGCGAGCGCCACGGGCCCGGCCGCCGTCGACATAGCCTTGACGCACCAGGGCGTTGAGCAGCGTGTCGATGGCCATAACGGCCTGGGCCGAGCCTTGGTAATCGGTGTAGCGCGGCGCAACCGCATCGCTGGCGATGCTGTCGATGATCGCGAAGGTCTCGCCACGTCCGATCGCGCTGCGGCCGATCGCATCGGCCAAGGCGCCGGCCGAAGCGCCGAGCCTGCGTGCCGCGGCGATCGCCGTGGGGCGATCCTTGGCGATCGCGGCATGGAAGGCCTTTGAATCGGCATCGAACTTCGCCGCCATGTCCGGCGCCGCGACCTTTGCCGCCGCCGAGAGCATGATCATGTTCTCGTCGTTGAACGGAGGCATTCCCGCCGGGATCGGCCGTCCCGGATTGGCGAGCCAGTTGGCGCGCCCATTCGGCCCATCGATGATCTGACGGTGGCAGCTGTGGCAATCGAAGAAATAGATTTCAGGGAACATGCCCTGGTTGCCGAGACGCGGGTTCGTGAACAGCGAGGTCGCGCGGCCGACCGCCGCCGCCTGGCCAATCGCCCACATCTGGACATTGTTGGTGCGGCGCTTGCGCTGGACATATTCGGCGTCCTCGTCGTGATGCTGCTGTAGCGCGGAGAACAGATCTAGCTCGAAGGTCACGCGCGGGTGGCCGGCCGCCATGATCCGGTGCGACACGAACTGGCCGGGCCGATCGCTGCCGAAATGGCAGTCGAGGCATTTCTCGGCGCGGGCGCGGGGTTGATCGAGGGGATACATACCCCGGGCGACATTCGCCGCATGGGTCTGGCCGACCGCATAATGGCTGGTCAGCCAGCTCTTCGCGCCGCCATGGCAGGCTTCGCAGCCGACGCCATCCTCGACGTGCCAGCGCGGGCCCTTGCCGGCAAAGGCCGGATCGGCATGGCAGCCGAGGCATTCGCCAGCCGACGTCGCGGAACCGATGCCCAGCTTCGCTGCGATCGCCTGGCCGCGGGGGCCGCCGAGCGCCGCATAGGCGCGGCTATGGGCCCCCGTCCTGCTCGATGCGTCCTGCCAATGGAGGATCTCATCCTGGCGGACGATCTTTCCGGTGGGTTCGCTGCGGCCATGGCAGGTCGATCCCGCACAGGACGCGACTCCGACATGGCTGTATGACGAAGCGGCGGATGACGATGACGCGACGGCGCGCTGGGCCGTGCTCGTCAGGGTGAAGAGAAGGATGGCGCAGCCCAGAATCGCGGCGCTCAACACACCGCAGAACAAGGACAGCCTGCCCGAGACTTTACCCCCCAATTCGGCGCTCCCTAACTGCCGACCGCACTCGAAACGTCACGCTTGCCCCGGTGCCGTTACGATCAAGAGTTTGTATCACCCTTTAGCGGCGCAAGTGCAATCATTCAAAAACTTATCAGACGTTTCGCCGGCGAATCACGAGATTACGAATCTCCGTCATGTCTTCCATTGCGAACCTGATGCCCTCACGGCCCAGGCCCGAATCCTTGACGCCGCCATAAGGCATGTTGTCGACCCGGTAGCTCGGCACGTCGTTGACCACGACGCCGCCGACGTCGAGGTCGTCCCATGCATCGAGAATCTTGAAGATGTCGCGCGTGAAGATGCCCGCCTGCAGGCCGAACTTCGAATCGTTGACGATCTTCAGCGCCTCATGCCAGTCCTTGAACCGGATCAGGAAAGCGGCCGGGCCGAATGCTTCCTCACGGTTGATCTTGCTGTCGGGATCGACATTTTCGAGCAGCGTGGCTTCGAGCATCGCGCCTTCGCGCTTGCCGCCGCACAGGAGCTTGGCTCCCTTGCCGACCGCCTCCTGAATCCAGCTGTCGAGGCGCTGCGCCTCCTTTACGTGGATCATCGGCCCGACGAACGTGTTCTCGTCGTGCGGATCGCCGGCGATCAGGGTCGCGGTCTTGGCCACCAGCTTGGCCTTGAATGCGTCGTAAACCGAATCATGGACAAGGATGCGCTGCACGCCGATGCACGATTGGCCGGACTGGTAGAAGGCGCCGAACACGGTGCGGTCAACCGCGTCGTCGAGATCGGCGTCGGCGTCGATGACCACCGCGGCGTTGCCGCCCAGCTCGAGCACCACCTTCTTCTTGCCGGCGCGCGCCTTGAGATCCCAGCCCACATCGGGTGAACCGGTGAAGGACAGCAGCTTGAGTCGATCGTCGGTCGTGAATAGATCCGCACCGTCGCGCGCGGCGGGCAGGATCGAGAAGGCGCCCTTGGGAAGGTTGGTCTCGGCCAGAACCTCGCCCATGATGATTGCGCCGAGCGGGGTGCGGCTCGCCGGCTTCATGACGAAGGGGCAGCCAACCGCGATGGCCGGCGCGATCTTGTGGGCGGCGAGGTTGAGCGGGAAGTTGAATGGCGAGATGAAGGAGCAGGGGCCGATCGGTACCCGCTTCCAAATACCCTGGTAGCCCCGAGCGCGCGGCGAGATATCGAGCGGCTGAACCTCGCCGGTCATCCGCACCGATTCCTCGGCAGCGATCCGGAAGGTGTCGATCAGGCGGCCGACCTCGCCCCGCGAATCATTGATCGGCTTGCCCGCCTCGACGCACAGCGCGTAGGCCAACTCGTCCTTGCGCGCGGTGAAGCGGTCGACGCAATGCTGGAGAACAGCCTGCCGCTCATAACTGGCCATTTTCGCCATCGGTTCGGCCGCCTTCACCGCCCATTCGATGCCGGCGCCGATCGTTTCGGCATCCGCCAGCGCAACCAGCGTCGCCACCTCGCCAGTGAACTTGTCGGTCACCTCGAGGTCGGTATTCGGCTGCTGCGCCTCGTTGGCGAGGTAGAGCGGGTAGGTTTCCTGAAGCTTCATCGGTGACCATCCATTTCATCATCATCCCGCTGAAACGGGGATCCATATGCTCGATGATCAGAGGCTATGGATCCCCGCCTTCGAGGATAACGGCTCAATCAAACCTTCTTGCTGAGGTCCTTGATGTCCTTGTTCAGGATCTGGTCGTTCTCCGAATAGTCGACGGGACAGTCGATCAGGTGAACGCCGGGCGTATCGAGGCAGTGCTTGAGCAGCTTGGTCAAATGATCCGCGCTTTCGACGCGGTGGCCCATGGCGCCATAGGCCTCCGCATATTTGACGAAGTCGGGATTGCCATAGGTGAGGCCCCAGTCCTCGAAGCCCATGTTCGCCTGCTTCCAACGAATCATGCCGTAGGACGAGTCGTTGAGGATCAGCACAGTGATGTTGAGACCGAGGCGCACCGCGGTCTCCATCTCCTGGCTGTTCATCATGAAGCCGCCGTCGCCGCAGATCGCCATGATCTTCTTGTTGGGATAGACCATGGCCGAGGCCATCGCCGACGGCAGACCCGCGCCCATCGTCGCGAGGGCATTGTCGAGCAATACGGTGTTCTGCTGGCGCGCCGGATAGTTGCGGGCGAACCAGATCTTGTAGACGCCGTTGTCGAGGCAGATGATGCCGTCCGCCGGCATCGCGCTGCGGATCTCGCGGACGAGGTGCGGCGGGAAGATCGGGAAGCGGGTGTCGCCTTCCAGCGATTCGGTATGGGCCACCTCGGCCGCCCGCGCCTTCAGCATGAAGCCGAAATCCCAGCGACCCGAGGGGACGATGTCCTCCTTCATCTGCCAAATGGCGTTGGCGATGTCGCCGATCACCTCGACATTGGGGAAATAGACCGGGTCGACTTCGGCCGACTTGGTGCTGATGTGGATAACCGGTGTGCCGCCTTCCCTCATGAAGAAGGGCGGCTTCTCGATCACGTCGTGGCCGATGTTAACGATCAGATCGGCATGCTCGATCGAGCGGTGCACGAAATCGCCCGCCGACAGCGCCGCGCAGCCGAGGAACTTCGGATGGCATTCGTCGATCACGCCCTTGCCGAGTTGCGTGGTCACGAAGGGGATGCCGGTCTTCTCGATGAACTGGAGCAGCATCCGGCCGGTCTGCTTGCGATTGCCGCCGGCGCCGATCACCAGAACCGGTGATCTGGCGTCCTCGATCATCTTGACCGCGGCCCGCACCGCCTTCGGCTCCGCCGAGGGGCGACGGGCCAGCGACGGCTTGATCGGCACCGAATCAGTATGCTCGTCGGCGACGTCCTCGGGGAACTCGATATGAGTGGCGCCCGGCTTCTCTTCCTCGGCAAGGCGATAGGCTTCGCGGATGCGGCTCGGGATGTTGTCCGCCGAGGCGAGCTGATGGGTGAACTTGGTGATCGGCTTCATCATGTCGACCACGTCGAGGATCTGGAAGCGGCCCTGCTTCGACTTCTTGATCGGCTTCTGGCCGGTGACCATCAGGATCGGCATGCCACCGAGTTGCGCATAGGCGGCCGCTGTGACGAAGTTGGTGGCGCCGGGCCCGAGCGTCGCCATGCAGACGCCGGTCTTGCCGGTGTGGCGGCCATAGGTTGCGGCCATGAAGCCGGCACCCTGTTCGTGCCTGGTAAGGATCAGCTTTATCTTTTTCGATCGCGACAAGCTGTCGAGCATGTCGAGATTTTCTTCTCCGGGGACGCCGAAGATATATTCGCAGCCCTCTTCCTCCAGGCACTGGATGAACAAATCGGATGCCTTGGTCGCCATGTGATGCTCCCCCTGTTTGCGTCGCGGCCCTGCTACGGCGACGCAAGATCGTGGATTGCTATGTCATTTCGGCGACGGGGAACAGGGTTTTTTACAGTCGCTTGCGGGTTTACTCCGCAGTTTTGTTTCAGATATCGAGAATCCAGTCCCAGCGCATTGCGCCCGCTCCATCCATGACCGCGACGCCGCGCTTTTCAAGGCTATCCCGAATAGCGTCGGAGCTGGCGTAATCCTTGTTGGCACGTGCGTCCTGGCGTAGCTCGACAAGCTTGTCGATGTCGGTTTCCGTTAGCCTGGCGTCCGCCGGACGCACTCGCAAGTCGACCCGCCGAATGTTCAGCAGATCCAGCCCCAGCGCAAGGTCCATGCTGGCCACGACGCGCAGTTTTTCGTCGGTTGCCAGGGTTTTGTTCGAAAGCGCTATCTCGAGCAGCGGTAGAGCCTGGGGCACCATGAGATCGTTTGCCAACGCTTCGTCGAACTTGGCGATGAGAGCCTGCGCGCCGGGAGTCAGGCCATGCTCCACGACAGACCGCTGATAAGCGAAGGATGCGCCTTTACTGGCCGACGCCTCATCCACGATCCGTAGCCATTCGGGATGCCCGGCCTGTGCGCGGAGCTGCTCGGCCGCGATCACCAGCCGCTGCAGCCGCGTCAGCGCCGCGGTCAGCGCCTCGGGCGAGAATTCCAGCTCTGAGCGATAATGCGCCGACAGGCAGAGCAGCCGGTAGGCGAGGGGATGGACCCCCTTGGCGATCACGCTCGCGAGCGTCGCGAAACCGCCCTTCGATTTGGACATCTTGCCGCCGCGATCGACGAGGAAATTATTGTGCATCCAGAAATTGGCGCCTGACTCGCCCGAGCGGGTGAAAGCCTGGTTCTGCGCGATCTCGTTGCAATGGTGGATCTCGCGATGGTCGATGCCGCCCGTGTGGATATCGAACTGCGTGCCCAAATATTTCATGCTCATCACCGAGCATTCGAGGTGCCAGCCCGGCGCGCCGGGGCCCCAGGGCGACAGCCATTCCATCTGACGCCGCTCGCCCGGTGCCGAACGCCGCCACAGTGCGAAGTCGGCGGGATTGCGCTTGCCTTGGACCTCGGCGATGCGGGCGACGGTGTCGTCGGCGCGGGCGCCCGCCAGGCGGCCATATTCCGGTACTTTCGAAGTGTCGAAATAGAGGCCGTTGTCGAGCTCGTAGCTGGCGCCGGCGTCCTCGATCGTCCGGGCGAAGGCGATCATGTCCTGTATATGGTCCGTGGCTACGCTCCACAGAGTCGGCGAGGCGATGTTGAGCGCCTTCAGATCGGCCTTGAACGCCTCGGTGTAGAAGGCGGCGATCTCCCAGATCGTCTTGGCCGCCTTGGCCGCGGCCGTCTCCATCTTGTCGTCGCCTTCGTCGGCATCGGAGGCGAGGTGCCCGACATCGGTGATGTTGATGACATGATTGACCGGCCAGCCCTTCCAGTTGAGCGTTCTGCGCAACGTGTCGGTGAAGACATAGGCCCGCAGATTGCCGAGATGGGCGAAATTATAGACGGTGGGTCCGCAGCTGTAGAGCCGCACCATCGCGGGATCGATCGGTGCGAACGGGCGCGCGGCGCGGGTAAGGCTGTCGAACAGCATCAACGGAGCGCCGAAGGGATCGGTGTCGGTCATGCGCGCTTCCATAGGCGATAACGGCCAAGGCTCCAGAGGGATTTTGCGCCGCTCGCCGCGGTGATAGCGCGCGCCAACGAAGAAGGCCGGCGAGTCGCCCCGCCGGCCCTTTTCCGATTCCCACCAGGAGTTCAGCCTTTCGGAGCTCCGTCGGGCAGCGCAACCGTCTGGATCAGGAGATCGAGTTGCGCATTGCAACCCGCCTTGATCAGCGATTGGGCCATGTCCTCAAGCCCTGCCGAGCCGGGCTTGACCACCACGAACTTGAGTGCGGTCGGTGCCTTGGCCCCCTCCCAGCTCAGCTTGTACTGGCCGCCGTTGGTGACCGGCACGTCCGCCGGCCACAGCGCGGCGGCCTGACCGGGAGCGAGGTCGATCTTACCCGAAGCACCGCCGGGGCCGGTGACGGTGACGGTCGCTGCCGAGGTCGCGTCGGGGCGCCACACCGTTACGGTCGAGGTGTCGGCGATGCACATGTTCGAGCTGCGGCCGATGTCGACGTACCAGACGTTCGGGTTCTTGCCGGCATTTTTATCGATGCCGCTGGCGCTGCGCACCGCTCCGATCCGCGCGCGGCGCTCGCCACCGCCGGAAACCAGTGCGTTGAGCGTCGAGCCCGTGGTCGCGGCGGCGGTCGCCGAGGCGGTGGCGTTGAAGGTGCCGGGACCGCTCAGCGTGCGGGTACCCCGGCCGTCGAGCAGGACGATCGTATCACCCGCCTTGAGCGTGATCTTCGCATTGTCGGCAAGCGCCTTCCCCGCCGGGTAGGTCTTGGCCGACGGGCCCGCCGAGCGGACGACCAGCGGCGCCGCGACGGCGGTACCTGCGAGCATCAATCCTGCGAATGCCGCGAGTACAGCCTGCGGCCGGCGTTTATTTGTCCAGGGCACTATAACCTCCAGGTCCTACCTCATGAAGACGCTTTATCAGATTCGATAGCGCCAGATCATCAGGATTCGTTACGGCCATTTGTTCGAACTCGGCCAATACACTGACATCTCCATCGTCGAATCTACGGAGCGTGTCTGTGAACTGTTGCACAGCCTCCATGGAAAAATGCGGAACCGGTTCGAAAATAATCATCGGGGTCGACCGCCCGGAAACGGCGATCCTGCCCATCGGACGGAAGAGGCCGAATGTCGACTTCTCGACGACGGTATCGCTGACCAAAGTCTTGGTCTTGAGATATTTGTTCGCGCCTTCGAGGCGCGAAGCGGTGTTCATCGAGTCGCCGAGCGCGGTGTATTGGATGCGGCCTTCGCCGCCGAAATTGCCGACGATCGCCTCACCGCGATGAACGCCGACCCGGGTCACGCCGATCGGCGGCACGCCTTCGGGCGCCTCCCGGCGGAATTTCTCTCCAGCTTCGTACATGGCGATCGCGCATTTGACCGCGCGGTCGGCATCGTCGGGCCGGCTGATCGGCGCGCCCCAGAAGGCGACGATCGCGTCGCCGACGAACTTGTCGATGGTGCCGCCATATTCGAGGACGGTCTCCGATAGCACGTCGAGATATTTGTTGAGCAGGAAGGCCACCATTTCCGGCTCGATCTGATGACTGAGCTTGGTGAAGCCCTCGAGGTCGCTGAACAGCGCGAAGATCTCGCGCTTCTCGCCATGGAGCTGGAGGCGCTCAGGATTCTTCATGATGTCGGCGGCGATGTCGCGGGGCAGATATTTTCCGAGCGCCGACTGTGCGAAATTGCGCTGCTCCGAATTGATGCCACGAGCTGCGGTGCCCACCGCCGAGTAGGCGAACACCCAGCCGATCAGCCAGCCGAATACCGGCAGCCCCTGGGTGTCGACGCCGTTGAACTGCCAGATGAAGGGCGCCGCCACGATCGCGGCCGCTTGGATCAGCAGCATCAGGCTGAGCTTCCAGATCTTCATGTTCGACACGGCGGTCAGCGCGCCGAGCGCCACGACGCCGAGCGCGATCAGCCACAAGCCCCAGCCGGCGATTCGCTTCGGCATGATGTTATCAAGCATCTGGGCGAGTAGCGTCGCGTGAATTTCGAGGCCGATCGTCGTTTCGCCCTGGTTGATGCGCGAGGCCGGCGTGATGAATTGGTCGACATCGGGAATGTCCCCGCCGATCAGGATATACCGGCCTTGGATCTGCGGTCTGAAGGCCTCGATCAGGTCCGGATTGGCGATGATCTCGATGGGGAACTTGTCGAAGACCGGGCGGTCCTCGAACTTCGGCAGCCGGTATCGGATCGATCCCTGGAAGTCGCGAAAACTTTCGTAGCCCTGCGTCAGCGAATTGGCCATCAGCGGCGGCAGTTCGCGCGGCTGATTCGGCCAGCTGCGCATCACGCCGTCATCGTCGGCGAGCAGGCGGATGCTCGTCGGGTGGACATTGCCGGGCTTGGTCTGGTTCAGGAAGTCGCGCAGGAAATTTTCCTGATCGAGTGTCATGAAGGTCTTGTTGGTCGCGTTCGATGCGAAGCCAAGATAGGTCGGCGTCTTCATCGTCCGGAAGGCGTCGATCAGGATCTGGTCCTCGGGCGTCGGCTGATCGATGAGAATATC
>CAMLSA010000052.1 GCA_946482655.1 uncultured Sphingomonas sp. | reverse complement strand
GCATCGGATCGACCACCTACAAGGAATTCCGCAACCATTTCGAGAAGGACCGCGCGCTGCTGCGGCGCTTCCAGAAGATCGACGTCAACGAGCCGACGATCGAGGACACGATCAAGATCATCGCAGGCCTGCGCACGGCCTTCGAGGAGCATCACAACGTCAAGTACACGCCCGATGCGATCAAGGCAGCGGTCGAGCTGTCGTCGCGCTACATCAACGACCGCAAGCAGCCCGACAAGGCAATCGACGTGATCGACGAGGTCGGCGCCTCGCAGATGCTGGTGCCCCCGGCCAAACGCAAGAAGATCATCACGCCCAAGGAAATCGAGGCCGTTATCGCCACGATGGCCCGGATTCCGGCCAAGTCGGTCTCGACCGACGACAAGAAGGTGCTCGGCTCGCTCGAGACCGATCTCAAGCGCGTCGTGTTCGGCCAGGACAAGGCGATCGAGACGCTCTCCTCGGCGATCAAGCTCAGCCGCGCCGGCCTGCGCGATCCCGACAAGCCGATCGGCAACTATCTCTTCTCCGGCCCCACCGGCGTCGGCAAGACCGAGGTCGCCCGCCAACTCGCCTCCATCCTCGGCATCCCGCTCCAGCGCTTCGACATGTCCGAATATATGGAGCGCCATTCGGTCAGCCGGCTGATCGGCGCCCCCCCGGGCTATGTCGGCTATGATCAGGGCGGCCTGCTGACCGACGCGGTCGACCAGCATCCCCATTGCGTGCTGCTGCTCGACGAGATCGAGAAAGCCCATCCGGACCTGTTCAACATCCTCCTGCAGGTGATGGACAACGGCAAGCTCACCGATCACCACGGCAAGACGGTCGATTTCCGCAACACGATCCTGATCATGACGACCAATGCCGGCGCGGCCGACATGGCGCGCGAGTCGCTCGGCTTCGGCAATCTCACCCGCGAGGGCGAGGACGAGGACGCGGTCAAGAAGATGTTCACGCCGGAGTTCCGCAACCGGCTCGATGCGATCGTAGCGTTCAGCTATCTGCCGCCCGAAGTCGTGTCGCGCGTGGTCGAGAAGTTCATCCTCCAGCTTGAGCTGCAGCTTGCCGACCGCGAGGTGCACATCAGCCTCGACGACGAGGCCAAGACCTGGCTGACCTCCAAGGGCTATGACAAGCTCTACGGCGCGCGCCCAATGGGCCGCCTGATCCAGGAGAAGATCAAGCAGCCGCTGGCCGAGGAGCTGCTGTTCGGCAAACTCGTCCATGGCGGCGAGGTCAAGGTGAAGTTCAGGGACGACGCGCTGTCGTTCGAAATCGTGGCCGCGGCTCCCAAGCGCCCGAAGAAGGGTGGCGGTGCCAAGCCGAAGGTCAAGGCCGAGGATTGATCCCGACGCGATCGAACATCCGCGATCTCGCCTTCGGCAGCCGGGACTGGTTCAGATTGGCTCATGTCGCCCTCCGGTCCACACCGCGCTCGATAGCCTCGGATCGTCAATATGTTGATCCAGGACTTCGGCCGGCGGGGAACACCGGAACTTTCCGCAACATGATTATCGTCACGCGTTAACCATATATCCAAGATTGAGGTGCAGAAAGGCGTATCGGACTCGCATGAGCGGGTCGCCCGGGGGATGCGATGCGCTACGAACTGATCGTGATAGGCAGCGGACCGGCAGGGCGGCGCGCTGCCGTTCAAGCGGCCAAGCTGGGCAAGTCGGTGCTCGTCGTCGAAAACCGCTGTCGCGTCGGAGGTGTCTCGGTGCACACCGGCACCATTCCCTCCAAGACTTTGCGCGAGACCGTGCTAAACCTTACCGGCTGGCGCGAGCGCGGCTTTTACGGACGCGCCTATCGCGTCAAGAAGGACATCGGGGGCGGCGATCTCAACGCTCGTCTCAAGATGACCCTCGAGCATGAGATCGACGTGCTCGAGCATCAGTTCACCCGCAACGGCGTTCGTACGATCGAAGGAGCGGCCCAGTTTCGCGGCCCCCACGAAATCTCGGTCACCTGCCCGAGGGGAGACGTCCACATCCTCGAAGCCGAGCGCGTGCTCATCGCGGTGGGCACCGCACCCTACCGCCCCTCCTCGATTCCGTTCAACGACACGACCATCCTGGACAGCGACGCCCTGATCGGCGAGCCGCGCGTGCCGCGCAGCCTGACCGTGATCGGCGCGGGCGTGATCGGCATCGAATATGCGACCATCTTCTCGGCGCTCGACGTGCCCGTCACCCTGATCGAGCCGCGCGAAACCTTTCTCGATTTCGTCGATCGTGAGATCATCGACGATTTCGTCCACCAGCTCCGCGATCGCGGCATGGCGATCAGGCTCGGCTCTAAAGTCGACCGGGTCGAAGTCGACGGCCAAGGCTGGGCGATCTCGGTGCTCGACGACGGCCGCCGCATCCGGTCGGAAATGCTGCTCTATGCGGCGGGCCGGATCGGCGCGACGGGCTCGCTCGGCCTCGAAAATTGTGGCCTCGAGGCGGACAGCCGCGGTCGGCTCACGGTCGATCCGGTGACCCTCCAGACTGCGGTGCCTCATATCTATGCCGCCGGCGATGTGATCGGCTTCCCGAGCTTGGCATCGACTTCGATGGAACAGGGTCGGATCGCCGCCTGTCACGCGTTCGGGGCGCCGGTGCCGCCCGCCCCCGCTTATTTCCCATATGGCATCTATGCGGTGCCGGAGATCTCGACCGTCGGCCTTTCCGAACAGGAAGTCCGCGAGAAGGGCATTCCCTATGAATGCGGCGTCGCCCGCTTCCGCGAAACCTCACGCGGCCACATCATGGGCATGCAGGCCGGCATGATGAAGATGATCTTTGCGCTTGAGGATCGCCGCCTGCTCGGCGTCCACATCATCGGCGAAAGCGCGACCGAGCTGATCCATATCGGCCAGGCGGTGCTCAATCTCGGTGGTACGATCGACTATTTCGTCGAGAACACCTTCAACTATCCCACCCTCGCGGAGGGCTACAAGATCGCCGCCCTTGACGCCTGGAACCGGATGCCACGCTGCGACAATACCCAGGCCACGCTCGACCGCGCCTTGCCCGAATTGCAGCGCATAGCTGCCCTGGGGCCCAGGGCCGCCTGATCGGCTGAGCGTCGCCCGCGGAAGACCAGACCGACATGGATGCGCGGCCGAAACCGTGGCGTCCGCCCATCGAGGGCGGGAACGGCGTAGGGCATTTTCCCCCTTCCCCATTGATCCGGGGCGGTACGATCCTCATGTTGCGAACCAGCAACGACCAAGGATCGCGCGGCCCGCATGACATCTCCTCTCATTGACGCCGGCGCCATCCGTCTCGCGCTCGGCAAAGGTTCGGCACGCGTCGACATTCTGAAAGGCATCGATCTCGCGATAGGCGCGGGCGAGACCGTCGCGCTGCTCGGGCCGTCGGGTTCGGGAAAATCTTCGCTGATGGCGATTCTCTCGGGCCTGGAGCGGGCCGACGCGGGACGGATCATGATCGCCGGGCTCGACTTCAGCGGACTTGACGAGGATGGCCTGGCGGCCGCCCGCCGCGGCCGGATCGGCATCATTCTTCAGGCTTTTCATCTCCTGCCCACGATGACCGCGATCGAGAACGTGGCGGTGCCGCTCGAGCTTTCCGGCGAGACGGACGCCTTCGCGAGGGCGAGCGTCGAGCTGGAGGCGGTCGGCCTTGGCCATCGGCTCGATCATTATCCCGCGCAGCTTTCGGGCGGCGAGCAGCAACGCGTCGCTATTGCCCGCGCGACCGCCCCACGCCCGGCCATCCTCTTCGCCGATGAACCCACCGGCAATCTCGACGCCGTGACCGGCGCCGGAATCATGGACTTGCTGTTCGGCCGCCAGCGCGAGACCGGCGCAACATTGCTCGTCATCACCCATGACGCCGAACTCGCGCAGCGCTGCGGGCGGGTCATCGAAATGCGCGACGGGATGATCGTCTCGGACAAGCGCGCCGCATGAGCATTGCCTGGGCATTGGCGCTGCGCGACATGCGCGGGGGCTTGAAAGGCCTGCGCCTGCTCATCATCTGCCTGTTCCTCGGCGTGGCGGGGCTCGCCGGGGTCAATAGCCTCGGCGAGGCGATCACCGCGGAACTCGACACGCGGGGCGGGGAGATATTGGGCGGCGACATCGAACTGCGAGTCGCCCAACGTACCGCCAGCTCCAAGGAACGTGCCGAGTTCGCGCAGATCGGGACGGTTTCCGAAACGATCAGGATGCGCGCGATGGCGTCGCGTCTTGATGGGGGAGCCTCGGTGCTCGCCGAGCTCAAGAGCATCGACGATCGCTGGCCGCTCTATGGCAACTTCACGCTCGCGCAGGGCGCGCTCGCCCCTCGCCCCGTGGGGCTCGAAGCCGCCATCGCTTCGGCACTCGCCGAACGGCTGTCGCTGAGGGTGGGCGATTCGGTCAGCGTCGGCGAAGGCCGCTTGCGCGTGATCGGGCTGATCGACGACGAGCCCGATCGCGTCGGCGAGGGATTCACTCTCGGCCCCTCGATCCTGACAACACCGCAGGGACTGGCGGCGACCCGTCTCGTCCAGCCCGGCAGCCTCTATACCGCACGTTACCGCATCCGCCTGCCCGGCAACCAGGATGTACACTCGCTAGCCGACGAACTGGCCGACCGCTACCGCGACGCCAATTGGGAGGTGAGCGACCGCACCAATGCCGCCCGGGGTTTACGCCGGACGGTCGGCCAGCTCGGCCAGTTCCTCATCCTCGTCGGGCTCACCGCGCTGATCGTCGCCGGGATCGGGGTCGGCAACGGCGTCGCGTCCTGGCTCGATCAGCGCAGGCCGGGCATCGCCACGCTCAAGATCTTGGGTGCTTCCTCGCGCACCATCTTCCATATCTATCTGATCCAGATCGCGCTCGTCGCGGCGGGAGCGATTCTGGCGGGGCTGATCGTAGGCGCGGGCGTGCCGGCGATCGTCGCGGTACTGGCAGGCGATGCCCTGCCGGTCGCGCCGAAATTGGCGATCTTCCCCGCGCCGCTGCTGGTGAGCGCCGCCTATGGGCTGCTGGCCGCTTTGCTGTTCAGTCTCGCTCCGCTTGCCCGCGCCGGTCAGGTCAGCCCCGCCGCGATCCTTCGCGCACGGATCGAGCCATTCGGTCTGCCGCGATGGCGCGTGCTGCTGGTCATGGGCGCTGCCGCGATCGGTATCGCCATGCTGGCGATCGGCACCGCGCGCCAGCCGCTTCTCAGCGCGGGATTTCTGGCGGGCATGGTCCTGATCTTCCTGCTGCTCGGCGCGATCGGCCGGCTCGTCAGGCGCGCTGCACGCGCCATGCCCCGGCCGCGCCGCCCCCTGCTCCGCCTTGCCATGGCCAATCTTCACCGCCCGGCCGCCCAGACCGATCGGCTGATCGTCGCGCTCGGCCTCGGCCTCACTCTGTTTGTCATGCTGGCGGTGCTGCAGACCAATCTCTCCAACCAGATCGAGCGCACCATCCCGGCGAAAGCCCCCAACTTCTTCGCGCTCGATATCGGCACCGATGAGATCGACCGGTTCCGCGCGACCGTGGCGAGCCGCGCGCCCGAGGCGGTGATCGACAGCGTGCCTTCGCTGCGCGGATCGGTGGTCGCGGTGCGCGGCGTGCGCGTCTCCGACATGAAGCCGATTCCAAAGGGTGCCTGGATTCTCAACGGTGATCGCGGGCTCACCTATGCCAGCCGGCTCGCAGAGGGGAACGAGATCGTCGCCGGAAAATGGTGGCCCGCCGACTATGCAGGCCCGCCGTTGATTTCGATCGAGGAACAGGCGGCCGAAGCGCTTCAGCTCAAACCGGGCGACATGATGAGCCTGTCGGTTCTGGGAGTCGAGATCGACGCGCGGATCGCCTCGATCCGTCGAGTCAATTGGGAGACGATGGGCCTCAACTTCGGGATCGTCTTCGCGCCCGGTGCCCTCGAAGGGGCGCCGCACAGCCATATGGCGACGATCACCGTCCCCCAGGCTCGCGAGGCCGAGGTTAACCGCGCGGTGATCGGGTCCTTCCCCGCGGTATCGCTGATCCGGGTCAAGGATGTCGTCGAACAGCTCTCGACGATTTTCGGCCAGCTCTCCACCGCGATCCGCGCGGCCGCCTCGGTGACGCTGGCGGCCGGCATCGCCGTGCTGGTCGGGGCGATCGCCGCTTCGCGGCGGGCGCGGCTCTACGACGCGGTCCTGCTGAAGCTGCTCGGTGCAAGCCGGCGGCAGATTCTGATCGCCCAGGCAATTGAATATGCCATCGTCGCGGCGATCATCGCGGGGCTCGCGCTGATGGCGGGAAGCGCCGCCGGCTGGTACATCGTTACGCGGATCTTCGAGCTGCAATGGGCACCGGACTGGACGATCGTGCTGGTCACGCTCACCATCGGCGCGATCGGCACCCTCGGCATCGGCCTACTGGGCGCGCTGCCGACCCTCGCCATCCGGCCTGCGGCGGCGCTACGGACGCTCTAGCTGTTTGGCCCCGGAGTTTGACGTAGGTCGTTTAAACTGATCAACAAGGGGCGATGCTCGGCAAAACGTCCTCAATGCGTCGGACCGTGACGCAGCCCATCCCCAAGCGCGAGCCCTGGAATCCGTCGGCACCAAGGGAGAATATCGATGCCGGACGCCACGTTATACGGAAAGGTCGCCCTCGTCACCGGCGGGGGCAGTCCCATTGGCCTGGGATATGTAATGGCAGAAGCCTATGCTCGTGCCGGAGCTCGCGTGGCCTTGGTCGATCGGAACGAGGAATGGCTTCGCGAAAGCGGGGAACAGCTTCGTTCCGTTGCCGGAGGCGACGGCGTGATCACCGTGACTTGCGACGTTTCGAATCCCGCTTCGGCAAAGCAGGCGGTCGATAGAACGATCGCAGAACTGGGCGGCCTGCACATCCTCGTGAACAACGCTGGAACGGCCGCGCAGATTGAGAGCCCCGATGCGGTCAGGAGCGTTCAGACTAATACCTGGGAAATGCCTATCGAGACATGGCAGCGCGTCATTTCCGTCAATCTCAACGGTGCCTTCTATTTCATCAGGGCCGCGGTCCCCCATCTGCTTGCGCAAGGCTGGGGCCGAATCGTCGGCGTCACCACCAGCCTGGACACGATGTATCGTAAGGGATTTACGCCTTACGGCCCATCCAAGGCGGGTCATGAAGCCCTGGTGGCCATCGTGGCGCAGGAACTGGAAGGAACGGGGATCACCGCAAACATCATCGTTCCCGGCGGAGTCGCCAGTACGAACATGATTCCGCCGACCGCCGACGAAAAGATACGCAGCACGATGATCCCACCGTCCGTCATGGCCCCGCCCGCCCTGTGGCTGGCGTCGGAGGCGGCAGCGGACTTCACCAACCAGCGTATCGTCGCGCGACTCTGGAATCCGGACGCGCCGCTTGAAGAACGGTTGGCGCAGGCCACCGCGCCCGCGGCCTGGCAGGGGCTGGGCAGCCAGGCCGTGCTGACGGGCTTGATGTGACGGGCGGCAGCGGTGGATAACCCGTTTTGTCAACGGCGAGACGGTGAATGTGGCTCTCGAGTCGTGCGAAAAGGAAACCGAGCCCCGTCGCTCGACCTGAACCGATCAGGCTCTAATCCCGAGTGGTGCGTTCCAGCAGCTTCGCCCGCAGCTTGAAGGATATGTCCTGGTCATCGCGTCGGCCTAGTTCGATGGTACCGCGCACGTCCGGACCGGCAATATCGGAGATGACCGTCATTCCGGACTCGTACACGACATTGCGTTCCTGAATGGCCCAGCGTCCGTTCCTGCGCTCGAAATGATCGACATAACGACAGCTCGCAATCATCTCAACCGGCCGGTTCGACTGGCCTTCCTCCTCACGCTTGGCCGCAATCGGGTCATTGCCACCCGGCGAAACTGCCTGCCAGCCGAGCAGATAGCTTTCCACGAGTGCCGTATCCACCCCGATGAAATCGATGAGGATATGCGTCAAGTGATGCACGGACATCAGCACCGATTCATGCCGCTTCCTGGTGAATTCCACGAAATCAGCCGCAGAACCGTTGAATATTCCGTGGTTGTCGACGGCATTGTCGTGATAGGCGCTTAACGCCAAGCCCCAGTCCTTGCGGTCCACCCCCCGGCTGAAGCGCATCAGTTGGTCTTGGATTTCCATTCGATCCCGCATGCGCTCAAGCGAATAGTCGTCTTTTACCATCAGGCACCCTTCCAGCCCATCTGCAGCGAACTACCACTATGACGCCCCGCTCATAGGACGAAATTCGCGGCAATCCTCAAAGACCGGGATAAATGGCACGTGCGCTATCCGGGCTTTCTCCCCGCGCCGAACTCATGGATGACCGATCAGGCCGCTTCCTTCTCAAAACGCCCGGTGCGGTGCGCACCGCCCAAGGTGGTTCGGTGGACCACGCGTCTATCGGTATAAGGGTAGCCGACCGCGTGGTGAAGCATCCGGCGGTTGTCCCACAGCACCATGTCGTTGACGGCCCATTGGTGGCGGTACTGATATTTTGGCTGGAGCACATGTTGCAGGATCGCATGATAGAGCTGGTCGCCCTCGTCCTGAGGCATCCCCACCACCCGGAAATATCCCAGCGGACTCAGCAGCATCTGCTTGCGACCCGTTTCAGGATGCTGCGTTACCATGGGATGGATGATGAGCTCCCATTCGGGGAGGCCCATCAGATCGACGTTCACGGGATTGCCGACGGCGGCTGCGACCCTGCCCTCGGCGTCGATACGCGAGGGCTCGATCATCTCCAGTTCCAACCCAGGCGTACCGAAGGGCTTGTCAGGCAACGGCTTTGCGCCCTGCACTGTTTCCAGCCGGTCGGCGGCGGCGCGTAGATCGGCGGGCAGTTCTTCATAGGCCAAGGCTGCATCGACGAATATCGTATCGCCGCCCCGTGACGGAGCCTCGACCATGCGCAACATCCCGCCTTTGCAGATGTCGCGGGTGTAGGAGGTGTCCTGGTGATAATAAATATAGCCGGCCAGGAGTTCCCCGTTGACGAGGAAGCCCGGCCCCTTGTTGCCGCCTTCACCGAGGCAGATCAGATCGGGGCGACTCTCCATGCGCAGAGATTCGACCGGATGGCGCTCGAGCGGACCGAAAACACGGGACAGTTCCAGCTGGGTATCGGAATCCGTCCCCGCGCCTGGAAAGGCCAGCACCCCATATTTCATCCATTCGCCGTAAAGGCGCTTCTTGTCTTCCTCGCCGAGATTGTAGACGTCCAGATCATGAATCGCGGCGCCTACGGGGCCAAGCGGCTGAACGGTAAATGCATCCGCCATGCAGATCCCTCTCCAAGCTACGCCGTCGCTTTGCGCACGGCCGTTCTTCGTTCAAGCGAAGACCACAGCGTAGCCCGGATCATAGGATCAAACGGCTGGTTCGGCAAGCATAGGGAAGCGCGCCTTTGGTGCTATCGTGTGTTCATTCACGCCATTGGAGTGGAGTGCGCCGATCTCGCATACTCATGGGGGGGCGAGCGAACATCGCCGCCGCAGGCCCCGACGTCCGTGAGCGACTGGCTTCGGCTCGGGTCCTGGTCCACTGAGCCTCATCCCAGCCGGAGCGCCGCCGTCGCACCGGCGAGGATCGACAGGGCGATTTCAGCGGGAGTGGCCGCGCCGATCGCGAGACCGGCAGGACCATCGATTCGGGCGAGTTCCTCCTGGGTAAAGCCCCTTGTCGACAGCCGTTCAAGCCGCGCCGCATGAGTTTTGCGCGATCCCAGCGCGGCGACATAGAAGGCGTCGCTGCGTAGCGCCGCCACCAGCGCCGGATCGTCGATCTTAGGGTCGTGAGTCAGGGTGACGACCGCGGTGCCGCCATCCGGCCTCCATTCGGCAAAGGCCTCGTCGGGCCAGCGCGTGTCTATCTCGATACCGGCAAAGCGGCCGGCCGCGGCAAAGCTGTCGCGCGGATCGACCATCAGCACTCGGTAACCGAGCTGACGCGCGAGCGGCACCAGCTTTTGGCCGACATGCACCGCGCCGACGATCATCATCCTGAGCGGGGGCGGATAGAGGTTTGCATAGACATTATCGCCGCCGCCTTCGGCCTCACGGCTCATGCCGCTGGCCAGGTCGGTGATCACCGAGACTGCCTGCCCCCGCCCGCGCCGTTCGATGACCGTGTCGATCAGCGCCGGCGGATAATGTTGGGCATCGACCGTCTGGATCAGTACCGAAATCGTGCCGCCACAGGCGAGCCCGAAGCTCCAGGCATTCTCGTCTTGAACGCCATAGTCGCGGCGCTCGAAGCCGCCGCCGCCACGGATCAGAGCCTGGGCGCCGAAGATCACGTCACCTTCAACGCAACCACCACTGACCGATCCCTCGAACAAGCCGTCGTCTCGGATGATCGCATGGCTGCCGCGCGGACGCGGTGCCGAGCCCCAGGTTTGGATCACGGTGGCAATGGCAACCTTGTGCCCCGCCGCCAGCCAGTCGCGCGCGCTACGCAGCAAATCATCGAGTTCGTCGAGCATGGACCCTACTTGCACTTGCCCGCGCGGGTCACGCGCGGCATGGGATCTTCGGCTTTGCCACAAAATTTCCACGGGCGCACCCGCCCAGCGCAAGGACATGGAATGACCGAAGCGACCCTAGATGTCGTCGGGATCGGCAATGCGATCATCGATCTGCTTGCTCATGCCGAGGAAGAATTTCTCGCCGAGCACCAGCTTGCCAGGGGCGGCATGACCCTGATCGACGAACCGACCGCCGAACGGCTCTACGCCGCCATGGGACCGGTGACGCGCGCCTCCGGCGGCTCCGCCGGCAACACCATCGCCGGTCTGGGATCGCTGGGCGCTACCTGCGGCTATATCGGCAAGCTGCGCGACGACGAGCTCGGCGCCGCCTATCGCCATGATCTGCTCGCCGGTGGAATCCGCTTCACCACCGCCATGGCCTCCGACGGGCCGGCAACCGCGCGCTGCATCATCTTCGTGAGCTCCGATGGCGAGCGGACGATGAACACCTATCTCGGCGCCTGCGTAAACCTCACCGCCGACGATATCGATCCCGAGCTCGTCTCCGCGGCGAAGATTACCTATCTCGAGGGTTATCTCTACGATGAGCCACACGCCAAGGACGCCTTCCACCGCGCCGCCGATCTCGCTCATGCCGCCGGCCGCAAGGTCGCGCTGTCGCTGTCCGACGCCTTTTGCGTGGTTCGCCATCGCGATGACTTCCTCGATCTGGTCGCTCACCGCGTCGACATATTGTTCGCCAATGAGAGCGAATTGCTGGCGCTGTTCGAAACCGACGTTCTCGAGGCCGCCATCGGCCGGGCGGCAGACATGGTCGGTCTCGCGGCGGTGACATTGGGCGCCAGGGGCTCGATCGTGATTCGGGGGGCCGAGAGGATCAGCAGCCCCGCTGCGCATGTCGAACGGGTGGTCGATACCACCGGTGCCGGCGATCTCTACGCCGCCGGCTTCCTCTATGGGCTGACGCACGACCTCCCGCTGACCGAATGCGCCCGGATTGCCGGGCTCGCCGCGGCGGAGGTGATTTCCCATTTCGGCGCGCGGCCCGAGACCCCGCTCCGGAACTATGCGGGACTGGATTGATCTGCCGAGCCGTTCCGCGGAGCGGAAGGGGGTGAACGACAAAGGGCGGCCCCGAGAGCCGCCCTTCTTCGTTTCAGGTGCGGAGACGACCCTTAGAAGGCCTGTACGTATTTCTCGTTGCCGACGAAACCCATCTTCTCAACGCGGGCACGCTTGGTGACCGCGAGCACCTGATCAACCAGCGAATAGCGCGCCTGGGCATCGGGCTCGAGATGAAGTTCGGGAATCGGACTCATCGTCTGTGTGATGTCCAGATACTGGCGCAGACGAACTATATCGATCGGCTGACCATTCCAGAGGACCTGTCCTGCCGCGGAGACAACCACCTTGTTCTTGACGGGATCGACCACCGGGGGCTCCGCGCCGGTATCCACCGGCAGGTCGAGCTTAACCGCGTGGGTTTGAATCGGAATGGTGATGATGAACATGATCAGAAGCACCAACATCACGTCGATCAACGGCGTGGTGTTAATGTCCATCATGGGCTCGCCTTCGGTCGAAGCTGCAGCCATTGCCATGATAATAACTCCTGAAAAGCGAGGCTATTGACGGACGACCATACCCGCTGGCGGTTCTGAGATGAAGCCGACGCGGGTGAACCCGGCGCGCTGCATGTTGAACACGGCACCGCCGATGCAGCGATAGGGCGTGTTGATGTCGCCGCGGATATGTGCCTCAGGAAGCTCGAGGCCGGGGGCGTTGGGTCCACCCTGCTTGTCGATCTCCCTGCGGAGCTTCGCGACCGCGCGCTCGACCAACTCGGTGGAGTTCACTGGGGTCAGGCCCCAATAGACTTCACATTGGCCATTGGGAGCAACGCGAACCGAAAGGGAGACATTCTCCGGCTTGGTCTGGGTCGGTTCGAAATAGACCGTCGGCAGTTTGACGGGGATCGTCTGGATCACCACCGGAACGGTAATAAGGAAGATGATCAGAAGCACCAGCATGACGTCGACGAGCGGCGTCGTGTTGATGTCCGACATCGGGCTGCCGTCTTCGGCGGGGCCGGCACTCATGGCCATCGGCACAAATCCTATCTACTTGATCGGGCTCACAGGCATCCGGCGCGATCGCCGTTTCCTGGCCATTCGTTAGCGAACAAGGCGGGTACCCAAGATACCCGCCCTTATTCGTCGGGCCGTGCTTATTTTTTGACAGCGGCAGCCGGAGCAGCGGAGCGGACTTCCGGCTTCACTGCACCCGCCGACACCATGTAGCCGTGCAGGTCGGTCGCGAAGGCAGCGATTTCCTCAGCCACGACCTTGTTGCGACGAATCAGCCAGTTGTACGCGAGCACTGCCGGCACGGCGACGGCCAGACCGAGCGCGGTCATGATCAGAGCTTCACCGACCGGGCCGGCGACTGCGTCGATCGAGGCCTGACCAGCGGCACCGATCTTCACAAGCGCGCGGTAGATGCCGATAACCGTGCCGAACAGACCGATGAACGGCGAGGTCGAACCGACAGTCGCGAGCACCGCGAGGCCGTTGCTGAGCTTCGAGTTGATGGCCGCCTGGCTGCGAGCCAGCGAGCCGGTCAGCCACTCATGCTGGTCGACCGGGTCGGTCAGCTTGGTGTGCTGGTCCTGGGCGACCAGGCCGTCGTCGACGATCTGACGATAGGCCGAGTTCTTCTCGAGCTTCGCCTGGGCGTCCTTGAGGCTCGGCGAGTTCCAGAAGGTGGCGCGCATGCGGCGTCCCTGGTTCAGGATCTTTTGCTGCTCGATCAGCTTCGAGAACAGGATATACCAGGACGCCATCGACATGATCACGAGGACGATGAACACGGTCCAGGCAATAGCACCGCCCTGCTGAAGGGCGGGTAGCAGGCCATACGGATTTTCGCCTGCGGCTGCGGGAGTAGCCATAAATTGAATTTCCTTTTCTAAATCTATCTGTCGTTGGTCTGGATTGCGGGGCCAAACCGACGGCCCCGAGAACTGATCAATCTCGCGGAATCTGCCACCTCACGCGGCCGTTGTAGACGCTACCGACTGCCTGGCCCGAAGAGTCCTTGGCCGGGTTGAACCGGGCCCGGCGCTGAAGCAGCCGACACGCAGTGTCGTCTAGAGCCGGATGGCCACTGCTTTGCGAGACGGTGCAGGCGACCACCTTGCCGTCCGCCCCCACGTCGAGGCGATAGACGGTGGTGCCTTCTTCGTTGTTGCGAAGCGAAGAAGACGGGTAGTCGTCGGTCGTCACCAGGTCCTGCATCCTGCCCCTCGGCGTCGCACGCACGGGCTGGATGACGGGTGGAGCGGGCGGCGGCGGAGCCACGACCACCGGCGGCGGCGGCGCAACCGTAACCACCGGCGGGGCGACCGGAGTCTGGACCTGAACGATCGGAGGCGGCGCGGCGACTGGCGGCGGCGGAAGCTTGATATCCGGCGGCGGCGGCGGCGGCGGCGGAGCGGTCTCGCTAACGTCGAAAGTCTTCAGATCAACAACGACCTTCTTCACGACGTTAAATGCAAGCCCGGTAACGAACGCGTAACCGATGACCGCATGCAGCAGGATCACCAGCGCGATCGACACCATCTTCCGGGTGCTCATCTGTTGCTGATCAGTGTAGGACATTAAGGAACGTCACTCCCTCCAAAACATTTTTTGCCAGGGCACCGGGGCGGCACCATAACACGCCGCCGGTGGCCGGCGCACGCCCGCCAGACATGTTATATATATCTGCGGCGGGTGTGTCCTTATCGCGACAGTTCAATCGACGCAATAACCCAAACATCAAACAATTTGCGGTTTTCGGGCATGGCTCCCCGGCGGCATCGTCGCTATTGAAGGGCAAGATTGGGCAGAAATGAGGCTTGAACCGATGCTTTACGAGGGTCAGAATCATGAGCGCCGATTTTTTGGTATGATTTTTGCTTTGGCGCTTTCCAGTGGCTTGAACCCCGCCAGCACGGCCCTCGCCGCGCAGGCTGCTCCTCCAACTACGCCAGCCTCTGTAAACATGGGATTTTCCTATGCCGACTTAGCCGATCTGGCGCTCCCGGCGCAGCTCGTGGCCGGGGTGACCATCGGCAAGGCTCAGCGTCTGAGGGGCGAGTTGGCACCCGGTCTCGCCCCTGGCCATGCGCGATTTCTGATCCAGGCAAACACCGCCATGCTACTGCGGGGCGCCGAAGGAATTCCGGGGTCGATCAGCTATATCGCGGACGTTCCGCTCGACGCCAAGGGCAGGCCGCCCAAACTTAAGAAGTCCCGGTTCATCCTGATTGCAGACCGGGTCGCCGGAAGGCCACAGGAAATCCGCCTGACTTCGCCTCATTCCCAGCTCGCCTGGACGCAGGCGAACGAATCACGCCTGCGCGCGATCTTGACGGAAGGCGCTTCCCCATCCGCACCGCCGTCGGTGACCGGCGTCGGCAGTGCCTTTCACGTCCCCGGAGCCATTCCGGGGGAGAGCGAATCCCAGATATTTCTGACCACCAGCAACAATCGCCCGATCTCGCTGTCGGTGCTGCGGCGGCCCGGCGAGCAGCCGCAATGGGCTGTGGCGCTGGGCGAGATGATTGACGAGAATGCACAGGCGCCCGCGCGCGAGACGCTGCTGTGGTACCGTCTGGCCTGTTTCCTGCCCCAGCATCTGCCCGATCGCAGCGTCGCCGCACTTTCCGAAAGCGACGCGCGTGCTGTGCGGGCCGACTATCGATTCGTGCTCAGCGAGCTCGGTGCCTGCGGCAGAACCATCAAGCGGTGAAGCCCTGACCGGCTCTGCGCATTTCTCGTGATCGGGCCTCAAGAGGTTCGACGAGGGCAAGCGCGTCTGGGCGAAAGCGAAGCGGAAGCCAGAGCCGCGGATGCGACGCGGGCCTGATGCAAACTAGAAGGAACTCAGCTCGACGCCGACGGCGGCACAGTCGGGATAGACGTCGGGCTTGCTGATCGCGACCCGCAGACCCGTGACCCCGGCCCGCACCGCGACGAGCATGTAGATCTCACGCGCCAGCGTTTCCTGAAGATTGTAGCGCCGTCCGGCGACCAGCCGGAGAATCTCGCTACGCAGGAAATCATAGTCCCACGCGACCGCAACCGCGTCCTCGGACGCGAAGCTCGACTCTTCGAGCCATACCTCGACCGTGACGAAGACGCGCTGGGGCTTGCCCACTTCGAAATCGTGAAAGCCGATATCCACCGGCACCGCAAAATCGCGCAGCAGAATCCGCCGGGTCTTCGGCTGGAGATGTTCGGGCACGAGCCCATCGAGTGAGGCGGGATTCATCAGGGCTCCATGAACTGCACGTCGCGCGGCAGCCCCATGAAGCGCTGCCCGGCGTCGAGCGTGATCGTCTGCCCGGTGATCGTCGGAACTGCGATGAGGAAGCGCAGCGCCGCGACGATCTCGGACACCTGGACGCCACGCGCCAGCGGATTCATCGCATGAACCTCGTAGAAATTGTCGCGGCTTTGCGGACCCGAAACCAACGTGACCGCCGGCGCGATCGCGTTCACCCGGATCTTCCGGCCGGCCAGGCTGCGCGCGAGCAATTCGTTCAGGCCGGCGAAGGCCATCTTCGAAACGGTGTAAGTGAAGAAATCGGGATTGGGCTGCGACAATTTTGCGTCGAGCATGTTGACGATCAGACCGCCCGCACCGTCGGTAACGGCCGCCGCGAAGGCACGCGAAAGCAAGGCGGGGCCACGCGCGTTCGCGGCCATATGCATGTCCCAGCTTTCGACCGAAAAATCTTGGAGCGCATCATAGACGAACGAGGAGGCGCTGTTCACCAGCAGCGCGGGCGGCGGCATTCCGGCCAGTGCTGCGATCACCCGGTCCGGGCCATCCGCCGCCGCGAGGTCCGCTTGGACGGTCCGGGCGCGTGGCAGACTCGCGGCAAGCGCATGCGCCTCGGCTTTCGATTCGCGATAGTGGATCAGCATATCCCATCCATCGGCGGCCAGTGCGGCGGCGATTTCCGCGCCGATCCGTTTCGCGGCGCCGGTGACGATAGCGGTTCTGCTCGTGCCGAATTCGGGTGTCATGGGCGATAGCGATAGGCCCTGCCCGAAAATCGGGCAAGCCGAGTACCGCTGAGACGCCGCATGTCCCGTCTCCCCTTCATCCTCAGCTTATCCACAAGCTATCCACAGAAACTGGGGAAAAGAACTTGGGACCGATACCGAATGCCGGCCGCCGGGGTTGGAGGCAATTCAGCATCGAATAGTTCATCATGTCACCGACCGAATTTGCTTCACATTCATCTGCGAAACGCTAAACGCGCCCATCCATTCCGCCAAGGACCCCACGCTCAATTGACCACGCTCGTTCCCCTCGCTTCGGTCGCACCGTCGGACATCGAACATCTCCTCGATCTCGCCTTCGGAGCGGACCGCCGCCAGCGCACTGCCTACAAGCTGCGCGAGGGCGTCGACGCGATCCCCGAACTGAGCCTCGCCTTGATCGACGATGGCGCCGTTGTGGGTTCGATACAATGCTGGCCGATTCAACTCGTCACCAGCCAAGGCGGCATCACTCCGCTGATCCTGGTCGGGCCGGTCGCGGTTCATCCGGAACACCAGCGGAAGGGAATCGGGCGCAGGCTGATGGACACGGTGCTGGCCCGCGCCGATGCCGTCGACAGCGAGCCGATGATGCTGATCGGGGACGCCATCTATTATGACCGTTTTTTCGGCTTCTCCTCACGCCACACGCGCGGCTGGAGCCTTCCCGGTCCCGTCGATCGCGATCGCTTGCTGGCACGGCTGCGTTCCGGCCAGACGGTGCCCAGCCAGGCTGTGCTTGGC
This sequence comes from uncultured Sphingomonas sp., assembly GCA_946482655.1. The sequence goes on along the minus strand of CAMLSA010000052.1, from coordinate 6,196 downwards.
CCGCGCCGCACGGCCGCTCGCGAGCTCGAACGTCCCAAGCTGATTCAGCCCGAAACGTGAATCGAGGCGGCAAACCCCAATAGGACCCACTCGGCGCTTCCGCCTCCGACGATCAGGCCCTTGTACCGCGAAACGATTGACGGCACATCGCCGTCATGCCCGAAAGCCATCCTCCTCCCGATCTTGCCGGACTGTCGCTGAGCGACATCGCCGCGCTCGGCGCGGAGAATCGGCTGCCGCCGGTCGAGAAATGGAATCCCGAGCATTGCGGCGACAGCCGGATGCGGATCGCCAGCGACGGCACCTGGTATCACGAGGGCTCACCGATCGGCCGGCCGGCCATGGTGCGGCTCTTCTCGACGATTTTGAGGCGTGAACCCGACAACAGTTATGTGCTGGTCACGCCGGTCGAGAAGCTGTCGATCCAGGTGGACGACGCCCCTTTCGTCGCGGTCGAGATGAAGGCGGAGGGCGGAGGCCCGAACCGCCGCCTCGCCTTCCGGCTCAACACCGGCGATCTCGTCATCGCCGGCGGCGAGCACCCGCTGCGGGTCGTCGAGCGCGCCGATGGTCCCCATCCTTATGTGACCGTGCGCAAGGGTCTCGACGCGCTGATCGCCCGGCCGGTCTATTACGAGCTGGTCAATCTCGCGCTCGACGGCGGCGGCGGCCCCCCCGGCATCTGGAGCGAGGGCAAGTTCTTTGCGCTCGACACGCAATGAGCAGGCTCGCCGAACGATTGCGGGAAAGCTTCGCCGCCCATTCGGATGCCGATGCCGAACCCTTCATCCATTATGTGGACCTGGTCAGCGACGTCGCCGCGCTCAAGCAGGCCGCCGTGCTCGTGCCCATTATCGACGCCCCGCAGCCGCGCGTGCTGTTAACGGTGCGCCATGCCGATCTGCGCGCCCATGCCGGCCAGGTCGCCTTCCCGGGCGGCCGAATCGATCCCACCGACGACGGACCCGTCGCCGGCGCACTGCGCGAAGCGTGGGAAGAAATCGGCCTGCCCGCCGAAAAGGTCGATATCGTCGGCACGGCGCGCGCCTATGCGACGGGCTCGGGCTATCTGATCACGCCCGTCATAGGCGTCATTCCCGACGGCCTCGAGCTCACCGCCCACGAGGCCGAGGTTGCCAGCTTGTTCGAAGTCCCGCTCGATCACCTCATCGCCGAGGCCAACCATCTGCGGAGAGCCGCGATCTACAACGATATCGAGCGGCATTATTTCGAGATCGACTGGCCCCACGAGCGCATCTGGGGCGTGACCGCTGGCCTGATCGTCAACCTGGCTCCTCGTTTCCGTGTCGCGATCGGCTCGTCGGCATGACCGTCTTTCCGGACGCGGCCTGGCGTCACGACGTGGGGCTGGAAAAACTCATGGCGGCACTGGGCGCCGAAAAAGGCCTGGTTCGCTATGTCGGGGGCGCTGTTCGCGACACGTTGCTCGACCTGCCGGTCAAGGATATCGACTGCGCTACCCGGCTGCTGCCCGAAGAGAGCAGCCGCCGGATCATCGCCGCCGGCTTCAAGGCAATTCCCACCGGAATGGCGCACGGCACGATCACCGCGCTGCTGCCTTCGGGCCCGGTCGAGGTCACGACATTGCGCCGCGACGTCGCCACCGACGGACGGCACGCCGTGATCGCCTTCACCGACGAGTGGCGCGAAGACGCCGCGCGTCGCGACTTCACGATCAACGCCCTGTCCGCCGATCCGCTGACCGGCGAGGTCCATGACTATTTCGGCGGCCTCGCTGATCTCGATCAGGGGCTGGTCCGCTTCATCGGCGATCCCCTGCAGCGGATCGCCGAGGATCATCTGCGTATCCTGAGGCTGTTCCGCTTTCATGAGCGCTTCGGCCGCGGCGCGCCCGACGAGGCCGCGCTTGCCGCCTGCGTCGCCCGGGTCAACGACCTGATGGCGCTCTCGCGCGAACGGATCGCGGACGAATTGCTCAAGCTGCTCGGTGGACATGATCCAGCCGCCACCGTGCGGTTGATGTTCGAGCTTGGCATTTTTCGGCCGATCGTTCCGGAAATCGACGAGACCGGCGTGGCTCGCCTCGAACGTCTGGTAGCCAGGGAGAGGGCGATCGGGGCCGGACGTGATCCGCTACGCCGGTTGGGAGCGTTGCTGCCTGGCGACGCCGCGGTGGCGGTTTCGATCGCCCAGCGCCTCAAACTGTCGAAGGCGACGACCCGACGCCTGGAACAAGCGACATCGCCTGATGCTCCGCCCCGTGCGTTGGCCTACCGCTTCGGCCGCGATGTGGCGATCGACATATTGCTGCGCAGCAGCCGCGATGTCGCAGCGTTGGGGCTGGAACAGCTCAACGGGTGGGAACGTCCCCGCCTGCCGGTCGGCGGCGGCGATCTGATCGCCAGGGGCCTGCGCGCCGGGCCGGTCGTGGCCGCGACCCTGCAGGCGATCGAGCGGCGCTGGATAGACGAGGATTTTCCGGGAGACGATCGCGTCTCCACCATCGCCGCGGAAGAGGTCGATCAGGCGTTGCGTGACCTGAAATAGGCATAGGCTTCGTCGGCAGGCAGCGGACGGGCGAAATAATAGCCCTGCGCGACATCGCAGCCGAGGCCGATCAGCGTTTCGACCAGCGCCTCGGTTTCGACGCCCTCGGCGGTGGTGGTCATGCCCAGGGCCGCGGCGAGACCCAGCACCGCGCGGACTATGGCCACCGAATCGCGATCCTCGAGCATCGGTGCGACGAAGCTGCGATCGATCTTGAGCACGTCGATCGGCAGCCGCTGGAGATAGGCGAGGCTCGAGTAGCCGGTGCCGAAATCGTCCATCGCGATCAGAACGTCGAGATCATGGATCGCCTGGAGGACCTTGGCGATGCCGGTGGGGTCGCTGACGATGCAGCTTTCTGTCAGTTCGATCTTGAGTCGGTTGCCGCAGATGCCGCTTTCCATCAGTGCCGCATTGACCGCCGAGACGACGTCGTCGCGCTGGAACTGCACCGCCGAGACATTTACCGCCACGTGGACGGGCAGCGGCGATCCCGCCTTGCGATCCCATTCGGCGAGCGCACGGGTGGCGGCGCGCAAGGCCCAGCGTCCGAGGGGCACGATCAGCCCCGATTCCTCGGCGACGGGGATGAACTCGGCCGGTGAGATCGGTCCCTTATCCGGATGATTCCAACGGGCGAGCGCCTCGAACCCGGTGACCTGGCCGCTGCCGAGATCGATCAGCGGCTGAAAGGCCAGCGTGAGCTCATCGCGTTCGATAGCGCGGCGCAGCTCGGTTTCGAGGCTGAAGCGTTCGCGCGCGGCGGTGCTGTCGCAGGGCTGGTAGATTTCGGCGCGTCCCGAATGCTTCGCGCGTTTCATCGCGAACTGCGCGTTGCGGATCAGGTCCTCCGCATCGTCGATCGCCGATGCCATCATCGCGACCCCGACCGCGCAGTCGATCTTGATCTCGAGCTCGCCGAGGCGGATCGGCGTGGCGAGGCAAGCCTGCATCCGGCGGGCCGCGCGCATCGCCTCCGAGCTGTCGTCGGCGACGCTCAGCAGCACCGCGAATTCGTCGCCCGCCAGGCGCGCCAGCATGTCGCCCGCGCGCAACGCGGAAATGAGCCGGCGAGCGACGGTGATGATCAGTTCGTCGCCCGCCAGCGAGCCGACGCCTTCGTTGACGCGGCTGAAACGGGTCAGGTCGACCAGCAGCACCGCGAACTGCCGCCCCTCGGCTTCGAAATTGACCATCGCATTTTCGACCTGCTCGGCGAACGCGGCGCGATTGGGCAGGCCGGTCAGGCTGTCACGCAGCATCTGCGAGCGGAGCGAACGCTCGCCTTCGACTTGCTGGGTGCGATCGACCAGCGAAATGATGCAACGGGGCGCGGGTGATTCGTTGCTGAACAGACGCGACAGCCGGACCGCGAAATGACGGCCGCTGATGCCGTCTCCCTCCTGCATGTCCAATGACCTCTCGCGTTCGTCCGAGGTCAGGAAACTTTCAAGTTCCGGCACCAGCGGCAATGCGATGCCGGAACAGAGATCGCGGCCGCGATCGGGTTCGGCAAATCTGGACCGGCGATCGGACAACTGCAGAAACGCCCTGTTGCGTGCCAAAATCGTCGGCTTGCTCTCAATGAGGCCGATGAGGGCGATGGCGATCGGCAGCGTGTCGATGAATTCCTGTTGCGCGGCGGTGCGTGGCGTATCGAGCAATTCCTGGAGCGCGGCAGGCAGCAGCTGCGTGGGCAACAAGGCATCGCCGCCGATCGCGTCGGATGTGCTGATAATCTCGGTTTTGGCCGCCCGCATGGTTCAACGTCATTAGCAGGGCAGGGTTAACGCTCTCTTTCGAAGCGGTTGGCGGTTCGGTTAGCTTCCGAAACGATTGTCGCGGGGAAAGCCCACGGGCGGCATACGCCCGGCTGCACCGCGTGCCGCCCGCCAGGGCGTGAGATCGGTCTCGGTCCTTGTTCGTCCGCTGTCGCCTCCCATCGCCCAGCTCAACCCCTCATCCAGCCTGAAGCTGATCGCGTCGGACAAGCCGCCATCCTTGTAGCGCTGGATGGTGACGCCCTGCCCTCGCGCCATGCGAGGGAGCTCGCTCAGCGGGAAGACCACCATCTTGCGGTTGTCCCCGATCGCCGCGACATAATCGTCGGTCCGCGCCACCTGACGGATCACCTTGAGCCGCCCGCCCTCGCGCAGGTTGACCACCTGCTTACCCTTGCGGGTCTCGGCGGTGACGTCTCCCATGTCGACGACGAATCCCTTGCCGTCCGCCGCGGCGAGCAGCAGCTCGACACCCGCCTTCGCGACGAGCATCGCGACGATCCGCGCATCGGCATCGATATCGGCGAACAATCGCACCGGCTCGCCGAAACCGCGCGCGCCGGGAAGTTTGTCCGCCGGCAAGGTGTGGAAACGTCCCTGATCGGTCGCCACCAGGATGCGATCGGTGGTCTGCGCCCTGATCGCATGGGATGGCCCGTCGCCCTCCTTGAACTTGACCGCCGCCAACGCCGCATCGTCGACATGGCCCCTCATCGCCCGGATCCAGCCACGCTGCGAAAGGATCACCGTCACCGGCTCGCGCTCGATCATGGCTTCGAGCGGGATTTCACGGGTCGGCCCGGATTCGGACAAGGTCGTCCGCCGCGCGCCCAGCGCGGTTTCGGGGCCATAGCGTTCGCGCAACGCGACCAGGTCGCGTTTCATCCGCGTCCGCTGGCGCGCGGGGCTCTCGATAAGCGCCTCCAGCCCCTTGCCCTCGCTGTCGAGGGTCTCGCGCTCCTTCTTGATCTCATACTCCTCCAGCCGGCGCAGACTGCGCAGCCGCATGTTGAGGATCGCCTCGGCCTGCCGGTCGGTCAGTCCGAATTCGGCGATCATCACCGGCTTGGGTTCGTCCTCCTCACGGATGATCTGGATGACCCGATCGAGGTTGAGATAGGTGATCAGATAGCCGTCGAGCAGCTCGATCCGATCGGCGATCTTGGCGAGCCGGTGCTTCGAGCGGCGGATCAGCACATCGAACTGATGCTTGAGCCAGGCGGCCAGAGCGCCCTTCAGGCTCATCACGCCAGGAGTGCGATTTTCGTCGAGCACGTTGAGGTTGAGCGGCACGCGGAGTTCGAGGTCGGTCAGCCGGAACAGGCTTTCGGTCAAGGTCTCGGGATCGACAGTTCGGCTACGCGGCTCCAGGATAATGCGGATCGCCTCGTCGCTCTCGTCGCGGACATCGGCGAGGATCGGCAGCTTTTTGTCGTTGATCAGCTCGGCTATCTGCTCGATCAGCTTGGATTTCTGGACCTGAAAGGGGATTTGGCTGACGACGAGGTGCCAGCCCCCGCCCTTCTCGTCGACCTTTTCGATCAGCGCACGGACGCGGAAGCCGCCGCGCCCGGTCGCATAGGCGTCGGCGATCGAGGCGGCGCTGTCGACCAGTACACCGCCCGTAGGAAAATCGGGCCCCTGGACGAATTGCATCAGCTCGGCCGTCTCGGCTTCGGGCTTGTCGATCAGATGCACCGCTGCGTCGATCAGCTCGGCGACGTTGTGCGGCGGGATCGATGTCGCCATGCCGACCGCGATCCCGCTGGCGCCGTTGGCGAGCAGGTTGGGGAAAAGACCGGGAAAGATCTCGGGCTCCTCCTCCTCGCCATTATAGGTCGGACGGAAATCGACCGTGCCTTCGTCCAGCCCGGCCATCAGCTCGC
>CAMLSA010000051.1 GCA_946482655.1 uncultured Sphingomonas sp. | reverse complement strand
CGAACTTCGGTGCGCGCGATCGCCTGGGACGGCGCCACGGCGGATAGCGCTGCTAAGGCCGCCAACAAAAATATGTTGTTTCTCACGGAACCACCGCCTTTCCGTTTTCCTACGTGATTCTGGAGAAATAGCTGCCTGCAGGTGCGTTTTCGTTACGCCTTCGTGGCAGAGTCGTTACGCGCCGATCCCCACCCAAGAAATGGCGGAGTTCGACCAGAGGTCCGTAACTCAGGTGTCGATTTCGGGCCGCCTGGCCGCACCAGCGGACTGGCTGGAGGGCCGGCCGCCATGGCGGAGGACTTTCTCGATCCGGTCGGCGAACCGCCCCACCCAGCCACGCGAATAGGTCAGCCCCTGATAGAGGGAGAGCGCCACACGCCCCCAGCCTATGTACAGGTGCGGAAGCCCCAGGCTGCGGGCGGCGGCGAATACGGGGTGGCTCAGGGCGCTGATGCACCATCGCGCGCGATAGACGAGCCGGCGGCGCGCCGGCAGGCCTTCCCTCGCCGGCTGCACCCGCTTGCGCGGCTGGATCCCGGCGCGGTGCCATGTCAGCCGGTAGGCCAAGCCCTCGCGGCGATGGCGAAGCCCGGCCGCCTGGGTCCGCTCGACGAAGCCCGCATCGACGGGCTCCAGCTCGAGCCGTGCCTCATCTCGCGCGTGCTCGACGATTGCGAGCAGTTCGGCGGTGCGGACAATCACCACATTGGTCCCGCGCCCATCCGACGAATAAGGTTCCACCCATGCATCGCCGAACGAGATATCGGCCGTCTCGGCAACGACGTCGTCGCAGAAATTGCAGGCGCTGTTCTGAAAAAAGCCCGCGCCCCAATCGCCGTCGACGAGGTGCCACCAATCCCCCGCGACTACTTCGCCATCGGTCAGGCTCATCTGCGTCCTGTACCAGTTGGCGGGCCTGCTCGGGTCCTTGAGCCTGTAGTCGATCGCCCGCACCCGCTCGAATTTCGCGCCGAGCTGCCAGGCGAAGCTTTCCACCATCCAGGCGCTCTTCATATGACCGCAGAACAGGCCGAGCGTGTGGGTAACCCTCTCCGCGACCACCGGATCGATCGTCCGGAGCAGGTGGATCGCCTTGATGAAGCATGGAATGCCGACCACCGCATAGCGGCCCGGCGTGGCGCGGATCGCCCGAATGATTCCCGAAAGTTCGGTCGGATAGTAGCGCGATTTGGCGCCGCCTCTTATTTCGGCCTCCGTCCGGGAGAGGCGATATTCGAAAAACGGGTCCCCTTCCGCAGGATCGCCGACGGACGAGACATGGGCCACGGCGTCGACCTTGCCGGTACGCAGCAGTTCAGCGGCGACCCAGCTCACCATTCCACCGGAACTGCCCTGCTCCCGAAAGCCGGCTTCCGCCACATGACCCACAAAGGCCTGTTCGAAGACGCCCACGGCCGCATCATGATGTGCAGCGGCGGCAAAGCGGTCGCCCGCGATAGCGTCCTCGTCGAGGGCATTCGGCGAAAAGGGACACTGACGCGAAAAGGCCGCGCTTCTTTCACGATACCAGTCTGCTGGTCCGGAAGGCTTGAGCTGGCCCCTGGCATCCCAGATCATCTCCGCTCCGCGAGCGGTGGCGGCACAGCTGCCGCACCCGATGCACAGTCCAGATCGGACGATGTCCCGCGGACTGACGCAGCCTTCCCGCTCTGCGGGAGGATCAACCAAGCGAGGCATCGACGAACGCTCCGGACCGCCGGCGAAGATCCGCGATCCGATCGGCGACGGATTGCTCCACCGCCGTCTCCAGCAGTTCACACAGTTCTTCGTCCGATGTTTCAGCCCGGACCAGGCGGCGCTGCATGCCGACGGCCGCGGCGAGGTCCCGGACCTTGTTGAACCGGTATGGACTCGGAGCGCCGACGAGGGGCTTGCCATTCAGCAGGGCAAAGACGCAGCCGTGGAAGAAATTGGTGATCACCGCGCGTGAGCCGGCCATCAGGCCCGCGAACTCCAGGGGACCGGCGCTGATGTGCTGCTCGTCGCACCAAGGGTTGCGGTATCCCACGCTGATCAGACGAATTCCGCGGTCCCGGCTCCAGCGCATGAGCGCGCCGGTCAGCCAGTCGGGGAAGCCGTGCCCATACACCAACGCATAATCATCGGACGCGGTGCCGGGCGGCGCGTCCACGACCGCCGGGAACAGCAGGCATGGATCGAGCACCAGTTCGGGTTCGACGTTCAAGGCGCGTTCGACCAAAGCCGAAGAATTGGCATCCCGCACCGAGAGCGACGCGAACTTCCGGAGTTTCGCCGCCCAGTCGGGGTGGATGCCATCGACCGCATCGTGGTTGCCGAAGCTGGCCCCGTAGGAGATCAGCCGTCCGGCCCTGAGACCATCCCCGAAGAAGATGGGACATCCGCCATACCAGGGATGGCGGAAATTCCACACCTCGTCACTGCCGACGACGATAGCGTCATAATGGTTCATCGCTTCGGGCCGGTGCAGTGAGAAGCGCCCGGACCGAGGCAGCTTGCCGGTCGCCTCGATGAACTTTCTGCCCTTGGCCTTATAGTGGGGCAGATCGGAACGGAGCGTGCGCTCGGGCAAGGAAGGCTGCAACAGGCAGCGCCGCTCCGCATCGCTGATCCGTCCGCAGTCATGATCGAGCAGTTCGGCCTCGTGGCCGAGTTCGCGGAGACCCTCGACCAGGCAACGCGCCTGCCAGTAGGATCCATAGTTGAAGCAGCGGTGAAAAGTCAGGACACCGATTTTCGGTTTGACAGTCATGCCCGGGAGAATGAACCGGGGAGGCAAGGAGTTCCCGTCATCGATACTCTCGCTACCCACTGCCGGGCGACCTGTGACAACCCGCCCCGTTGTAGCTCTTTTCTTCGATCAGCTCCGAATTGAGCCGGACATTGATGGCCCGCTTCAATGCCGTGCGCCGGTCGTTCTGGATGTAAACCGAGCGAGCGAGCCGCACGAAGTCCGCGCCGAATTGCGCCCGGGCTTCCTGGTCCCGGATTGCATCCTCTATCTCCCACAGAGCCGAGTTGACCGTCTTCAGGTCCTCGATCAGGGGCATGATCTCATCCGTGCGGATAGCTGCGTCGGCTATGGTGCGAAGGGCGAGATATTCCCTGACGACGTTGGCTCGCGCGTCCCCGGCGGGGATCCTTTCCTGTTTGATCTCCAATATCGTGATCTTGTCGATAAGCTCGCCCCAGGAGACCGGAACATGCGGGGTTCCCGCATCGATCACGGCTCGATCCTCATCGGGACGGCAAAGCCCATGTCGCCGAGGTCCCGTTCCACCTGATCGAGGGGCGTGCGCCAGTCACCAGGCTCGACCTGCCTGTAGAGGCGCATCGAAGGATACCAGGCGCTACCGGATCGATGCGGGGACCATCTCCAGTCTGGATCCGCCTTCAGAAGCAGCCAGGTCGGTTTGGCCATGGCGCCGGCCAGATGGGCGATCATGGTATCCACGGAAATGACGAGATCGACCGCCGCGACCAGGGAGGCGGTGGTCGTCATGTCGAACGGACAGCCTTCCGGGTTGATGAAGGGAAGGTCGTTGGGCTCGGGAACGAGCGTCAGAGATCGATAGCGGGCGCAAATGGTACGGAACCAATCGGGAGGAATGCATCTGTCCCTGTCCCAGTCTCCAGCGCCGTAACATAGGCCGATGGTGCCCGCGGGAAGCGAGGCTGGCGTGGCACTGAGATAGGGAGGCTGCACTTGGAGGGGCGGATCACGCAGGGCGAAGGCGAGTTCGGTGATCTCGAGATCGCACTGCGATTCCGGCGCGGGATTCGCCGGATCGAACGGAATCAGTCGATCGATCCCCGGCACGTTCGCCAAAAGGCACAGGAGCCGCGGCTGCACCTCGACGGAAACGGACCCGGCCCGCTTTGCAAGGCGCGGCAGGTAGCGCGCGAACTGGATGGTGTCGCCCAACCCGTGATAGCAGCGGACCAACACGTCCTTGCCGTCGAATGCCTTGCCGTCCCACACCGATCTCAAATGAAAGGGCACCGACGGATCGACCCGCCCCATGAGGCGATCCCGTTCGGCGAGCGCGCGCTCGGAGAGCGCCCAAGCCTCTTCGTACCGATCATCGCGCATGGCGCTGATCCACCGCTGTGCAAATTCCGACATAGCCGCCGCAATGACGGACCCCCGTGCCTTGTTCCAAGGATTTGACCCGCGAAACGGCTTTTTGCACACCGCCTCCGTTACGACAGGATCGCCCCTGCGCTCCACCCGTTCCTGATGTCCATCGGAAGGAGGACAGCATGGACGATAACGGGGATGCCGAGGGAAACGACGTCTCGATCGGCCAGCAGAACCAGCTGCGCGACCGCGAGATGTTGCGTGAGGAGCGCAAGCGGCAGGATGAAGACGCGGGTGGGCCGGCGGAACGGCTACAGCACGAGCCACCGCTTGCCAAAGAGCCTCACGAAGAAGATCGAGCGGAGGAGTGGCACCCGGGCCAGGCTGAGCAACCAGACCGTGACAAGTCCGGAGGGCTCACCGGGACGGGCCCGGTTCAGTACTGACTTCTCCCCAACAGCGCGGATCGGGTCCCAGGTTGCGCCGTAGGCGGGAAGGCGAGACGATGCCACCCCCATAGGGGGCGGGGATGTTCCCGGACGGTTTCAAGCGGCGATCGGGGCGGCCTGGGCACCGCGGACGAGACGGCCAGGCAGCGCTCCGGTCGGCTCGCCCTTGCGATAGGTCACCACACCGGCAACGACCGTCGCGTCATAGCCGGTCGCGGCCTGGCTGAGCTGGCGGCCGCCGTTGGGAAGGTCGGTCCGCATCACCGGCCGGCCGACCCGGACATTGGCGATATCGATGACGTTCAGGTCTGCCCGATAGCCGCGGGCGATGACGCCGCGGTCGTCGAGGCCGACCGAGGAGGCGGCCTCCGACGACAGCTTCTTGACGACCTTTTCGATCGGGATCGGGCCGCCATTGGCGCTAGACCAGCGCTGCAGCATATAGGTGGGCAGACTGGCATCGCAGAGCAAGCCGCAATGCGCTCCCGCATCGCCGAGTGCCCAGATCGTGTTGTCATGCGTAACCATCGCCTCCATAGCGGCAGTGCTGAAGCCGTGATAGTTTGCCGCCGGCATGTTGATGACGGTTCCGCCATCGCCGCTGATCAGCAGATCGTAGGCGAAGGCCGCCGGGCTGACGCCGGCCGCCGCGGCGCGCGCGGCGATGCTCTGCTCGGGCCGGTGCTCGTAGCTCGCCTCGAACTCGAACATCGTCGCGAAGTCGCTCGTGAACAGCTTCTGGAACCAGTCGAGATCCTCGGGCAGCTCTTCAGTCAGGATACGTTCCCGGCGCGCGGGATCGCGCAACGCGGCAAGACGTTCCTCGAATGGCAGATCCTCGACCTCTCGATAGGCTGTGGCCCACATGAAGGGATTGCGCGCGAGTTCGAGGCCCATCATCACGCCCTGCGGACGCCCGGCGACCTGCCCCTTGATTGGCATGCCGTCGGCGGCGGCGATCTCGATCCGGTCGAGGACCTCGCGCCAACGGTCCGGCGTGCGGTGCATCTGAAGCACCGTCGTCGCCAGCGGCCGGCCGGAATTCTTGACCATTCGCGTGAGCACGGCGAACTCGGAATCCACGTCTTCCCAGTCGGAGATGATTTGCAGCACGCCCTTGCCCACTTCGCCGAGGCCGCGGGCAATCCCCGCCAGCTCGTCGGAGGCGGTGCCATAGGTCGGGGTCAGCGTGCCGTCGGTCGCCTTGTGGTTGAGCGAACGTGAAGTCGAGAAGCCGAGCGCACCGGCCTCGATCGCCTCCTTGGCAAGTTCGCGCATCTGAGCGATGTCCTCGGGGGTAGCCGGCGCACGGGCGGCAGCGCGCTCGCCCATCACGAACACGCGAAGGGGCGCATGCGGAAGCTGGGCAGCGACATCCATGTCGTACTGACGCTCGGCGAGCCGGTCGAGATAATCGGGGAAGCTCTGCCAGTTCCAGGGCAGGCCCTCCGTCATTACGATCTCCGGAATATCCTCGACGCCTTCCATCAGGTGGACCAGACGCTGCCGGTCCTCAGGCTTGCATGGCGCGAAGCCGACCCCGCAATTCCCCATGAGGACGGTGGTGACACCATGCTGCGAAGACGGGTTGAGCCGGTTTGCCCATGTTACATGGCCGTCGAGATGGGTGTGGACGTCGACGAAGCCGGGCGTCACGATGCGGCCGGTCGCATCGATCTCCTCCTTGCCCTTGCCGTCGACCACACCGACCGCGACGATCCGCCCGTCCTTGACGGCGACATCCCCGTTGAAGCCAGGCTTGCCCGTGCCATCCACGATCGTGCCGCCGCGAACCACGAGATCATATCCTACCGTCATGCTTCTCTCCCATGGACTTGATGGCGGAACGGCCGGATCGGGGCCCGACAGCCGGCATTCCTGAATGTCGATATCAAGGAATGTAGCACGAATTCTGCCGGGGCGTCAGCCCCCCGCCGGATTCGGCGGGAAGCCCGCTCTCCGAGGTGGAAACCCCGTCACGGATCTGCGTGGCGAAATCCTTGAAACTATGGACGCTGGCACGTTTCGGATCGCCTGAACCAGCCCAGTCAGCTTGAATCCTCTTGGGATTGCCCGCACTAGCGAAGGGGAGCTGAACATGGACGGGGAAGCGAGTGCAGCTTTGAGTGCGATATCGAGAAATGATAACGGAATCCGGGACGTGAGATGCGGTCTCTGCAGTTCCTTCGTCGAAGCGGATCGGCAACGCTGTCACGCCTGCGGCCTGGCGTGGCCGAGAGCTGCCGTTCCCGCCTATGATGATCCCCGCTTTTCCATGATAGCTTCCCAGGACTCGCTCCGGTTGTCCGGCGGATTGATCCGGTTCGAAGGGTTGATCTTCGGCTTCGGAACGCTGCGGATGCTGGCCAGCCGTTTCGAGCGGACCGCGACCTGTGAGGGCCCGGCAAGATATCTGCTGGGCCGCATACCAGCCGGGCTGATATCGTCGACCATCCGCCTGGCTGACGGCAATAGCCGCTCCCGATCCGCTATTACACTGGGAATTATCGCGAGACCCGGCGACCTTGCCGTGCTGAGCCTCCTGGCCACTAGGCATCATCAGCTTTTCTCTTCGTTCGCCGTGATGATCGATGGCACCGACGACGATGCGGGCATGGTCAGTGAAAAGCTCAAGGCAGCGGCGGAACCCGCTGATGTTCGCGTGGCGGCAGCCGCGTTGGACAAGGATTTTGCGGCTCAACGGAACCGATTGCAGCGTCTGGCGGGAACAGGCTGGGTTCTTCATCTCGACACGGACGAGGAACCCGATGATCGCCTCGTCCGGAATCTGCCATGGATCGTAGCCGATGCGATGCGGCAGGGAGACCGCGTCGTGGGGTTTCCCCGCTTGAATTTGGTCGATGGGAGTCCATCCGCCTTCTACCCCGACTTTCAGTATCGGCTGCTGCGTTCGGACGTGAGCTTTACCGGCAAGGTGCACGAAAGCCCGCTGGCCGGCTTGCATTGGCGCCGGGTCCATCACTGCCTTGCCGGAGGCATCAACCATCATCTGTCGAGCGAGCGCGTCAAGGCGCGCAGCGTTCAATATGAGGACATCGTCGCCGGCGCGGGCAAGCCGCCCGATGAGCGGCTGCTGCTCCAGGAGTGGCCCGACGTCGCGGACCGCATCTGGACTCCGGATGCGCATCGGTCGGCTTAGCGCGCTTGCTCCGCGGCACTGCGTGGCATATCCTTCGCCCTTAGCGTGGGTCGGGGAAAATCTTTGCGGCACGTTCGGCAGTCGGCTGGCCAGTTCCGCACCCCTTCGCCGCTCGCGTCCCGCTAGGCCTGGCTGGCTCGATGGCCGTCGACCGTTCCTGGATGTTCCGATGGGCCGCCTATTCGCAGGGCGCCCAATTCCTCATAAATTTCGTGGCGAGCGTCGTCGTCGCGAGGCTGCTGGGTCCTGCCGATCTTGGCGCATATTCGGTCGCGATGGCGGCGGTCATATTGGCTCAGGTGCTGCGTCTCGCGGGCATCAACAGCTTCCTCATCCAGGAGGCCGAGCTGACCAAGCCCAAGGTCGCCGGCGCGTTCGGGCTGGCATGCGGCTTTGGTGCAGCACTGGGACTCCTCATCATCCTCATTCGCCATCACGTCGCCGAATTCTACGGCAGTCCAGCGATTGCCGACGTCCTGCTGATCAGCGGGTGCAGCTATTTCGTCGCGCCGTTGCAGATCATCGGCATAGGTATCAGGACCCGCAACCTGGAAATTGCCCGCATTGCCTTTGCCGCCGTCGGGGCCAGCATCGCCGGTGCCGGCACGAGCATTTTGCTCGCGCTGGCCGGTCATGGCGCGGTGTCGCTGGCGTGGGGCGAGTTGGCCGGCTCCCTCCTTTCATCGCTCATCATCTGGTGGCGTCCTCCGGCGCTGATGCGAACACTGCCCAGCTTTGGCGGCTGGAGTAGCATCTGGCGCATCTCGGGATGGTCGCTGGGTTCCTCGATCCTGTCCCAGGTGGGGGGGCGATCCAGTGAGATGGTCATCGGCAAGACGCTCGGCATCGATCAGGCCGCGCTGTTCGACCGTGGCGAGATGCTGCCCCGGCTGGTGTGGAACTATATCGCCCCGCCGGTGCTGCACCTGCTGGCGCCGATGCTGGCGAGCGATGTCCGGGCAGGTCACAGCATCCGCGATCTGACGCGGGCCCGCCTCAGGCTTTTCGCGTGCATCTTCGGCCCGGCGCTGGCGGCGCTGGCGACGCAATCACAACCGCTGCTCCTGATTCTGTACGGGGAGCAATGGTCCCGCTCGGTCGAGCCCGCCGAATGGCTATGCTTGAGCTCGGCTTTGATCGGGCAGTTCGTCGTCATCAACGCCGCGCTGATCGCGATGGGGCGCACGCGCGAACTCTTTGCCATCACGGCGGTAGAACAAGTGGCGCGGTTGATAATTCTGCTGCTGCTGGGGCAAACCGATATCGAGTTGATCGCCGCCGGCATGCTCGCGGCCGCGGCCGCCTATGCCGCTGCCGCCGTGTTCGTCGCGCGTCGTGCGCAGATCATGGGCATTCGCGATCTGGCGGTCGATCTGCGACCGGGGCTTGTCTGCTTCGCCGCCGTTTTCGCCACAGGCCATTTTTCGCTGTGGATCGCCGGCTGGCTGACTCTCTCGCTGCTTGTGACATTGATGCTGGGCGGCCTCATGACGGCGGCGGCGTGGATCCTGACGCTTTTCATCGTCGAGCGGGACGTCCTGCGGGCGGTCTGGAGGATCCTGGTCCATCGCCAGCCGCGCCTTTAGGGCAGGAAACGGCGCTTATACCTCCACCCAGCCCTTGTCCGCCAGTAACGGCCAGGTCGTTTTCTGCCGTTCGCGGGTATAGGGGTTGTCATGGACCGAGGCCACGGAAACCTCGGGGAAAAACTCCTCGCCCACTCCGTCGCGCAAATAGAAGGCATTGAAGCCGTGCCGGTGCCCCCCGATCAGGCGATATCCCTTTTGCCTGCATAACTTGGTCATCGCGAGAAGAGAGACGCTGCGGAAATCGCGCTCCGCACCCTGCTGCGACCAGGCATCGAAATCGGGGCGATAAGGGCTAGTCAAGCTGAGATCGCTCGGGATGTTGCAGTGCGTCTCGAAGACGAGCAATCGGGGTCTTATGACCTCGATGGCTTTCCATATCCAATAGTCGTTCCCGTCGATGTCGAGGCTGAACAGGTCGACTTCTCCCGTGCAACCGACGTCTTCCAAGAGCGAGTTGACGTTTTCCATGGTGATCCACGCATGCGCTATCTCGGGATTCCCCAGCATCATGTCCTTCTTGCTTCTGAAGAAGCTCCGCGCCGCATTTACATTGTCGATGCTCCCATCGAACAAATAACCCTGAAACCCATGATTGAGGATGAGGTTAG
Source organism: uncultured Sphingomonas sp. (assembly GCA_946482655.1). The sequence goes on along the minus strand of CAMLSA010000051.1, from coordinate 13,805 downwards.
CCGCCATGCATTCTCTGCCGATGCCACAGCACATTTCGACGACCTTGCGGCTTTCAAAGCCGATCATTCCCAGGATGTAGAGAATGATCCCATCTTCCTCGAACTGCGAATAGGCGCGAAACCCCGCATCCTTGATGGAGGCATAGGGGATTATATTCTGCTGGCGAGCAACCGAGTATTGGCTCAGGATCTGACGCTGCATCTGCTGATAGATGGCCTCGTTGTCGAATTCGACGTTGTTCAATTTGTACAGAACGTTCCTGAACTTCCGTGCCGAGTGCATCATTTTCTTGAGCATAGAAGTCCTCAACTGGTCCGCGATACGCCCACCGGACGGCGAACCCAGCCCCCTATAGCGCCAGGCGATGGGAGCGCAAAACGGCAGAGGGCCACGCGTGTCCGCCTGCCGGCGTCGCCCCAGTTCCATCGTGGGTGCCGGCAAATGAACCCTCTATCGACGATCGTCACCGCCGACCATGCGGAATGGTCTGCTCAGAGCGACCAGCGCCGGATCTTGCCGGGCAGATCGAATCCGCCCCACATGCCCTTGAGATCGGCGACGAGGCCCCCTTCCTTAACGAGGCCGGCGAGCTTGTCCGCACCAAGGCCGGAATAGGCGGCATGCGATACCGCGCCGACGACGACGTCATAGCTGTCGTCGAGCGCGTCGGCAGCGAGCGTCACGCCATATTCGTGCCTCGCCTCGGCCGGATCGGCGAGCGGATCGTGGATCACAACCTCATGGCGCAGCCATTCGAGCCGGCGGACGACATCTATGACCCGCGAGTTGCGCAGATCGGGGACATTCTCCTTGAAGGTCAGCCCGAGCATCAACACCCGCGAGCCATTGCCGATCCGCTCATGAATCTGATCGGCGATCCACGCTCCCATCCCGTCGTTGATCCCGCGCCCCGCGAGGATGACGCGGGGATAGTGGCCGAGCTGTTGCGCCAGATAGCTGAGATAATAGGGATCAACGCCGATACAGTGCCCGCCTACCAGCCCCGGCACGAAGCGCAGGAAATTCCACTTGGTCCCCGCCGCCGCGAGCACGTCCCAGATCGAGATGTCGAGCCTGCAGAAGATTTGGGTGATCTCGTTCACGAAGGCGATGTTGATGTCGCGCTGGGCGTTTTCGATCACCTTGGCGGCCTCGGCCACCTTGATCGAGGCGGCGCGGAACGTCCCGCCGGTCGTCACCGCGCCGTAGATCGCGCAGAGCTTGTCGAGCACCTGCGGGTTCTCGCCCGCCACCACCTTGGTGATGCGATCGATCGTGTGCTCGCGGTCGCCCGGATTGATTCGCTCGGGGCTATAGCCGAGGAAGAAGTCGGTGCCGCGCTTGAGCCCGGTCAGCCTCTCGATCTCGGGTCCGCACAGATCTTCGGTCACCCCCGGATAGACGGTGCTTTCATAGACGAGGATCGTGCCGCGGCCGGGCTTCAGCACCTTGGCCAGGCTGCGCGTCGCCGACATGACCGGCCCGAGATCGGGACGGTTGGCATGATCGACCGGCGTCGGCACCGTCACGATCATGACATCGGCGTCGGCGGCGTCTTGAATGTCGGTCGTCAGGGTGAGCGACGATGCGCCGAGCACTTCGCTGCTTAGCTCATTGGTCCGGTCGTGGCCGCGGCGCAGCTCGTCGACACGGACCTGGTCGATATCGACTCCGACCGTCGGGAAATGGCGGGCCAGCGCGGCTGCGAGCGGCAGGCCGACATAGCCCAGCCCGATCACCGCCACCCGGCTGCCGCCGCTTACGCTATCCTCGCTACTCACCGCCTTGGTCTCCCAGCTATGGCCTCCTCACCTTGGCGATCTGCATATACCAAGGCAATGCCTCGGCTAAGCCCTCGGCAAGGCGGTGGGTGGGAGAATATCCGATCAGCCGCGCGGCGGCGCCGATAGCGGCGAGCGAATGACGGACGTCGCCGGCCCGGAAATCGGCATGGACCGGCGCCCGATCATAGCTGACGCTCCACCCCGCCAATCCGTCGCGGAGCAATTCGAACAGATCATTGAGGCTGGTGCGGTCGCCGACCGCCACGTTGAGTGCGATCGCCGCGCCCGCGGGCGCGAACAGTGCGGCGCGCAGATTGGCCTGGACGGCGTTGGCGACATAGCAGAAGTCGCGGCTCGTCTCGCCATCTCCATTTATGGTGACGGTCTCTCCCGCGATCATCGCGGCCGTCCAGCGCGGGATCACCGCGGCATAGGCGCCTTCGGGGTCCTGGCGCGGACCGAACACGTTGAAATAGCGCAGGCCCACCGACCCGAAACCATAGCTGCGCCGATATACCTCGGCGACCAGTTCGTTGTGGAGCTTGGTCAGCGCATAGGGCGACAGGACGCGCCCGGTCCGGTCCTCGATCTTGGGCAGATTGGGTTCGTCGCCATAGACCGAGCTCGACGAGGCGTAGACGAAGCTCTTCACGCCCGCGCGCCGGGCCGCATCGATCATGTTGGCGAAGCCGGTTGCATTGACGTCATGGCTGGTCAGCGGATCGGCGAGCGAGCGCGGCACCGAACCGAGCGCGGCCTGGTGGAGGACATGATCGATCCCCTCGACCGCCGCGGCGCAATCGCCCCGATCGCGAATATCGCTTTCGACGAACTCGAAATTGGCGCAGGCCGCCGCTCCCGCCCGCGCCCGCACATCATCGAGATTGCTGCGATGTCCGGTCGCGAAATTATCGATTCCGCGCACCTTCTGGCCCGCTCCCAGCAGCGTTTCGACCAGATGCGAACCGATAAACCCGGCCGCTCCGCTCACCAGCCAATGCGCTGTGCGCGAGGCAAGGGCTTGCTGAAGATCCATCGTCATGGAGGCGACCTAGCCGAACTTTCGCCGAACGGGAATTGATCGGCTGCGAAACTTGCTTTGAACCGTCATCGGCGATCGCTATCTGGCGCTCCATGACCGACTATCGCCAGCCCGCCGAATGGGCTCCCCACGAGGCCGTCTGGATCGGCTTTCCCAGCCATGAAGCGCTTTGGGAGGACGATATCGAGCCCGCCCGAGGCGAGGTGATCGAGTTCGCTCGCGCCGTTCATGCCGGCGGCCGTGGGGAGCGGGTTATCCTTGTTGCCGCCGACGAGGCGTCGGCCGATCGCGCCCGCGAGCTCGCAGGCGAGGTGGCGGAGGTCATCATCGAACCGTTCGGCGACATCTGGCTCCGCGACACCGCACCGGTCATCGTCATGGGCCCGCAGGGCCGCGCCGCTACCGATTTCGAGTTCAACTGGTGGGGCGGCAAATATGACCTGCCCGGAGACGACAGCATCGGCAAAAGGCTTGCCGACCGCACCGGCTTCGAGCTTCGGCGGGGCGATTGGATTTTCGAAGGCGGAGCGATCGACGTCGACGGCACCGGCCTCGCCGTCACCACCGAGCAATGCCTGCTCAATCCGAACCGCAATCCCGGGCTGAGCAAGGGCGCGATCGAGCTGAGATTGGCCGCCGGGCTGGGAATCGACCGCATCCTTTGGCTGGGTGACGGCCTCGCCAACGACCATACCGACGGACATGTCGACAATCTCGCCCGGTTCGTGGCCGAGGGGGTGATCGCGATTCCGGAGCCCGACGGCGCGGACGATCCCAACGCCGCGGTATATGCCGATGCGAAGGCGCGGGCCGGAGCTTTCGGTCTCGCGGTGGTTTCGATCCCGTCTCCCGGCCGGGTCGAGCGCGACGGCGAGATCATCCCCGCCTCCTACATGAACTTCTACATCGGCAACGCCGCCGTGATCGTGCCGCTCTACGGCGCGCCCAATGACGAACCAGCGATAGCGGCCATCGCCGCTTTGTTTCCGAATCGAGCGGTTGTCGGGTTCCGTGCCGATCATATATTGACCGGCGGCGGCAGCTTTCATTGCATCAGCCAGCAATTGCCAGCGGCCTGAGGATCGACAAGATGACCGAGATCACCGTCGCGGCGCTCCAGCTCGCCCTCAGCGACGATATCGACACGAACATCGGCGAGGTTTCGAAGCTCGTCCGCGACGCGGCGAAACGCGGCGCGCAGGTCGTGCTGCCGCCCGAGCTGTTCGAAGGCCATTATTTCTGCCGGGTCGAGGACGAGGGCCTGTTCGCGCGGGCGAAGCCCACCGCCGAGCACAAGTCGGTCAAGGCTATGCAGGCGCTCGCCGCTGAGCTGAAGATCCACATCCCGACCAGCTTTTTCGAGGCGGATGGGCCGCACCATTACAACAGCCTCGCGATGGTCGGTCCCGATGGCCGGATCATGGGGGTCTATCGCAAGAGTCATATTCCCGACGGGCCGGGTTATGAGGAGAAATTCTATTTCCGGCCCGGCAACAGCGGCTTCAAGGTCTGGCCCGCGCAGGGCACGACCCTGGGAGTCGGCATCTGCTGGGACCAGTGGTATCCCGAGACGGCGCGGGCGATGATGCTGATGGGAGCGGAAATCCTGTTCTATCCCACCGCGATCGGCAATGAGCCGCACGATCCCGATCTCGACACCAGCCGGCTGTGGCGCCGCGCGATGGTGGGGCACGCCGTATCGAACGTCGTGCCGGTCGTCGCCGCCAACCGGATCGGCACGGAGGACGGACAGACCTTCTACGGCCATAGCTTCATCTGCGACGAGCGCGGCGACATGCTCGCCGAGTTGGGTGCCGAGGAGACCGGCGCGCTCGTCGCGACCCTCGATATCGACCTCGCCAAGCGCCACCGTGCCGCCTTCGGTTTCTTCCGCGACCGCAGGCCCGAACTTTACGGCCGCCTGACGCAGGATATCTGAGAGGCACAGCTCCATGACCGTAGCCCGCATCTACTATATGCACGCCAGGGAGGGCATGGCGGCCGAGCTCGAGACGGGCCTCCGCGATCTTGTCGAGATGGTCGTCAAGATCGATGGGTCGCGCGGCGCCGAGGTGCTGCGCGACATGGGCAATGAGCGCCGCTTCATGTTCATCGAGCGCTGGGACGACGTCGAAGCCCACAAGGCGGGCGCCGCCGCATTCGCCAAGCTCGACATGGGTTCGGTGATGGAAGCGCTCGACGGCCCACCCGACGGCGGCTATTTCGACAGCCTGGCGGCTAAATAACCCGCTCTTCTCGGTTCGCGAAGGGCGCCGGCCCTTGGCCTTCTCCTCGGACTTGACGGATGTCCGTTCAGCCTGTCGAACGGAGGCACGGGACTATCCAAGGGGGTTACCGCGTGACCAGCACCGAGCCGTTGTCGGAGAAATCCGAACTTTCGCTGCAATATCAGATGCTGATCGGCTTCGCACTGGGCCTTGGGTTGGGATTGATGGTATTTGTTACCGCGTCCGGCGCGCCTTGGGTCGAGACGGTCACGCGCTACGTGACCGGCCCGATCGGGCAGATATTCCTGCGCCTTCTGTTCATGCTGGTCATCCCGCTGCTGTTCTCGGCGCTCGTCGTCGGTATCAGCGAGATGGGGGAGATCGCGGCGCTGCGCCGGGTGGGAATCCGCACGATCGTCTATACCGTGCTCATCTCGACCGTCGCGGTCGCCGTCAGTCTGATCGTGGTCAACCTGCTGCGCCCCGGCGAAGGGGTCGATCCGCTCGTCGCCCAACGCATGCTGGCCGACACGCGCGAAGGCGCGCAGGCGATCGTCTCGGCAGGTACCGATCGGCCTTCGGGCGTCGACGCCCTTATCAACATCATCCCTTCCAACATCTTCTCCGCCGCTGCCGCCAACGACATCCTGGCTGTGATGTTCTTCGCGCTGTTCTTCGGCATCGGCATGGTACTGGTCCAATCGCGCCAGACCGAGACGCTCAAGACCGCGATCGAGGGGGTGTTCGAGACCTCGATGAAGCTGATTGGGGTTGTCATCCGTTTCGCGCCGATTGCGGTTGCCTGCTTCATGTTCAACCTTGCCGCGCTGTTCGGCTGGGATCTGCTGATCCGCCTCGGCGCCTATGTGGGCGTGGTGCTGCTTGCGCTCGGCATCCAGATGTTCATCGTTTTCCCGCTGATAGTGCGAACGATCGCGCGGCGATCGCCGTTCCGCTTCTTTCGCGATATCCAGGAGGCGACGGTCATGGCCTTCTCCACCGCCTCCTCGAACGCTACCCTGCCGACCGCGCTTCGCGTGGCGGAGAGCAATCTCAGGCTGCCACCCAAAATATCGCGCTTCGTGCTTACCATCGGAGCGACCGCCAATCAGAACGGCACGGCGATGTTCGAGGGCGTGACAGTGCTCTTCCTGGCGCAATTCTTCGGCGTCGAGCTGACGTTGAGTCAGCAGTTCATGGTAATGCTGGTGTGCATCTTGGGCGGCATCGGCACGGCGGGGGTGCCCGCCGGATCGTTGCCGGTCGTCGCGCTGGTTCTCGGCATGGTGGGCGTGCCGCCCGAAGGCATCGGCCTCGTGCTGGGGGTGGATCGCTTCCTCGACATGTGCCGCACCACCCTGAACGTGGTGGGTGACCTCGTTGCCGCCACCGTGATCGCGAGCGGCGAGGAGGGTGCTGGAGAAGCGAACCCGGCCCGGCTCTGAGCAGACCGTCGCGGCGCGACCTTTACGCCGGGCTGATCGCCGCAGCGTCGCCAGCGAGGATCGAAATCCAATCCGTAACGTTCACTGGCATTGCGGGATCGGGCTGCCTGGCCAAGCTTTTTTGTGTGTGATATTTTTATCGCTTGCCGAAGCGGCAGCGACGCAGCCGGATGTTCGACAGCAGCTGTGCGTGGCTTATATCGCGCGGACAACGGCCAATGCCCTTTCCTCCGGTCCAGACCCCGCTATGCTCGCGCCATGAGCAGCGCATCGGGGGAGGACGGCGCGACCGTCCGGAAACAAGGCATCCTAGCGGCGATCAGACCCTATACTGAGCGGGCGCCGCTTGCGGCCCTGTTCCTCGGCATGAGCTCGGGCTTTCCCTATGCGATGATCGGCGCGACCTTGACCACGCGGCTCGCGCAGGACGGGATCGACAAGAAGGCGGTAACCGCCTTCACCCTCGCCTTCCTCGTCTATAATCTCAAATTCCTCTGGGCGTGGATCGTCGACGGCGTCCACCTTCCCGTGGTCGGGCGGCTCGGGCAGCGCGTCTCCTGGATGCTGGTGATCGGCGTGCTGGTGATCGCCGCCGTCGCCCATCTCGGGCTGGTCGATCCCAAGGCGAGCCTGATGCAGGTCGCCATCGCTGCGATCCTGGTCGGCGCGGCGGGCGCCACCTTCGATATCATCATCGACGCCTACCGGATCGAACTGCTCGAGGCGCGCCAGCTCGGCGTCGGCGCGGGCATGTCGCAATATGGTTGGCGGATCGGATCGGCGGCGGCGGGCGCGCTGGCGCTGTTCATGGCTTTGCGTTTTGGCTGGGCGGCAGCCTATATCACCTGCGCCGCCTTCGCGCTGCCGGCGATGGTCACCGCGCTGGTGATGGGCGAGCCCGCACGCCACCGCGAACCTACCTCACGACGGACAAGCAGCGAGGTGCTCGCCTCGATCATCGGCCCGCTCGGCGAGTTTATCCGCCGCCGGGGCGCCGCGCTCGTGCTGCTGTTCATCCTGCTCCACAAGATCGGCGACACGCTCGCCAACCTTACCTTCCGCCTGCTGTTCGACGAACTCGGCTACACCAATGATGAGATCGCGGTCTATGATGTCGGCTTCGGCTTCTGGGCCTATCTTGTCGGCATCTTCATCGGCGGCATCTTCTATTCGCGGCTCGGGATGAAGCGTTCGGTGCTGATCAGCCTCATGTTGATGGCGGTCTCGAACCTCAGCTTCGCCGGCCTCGCCCAGATCGGCCATGACAATTGGGCGATGGCTGGCGCGATCGGCTTCGAGAATATCGCCAGCGGGATCGGCGGGGTCTGCGTCGTCGCCTATTTCTCGGCGTTATGCGACCTGCGCTTCACCGCCGCACAATATGCGCTGATCTCGGCAGCCGCGAGCGTCGTCGGCCGCGTGCTCACCGGCACTACTGCCGGCGCGATTCTCGATGGGATCGGCTATGTGAACTTCTATCTTCTCACCACGCTTGCCGCGCTCCCCGGCATCATCCTGTTCTGGCTGATGATGCGGGCCGGGCTGATCGATCAGTCGATCGGCAGCGCCGGCGAGAATGAAGCAGCGTCCGAACCCGCTCAGCTCCGCGCGACAAATCCATATCGGCGATTGGACCGCCCCGGACCGTCAGCAAGATAGGCCTGCCTGATCTCAGCGAAGCGGTCACCGGCGCTCACGGCCGCGGCGACCGCCGGATCGATGCCATAGAGGCGGGCATTGTTGCCGCCGAGGATCGCGGCCTTCACCGGGCCGTCGGCCGCGCCGAGCGGCTCGAAGCCGTGAGCTTTCCGCATGTCCTCGGGGATCTCCAGCCGCCGAAGCCCCTCGATCTGCCACTGCGGCGATCCGGTCCAGACCGCGTCGGTGCCCCAGCAGACATGGTCTGCGCCGAGCCCCTTGATCAGCTGACCCACGATCGCCGCGCAGATGCGGGGCTGCGCCACGAGGGTTTGCGCGAAGATCTGGCCGAGATCGGCATAGACGTTGGTGACGCCGTGCTTCGCGGGGATTTCGGCGAGATCCGTGACCCAGTCGATGCGGCCGGTTCGGTCGAACTCGGCCAGCGCCCACTCCGGGTCATCGAGCCGGTAGGCGGCATGGTAGACGATAAAGTTGAGTTGCGGCCAGTCTTTCGCCGCCTTGGCGACATCGCGGGCATCGGCATAGGGCGCCAGATGCGGGAAACGCCGGTCGAGGTCACGGCTCCACAGGCCCTTGTGCACGCAAATGTTGCTGATGCCCGCCTTCGCTATCCTGGCATAGCCGCGATAGGTGTCTTCGCTGTCGAGACGCCAGGGATGTTTGGCGATCTCCTTGTGCGTGTTGTCGCCGACCGTATAGCCCTTGACCGAATTGGGCCTGAGCTCCAACGCGGCGTCGAGCGCCTCCAGCCAGCCGGGTGCGCCCGGCGTGATGATGGCATGCGTCATCATCCGCATCGATCCGGCCTTCGAGTTTACCCGCGTTCGCGCCTCGGCCATCTGCGCGTTGGTGAGGAACCAGTCCTCCGGAATCTCCGAAGGCGCAGAGGAGATGAGCGCGATCTTGGTGTCGCTGTCGAGATAGATCTCCTTGAAGTAATTCTCGAACTTCAGGTCTTCGACGGTCTGCCGGCCGGCCGTGCCGAGCTGCGGGTTCCAGCCGCGCGCCGCCACCGTCTGCCGCATCCGCGTGAAACTGGTCAGCCGCGTGTCGTCGCGCAGAAAATGGGTGTGCATGTCCATGATGAACTGCCCGGACAGCGCGCGGGCGCGTTCGGCGGCCAGATCGGGCGTCGCCGCCTCGGCCGGCCCGACGTCGAAAATGCGTCCGAACGCCCCGTTGAGTGCAGCGAAGCCTGCCGCCATGCCGGCCGCGGTCTGAAAAAAGCGGCGGCGGCTCATGCCCAGCCGCGGCGCGATCTCGTCGGCCATCGCGTAGAGGCGCATCTCGGTCTCGCGTTGCCCCGGCGTCTGGCGAAGCGGGAGATATTCCTCGCTGGCGACCATCCGTAACGGGAGCGGGGTGCGCGGTTCGCACCGCTCCGCCGGCGTGAGTCGTTGGCGATCCTCTTCGGTCGGCCAGGCCACGGCGATTCTCCCACGCTTGTCGATCTCCTATAATCGACTTTCGCCGCGATTGGTTGCCTGAAGATCATGTCCAGGCCGCGGGCATGGGAGGACCTCGGCAACGCCGTCACCCGGCGAGAATTTCGTCAGATCAGGTTCGAGGCCAGGCCCGCAGGGAACACTGTTTCGGGTCCAAGGGTTCAGGTCGCGTCATTGGGAGAAAAGATATGGGACGCAATGTCACCCTGAGCATCGGCGCGCTCATCCTCATCGTCATCGTCGTCGCCTTCCTGTTCTAGCAGGCGCAACCGCTTTCGGAGGCCAGCTTCGGATCGCGCCGCCGGCTCCTACTCCGGCAGGAAATCCGGCACGGAGAGATAGCGCTCGCCGGTGTCGTAGTTGAAGCCGAGAACGCGGCTGCCCGGCGCCTCCTTCAGCTTCTGCGCGATCGCCGCCAGGGTAGCGCCCGAGCTGATGCCGACCAGCATTCCCTCCTCGCGAGCCGAGCGGCGGGCATAATCCTTGGCGTCGGCGGGATCGACCTGGATCACGCCGTCGAGCAGCCGGGTGTGCAGATTGGCGGGGACGAAGCCCGCGCCGATCCCCTGGATCGGGTGCGGCCCAGGCTGGCCGCCCGAGATGACCGGCGACAGGGTCGGCTCCACCGCGAAGACCTTCAGACCCGGCCAGCGCGGTTTGAGAACCTCGGCGCAGCCGGTGATATGGCCGCCGGTGCCGACCCCGGTGATCAATATGTCGATCGGCATGTCCTGGAAGTCCGCGTAGATTTCCTCTGCGGTGGTGCGAGCGTGGATCGCGATGTTGGCGGCATTCTCGAACTGTTGCGGAATCCATGCGCCCGGCGTCCGCGCCTGCAGCTCGAGCGCGCGCTCGATGGCGCCCTTCATGCCCTTTTCGCGCGGCGTCAGGTCGAAGGTCGCGCCATAGGCCAGCATCAGCCGGCGCCGCTCGAGCGACATGCTCTCGGGCATCACCAGCACCAGCCTGTAGCCTTTGACCGCCGCCACCAGCGCCAGGCCGATGCCGGTATTGCCGCTGGTCGGTTCGATGATCGTGCCGCCTGGCTTGAGCTTGCCCGAGGCTTCGGCGTCCTCGATCATCGACAACGCAATGCGGTCCTTGATCGATCCGCCGGGGTTGCTGCGTTCGGACTTGATCCACACCTCCGCGTCGCCGAATAGGCGATTGATCCGCACATGCGGCGTGTTGCCGATCGTCTCGAGTATCGATGCCGACTTGGTCATGCTGCCTTCTCCTGGCTTACATCTTCAAGGGACTGGGGCGGATCGAGGGTCCGGGTCCGCAATATCTCCGGGAATAGCCTCGCCCACAAGATGGCGATGATGATCGTGCCCATGCCCCCTGCGACCACCGCCGCGACCGGACCTATCGCCGCCGCGAGGAAGCCTGATTCCGCCTCCCCCATTTCGTTCGAGCAGGAAATGAACAGCATCGAGGCCGCCCCGACACGGCCGCGCATCCGATCGGGCGTGTAGAGCTGGATCAGCGATTGGCGGACATAGACCGACACCATATCGGCGGCGCCGAGCAGAAACAGGCTGAGCAGTGCCACCATCGCCGGGGCGGGCAACGCATAGGAAAAGCCGAACCCGATCGTGCCTATTCCGAAAACCGCCACCGCCGCGAGCAGCTTGAGGCCGACATTGCTGCGCAGCGGGTAGCGGCTCAGCCAGATGGCGACCAGCGTCGCCCCCACCGCCGGCGCCGCGCGCAGATGACCCAGCCCCGACGGGCCGATATGCAATATGTCACGCGCATAGATGGGCAGCATCGCGGTGGCCCCGCCCAGCAGCACCGCGAACAGATCGAGCGTGACCGCGCCGAGCACGAGCCGATTTCGCCGCAAATAGGAAAAGCCCTCTATCATCTCCGCCACCGGGTGGCGCCGGGCGCCGAATGAGGGACGCGGCACCCGCCCGATCAGCAGCAGCATGATGAGGGCGAACAGCAGCAGGGCCGCGAGCACGGCATAGGCAAGCGGCGGATCGATCGCATACAGGTAGCCGCCGATCGGGGGGCCGCCGATCGCGCCGACCTGCCAGGCGATCGCGCTGCTGGCGATCGCGGCGGGAAGAACGTGCCTGGGCACCAGATTCGGCGAGAGCGCCTGAAGCGCCGGCGAGGAGAAACCCCGCGCGAGGCCCAGCAACGCCGCGACCGCGAACAGCGCCGGCAGGCTGGCCCGCTCATGGAAGGTCATCAGCGCGAGCGCGACGGCACACAGCATTTCCAGCGCGGTGGTCAGGCGCGCTATCCACCGGCGGTCGAACCGGTCCGCGGTCAGCCCCGTCACCGGGGTCAGCAGCATCAGCGGCAGGAATTGCGCGACGCCGATCAGGCCGAGCTGAAGCGCGGCCTCGCGCGGTGCCATCGTCTGACGGGCGATGTCATAGACTTGCCAGCCGATGATCACGACCATCCCGTTGAGCGCGATCGTCGAGCTCAGCCGCGCCAGCCAATAATATCGGAAGGCCGGGATGGAAAAGGGTCTATCGCGCTGTGCCATCATCGTCCTCTAGGCGCCTATGGTTTCCGACGGCAACCGCGCAAAGCCGCTGATTTGTCAGTTCCTGATGATCAGGGCAGGCTGATGAAACTGTCGAGCACCCGCTTCCGCCCCGCATGTTCGAAGTCGATCTCAAGCTTGTTGCCGTCGATCTCGATCACCGCGCCATAGCCGAACTTGCTGTGGAAGACGCGCTGGCCGAGCGCGATATCCTTGCGCGACGGTTGGGCGAAACTGACCGCCGACGCCCGCGCCTCGACCACGCGCGAGCCGGCCGGGGGCTGGCCAAGCCCCCCTGCCGCGGTCGCGCGCTGCCACCCGGGCCCGCGCCCGGCGGCGCGGCCGACATGCGCGAAGGGGTCGGCATGTTCGGACCATTGCGCCCGCCACAGCGATTCGCCGCCCGACATGGTCGTCTCGCTCTCGACATGCGCCTGTGGCAGCTCGCCCAGGAAGCGCGACGGGATTGACGAGGTCCATTGGCCGTAGATGCGCCGGTTGGCTGCATGGAGGATGGTGCAGCGCCGCCGCGCGCGCGTGATCGCGACATAGCCGAGCCGGCGTTCCTCCTCGAGGCTGGCGAGCCCTCCTTCGTCGAGCGAGCGCTGCGACGGGAAAACGCCCTCCTCCCAGCCAGGCAGGAAGATGGTGCCGAACTCGAGTCCCTTGGCGGCGTGGATCGTCATGATCGTCACCTTGGCCGCCTCGGCATCGGCGTCATTGTCCATCACCAGGCTGACATGCTCGAGGAAATCGCCGAGAGTCTCATAGTCCTCCATCGCCCGCGCCAGCTCGCCCAGATTCTCGAGTCGCCCCTCGGCCTCGGCGGACTTCTCGTTCTGGAGCATCGCGACATAGCCGGATTCCTCGAGCACCTGGCGGGTGAGCTCGGCATGCGGCAATTGGCTGAGCAGATCCCGCCAGCGGGCGATGTCGCCGATCAGATTGCCGAGTGCGCGCCGCGCCTGCGGAGTGAGCTCGTCGGTGCCGAGGATCCTCGCCGCTGCGAGTGTCAACGGAATGCCCTCGGCGCGAGCGAGCTGGTGGAGCTTGGCGACAGCCTTGTTGCCGAGGCCGCGCTTGGGCGTGTTGATGATCCGTTCAAAGGCGAGGTCGTCGGCGGGCTGGCTGATCACGCGGAGATAGGCGAGCGCATCGCGGATCTCCGCGCGCTCGTAGAAGCGGAAGCCGCCGACGATTCGATAGGGCAAGCCGATCGCAATGAAGCGATCTTCGAACTCGCGGGTCTGAAACTGGGCGCGCACCAGGATGGCGACATCGTCGAGCTTGCCGCCGCCGCGCTCATGCGCCTCGATCTCGTCGCCTACCCGGCGCGCTTCCTCGGGTCCGTCCCAGATGCCGACGACGCGGACCTTCTCGCCTTCGCCTTCCTCGGTCCAGAGGGTCTTGCCAAGCCGCCCGCCATTGTGGGCGATCAGCCCGCTCGCCGCCGCCAGGATGTGCGGAGTGGATCGATAGTTCTGCTCGAGCTTGATCACCGCCGCGCCGGGAAAGTCGCGATCGAAGCGCAGGATGTTGGCCACCTCGGCGCCACGCCACGAATAGATCGACTGATCGTCGTCGCCGACGCAGCAGATATTCTTGCGCTCCTGCGCGAGCAGGCGCAGCCACAGATACTGGGACTGGTTGGTGTCCTGATATTCGTCGACCAGGATGTATTTGAAGCGC
>CAMLSA010000050.1 GCA_946482655.1 uncultured Sphingomonas sp. | reverse complement strand
GCACAGGCGCGCGCGGCCTGACCACGCGCGCCCAGCCCTCCCGACAAGCATAACGGATACGAGATGGACCTCAACTTCCTGCCGGCTCTTCGCGCCGAAGAGCTGGCCCCCAACAGCAGCCGGGCGGTGACCCTCGACGGGCAGTCGATCCTCGTCTGCAACGCCGACGGCGAATTCCACGCGGTAGAGAATCTGTGCTCGCATCAGGCCAGTCCGCTCGAAGGCGGCCGCATCCGGCGCTGCACCATAATCTGCCCGCTCCACGGAATGCCGTTCGACCTCAGGACCGGAGCCCCCAAGGGCCAACTCACCGACAAGCCCATCCGCACCTTCCCGGTGCGGACGGTCGACGGAATGGTCGAAATAGCGGTCTGAGCGGAACCACACCAAAGGCCGATTTCCTGCGGTATCGCCGGTCCACCTATTCGCCCGCTTGCCAGAAATCGCCGGGCCGGATCACGGCTGACATAGTTTCAGGCTCCGGTCATTCCTCGTTGAACTTCGCGATATGCTTGGCCGCCTGGTAGCCGAACACCATGGACGGACCGAGGGTGGCACCTGGGCCGGGGTACAGAGGAAGGATCGTCGCGACGCCGTTGCTCGTCGCGTAGAGACCCGGGATGGGCTTGCCGTCCTCGCGCATCACCTGACCCGAGGGGTTGATGACGAGGCCTCCCTGGGTGCCGATGTCGCCGGCGTCGACGCGCATGGCGTAGAATGGCGCCTTGGCGATCGGTGCCAGGCATGGATTGGGCTTGACCGTCGGATCGCTGTAATAGCGGTCATATTCGGAGTCGCCGCGGCCGAATTCCAGATCCTTTCCCGTCGCTGCATAACCGTTGAAGCGGCTTACCGTAGCGGCAAGGTTGGCCGCATCGATGCCCATTTTCTCCGCCAGGCCTTCGATTGTATCGGATTTTGCGAGGAACCCGCCCTCGTACCAGCGCTTCGGAAATGTCCAGTCAGGGCGAAGGTCGGACGTCATTAGCGGCGCGACGAGATATTTCCTGCGAAACTCGGCGTCGAAGATCTGATACATCGGACTCAGCGGGTTCTCCGGCGTGTGGAGCCTGTAGAGTTCCTCCTGGAGAGCCATGTAGTTTTGAGCTTCGTTGAGGAATCGGCGCCCATGCCGGCTCACGAGGATCGAGCCCGGCCAGCAATGCTCCTGAACATTGAGCCGCGCCACCTTCTCTCCCGGCACCGAGATGGTCGTGCACCACCACGCCTTGTTCATCAATGCGGTCTTCGCGCCCAGCCGCATTCCCTCCATGATGGCATCGCCGGTATTGCCCGTGGACGCGCTGGCGCTCCACCAGCGGTTCGTAGGCTTAGGCAGGTATTTCTCCCGCATATCCTGGTTGTGCTCGAACCCGCCCGCGGCCAGGATCACCGCTTTGCGCGCGCGGACACGCATCGGCTTGCCGTCCTTCAGAAGCACCGCACCGGTGACGGCACCGGCTTCCTCGATGAGCTCGGTCATGGGCGAGTCGAGCCAGATCGGCACCCTGCGATCACGCAGGCTGAGGAAGAGACGTGCGATCCCCGCTCGGCCGACCGTGAGGCGGCGCGCATATCGACTGCGCAGGCGCCACCGCACGTCCAGGACGTAGTCGAGGAGCAGCTTGAACAGCCTGCGCTGCCATCCCTTGGCGCGCACGGGAATGTCATGTGCTTCCGGCATATCGACCGAAATGCGCCCGAAGATGTGCCAGAAGGCGTGGCCGGGGCGGAGTTTCTCGTAATCGTCGTCCAGTTCGTCGGCGTTGATGGGAAACGGCTCCAGTCCCCGCCAGCCCGTCTTCGCGCCTTCGACATCGGTGTAATAGTCCGGATAGGCTCGTACCGGACGATAGCGGCAGCGCGTCCTTTCATGGAGGAAGTCGAGCATACGCGGCCCGTTCCGCAGAAAGACGTCGACCATGTCGGGCCGGAAATGCTCCGGAGGGGTCGAGCCTTTGATATAGGCGTAAGCCTCGTCAAAACTGTCGGAGAACCCTTCCGCAAGCGCCGGAGGATTGTTCGGAATCCAGATCATCCCGCCCGAGGTGGCGCTGGTTCCGCCGAAAACCTTGTCCTTCTCGATCACCAGCACGTCGCCCGCGCCCATCTCCTTGCTGCAGAGAGCCGCCGTGAGCGCCCCGTTGCCGCTGCCCACCACCAGAACATCGACCGAGTGGTCCCATTGAGTCCCGTCGAGTATTTCTTGCCCCATGCTTTCTCTCCCCTCAACGCCGCTGCGATCGGCCGGCATCATTGTACGCGCAGCCCGCCTTATTTCGGCTTCATCAAATCTCGTACCGTCTCCCCTCTGGACATCCGGTCGAAGCCTTCATTGAGCTCGTCGAGACCGAGTACCGCCGATCTGAGTTTCTCCACCGGCAAACGGCCATGCCGATAAAGTTCGAGGAACCTTGGTATATCGCGCTGCGCGACACTTCCGCCCATATAGGTGCCCTTGATCACCCGCTCGTCGGCGACGAAGGAAGCGAGGGGGATTTCGAACGTGGCGTTTGAGCTGGGCAGCCCCCCGACGACGACCGTGCCTCCTCGCGCAGTCATCGCGTAAGCGCCTTCCAACGCCATTGAGACTCCCGCCATTTCGAACGCGAAATCGACGCCGCCGTTGGTAAGCGAGCGGATCTGCTCGACATGAACCGGATCGCGGGCATCAACGGCGTGAGAGGCGCCAAGGCTTCTGGCCAAAGCGAGTTTATGCTCGTTGATGTCGACTGCGACGATCGTCGTCGCGCCAGCGGCCCGGGCTCCGAGCAGCGCGCTCAAGCCCACTCCGCCCAGCCCGATCACCGCAACAGTCGCGCCGAGCCGGATATCGGCAGTGTTGACCACGGCGCCGACGCCGGTCACCACGGCGCATCCGAACATCGACGCGATATCGAGCGGAATGTCCTTGTCGATGCGCACCAACGAATTTTGCGAGACTACGGCATATTCGGCGAAGCAGGAAATGCCGCTATAGTGATTCAACTCGAGCCCTCCACTGCTGAGATGCCGCGTTCCACCGCGAAGCGTTCCCTGGCTCCTCGACTCCCATGAGGATTCGCAGAGGTTCGACCGGCCGCCATAGCAATGGCCGCAAGCACCGCAGCTTGCCACGAAGACCATGACAACATGATCACCCGGCCCTAGCGCGGTCACGCCAGGCCCGATTTCGACGACGATACCCGAGGCTTCGTGGCCCACAACCGCCGGCATCCTGCGTGGCCGCCTGCCCGCGATGGCAGAAAGATCGGAATGGCAGAGACCCGCATAGGCGATTTCCACCAATACCTCCCCCTCGCCCGGCGGGGTCAGTTCGACCTCCTCGATTACGAGAGGACGGCTGATCGCATAAGGCGCGGGCCGACCCTGTTCATACATCACGGCGGCGCGCATCTTCATCGGACGAACCTTTCGATCAGCGGTTCCAAATCGAGACGAGCGATGTTGCGATGCCGGCCGCCCTCCACGGTCGGGTAGCGAGACAACACGTCGGGATCGTGGCCCGGGATCACGTGATCGGGTCCATCCGCCAGCCGAAGAACGGCATCGAGACCGGCCATATACTGACCAATGTCCACTACCACGGGAAAGGGTACGCGCCGTTCGAGATTGGCGTAGAAATGGAACGCGTCGGACGCGATCACGACATGACCGCGGCGTGTCTTGACCCGGACGACCTGAAGCCCCGGCGTGTGTCCGCTCGTCAAATGGGTCGTAATACCGGGCGCGATCTGGGTCGTCTTGTCGACGGCGAAGGCAACGCGACCGTCGTAGAGAAGCCGCACGAAGTCGCAGATATATTCGGGATGGTAAGGCCTGCGCATGAAGGGCTGGCACATGCATGGGCCGGTGGCATGCGCAATTTCGGCAGGTTGGGCATGAAAGACGGCCTTGGGTGCCTTGCCCAAATTACCCGCATGGTCCCAATGCAGATGAGAGATGACGACATCGCCGATGTCGGACGCATCGATGCCGAGCGACGATAGGGACTCGAAAGGGCAAGCGACGAACTGGTGCCCTCTGCGCTTCACGGTTTGCTCATCACCGCCGCTGTCGATCAGGATCGTCCGGCCGCCGCCGACGGCGAGCCAGACAAAAAAATCCATCGGCATCGGTGCATCGTGGGGATCGGTCCAGGGGGATATGAAATTCTCCCGCGCGAGCCGGGCGCCGTTCGTCGCGTACCGGATCGCGTATAGCTCGTAATGGATATCCTGATTGTCCAACACCAGCACCTCGCCATATGCGTCCGCTCAGAGATTGAGCGTGATCAGCCTTTCCTCGGTCATTTCGCGGCATGCGTAACGGGGGCCTTCACGTCCGAACCCGCTGCCCTTCACACCGCCGAACGGCATCGCATCGGCGCGTGCGCTGGAGGTCTCGTTTATGTGCACCGAGCCGAACCGCAGCTTGCGGGCAGCGCGAAGAGCGGTGTCGATGTCCTGCGTGAATATCCCGGCGCCGAGACCATAAGGCGTGTCGTTGGCATCCCGCAAGGCGTCGGAAAGCTGCTCGAAGGGTATTAAGCAGAGCAGCGGCGCAAAAGCTTCGCGATCGACCACCTTCATTCCCCGCCGGACATCGTACAGGATCGTCGGATCCAGCACGCTCCCCTCCCGCCGACCGCCGATTCCGACCTGCGCTCCAGCCGCCGCGGCTTCACCGATCCAGGCCTCGGCCCTCATTGCGGCGTCTTGGGAAATCATCGGCCCCACACGGGTATCGGGCCGCGACGGATCCCCCGCCGGCAAAGTCCGGACAGCCTCGGTCAATAGATCCAGGACGTCGTCGTGGCGATCCTTCTGCACGTAAACGCGCTGCACGGAAGTGCAGACTTGCCCCGCCTTGCGAAAGGCCGCCGCAGCGATCTTCGGCACGGCCTTTCCGAGATTGGCGTCGCCGCAGAGGATGGTGCTGGCGATGCTGCCAAGTTCGAGCTGGCAACGCCGCAGCCCGGCGCCTTCCCGGACTTTCCGCCCGACCTCGGTGCTGCCGGTGAAGGCATAGAACTGGATGTGCTTATGCTCCAGCAAAGCCTGTCCCACCGTGCTTCCTTCGCCCTGCAGAAGCGCGATATGCGTTTCGGGCAGGCCCGCCTGAAGGAGCAACTCCACCAGAAGCGAAGCGGAAAGTGGCGTATAATTCGAGGGTTTGAGGACGACCGTGTTGCCTGCGGCGATCGCAGGACCGACCTTGTGGCACAAGGTGTTGAGCGGTGAATTGAAGGGAGTGATCGCGCAGACCACACCGATCGGCATGCGCAACGTAAAGGCGATCCTCTCATGATGTCCGGCGCTGGACTGCACCGGGATCATCTCGCCGGCCAGTCGTGTTGCTTCCTCGGCGCAGAGGTTCAACGTCACGATCGCGCGCATCACCTCGGTCCGAGCATCATCCCTGATGAAGCCGGCCTCGACGACCATCAAGCAGATGAAGCGCTCGTCGTTTCGCGCCACGAGTTCCGCGGCCGACCGCAGGATACTCGCGCGCTGGACGGGCGTCAGCGAATCCCGCTCGAACCCATCGGCCAGTGCCGACACCGCGCGATCGATGCTGGAAGCATCGGGTTCCAGCACCTCAGCCACGGCCCGGCGGCTGAATTTGTCGTAGACGGGGACAGGATTACCTCCCGGTTGCCACGCGCCGCAGTAGAAGGATTCGAGCGCCGGCATTTCGTTGCTCGTCATTTGGGTCTCCCCGAGGAAGCGTTACCGGCCGGCGTGGCGGCTGGTCGGCTCGATATGGCCGACACCATCGTCCCAGCGTCGGCCATCCAGTGCGCGAGAGCCACGACGCTGCGCGCCGTCGAAATGCAGCGACCGCTCTGGAACAGCGCCTGTTCGAGGCGGACGGAACTGCTGCCGACATTGTCGATGCGGGATCCGATATCAACGACCCCGGGCCAAAGCATCTCTCTCAGAAACTCGGTCTCCATTTTGACGATGACGAACGGGTCACAGCCGATCAGGCCAATCATTGCACGCTCATAACGATGTTCACTCTACCGGCTTCATACATGGTTGAGAAAATCGCATGATTGATATGACCCTGACGATCGGTGTCACTGTATCGGATGTCATCGCCAGACGCCGAACGAGATTGCCGGCCGATTCTCCAACGACCGGCCGTGGTGCGGAGATGGATCGCGATATTCATCGTGCCGGACGCTCCAAGATAGTGGCCGCGGATCGGTCTTCCTCGTCAGGCAGCGCTCAACAGGGCACCGGCTCCGGCGGCCGATCGACCGGCTAGCCGGCCGAAGGTTGCGCCTGCCATTAATCCCGCCCCCCCCGGATAGTTGAAATAGAACAACCCGCCGATGATCTCGCCTGCGGCATAGAGCCCCGGGATATTGTGATCGTCCACATCACGAACCTGGGCGGTCGAGGGATCTATGCGCAGACCACCAAAGGTGAACGTTATTCCACACCCGACCTGATAGGCTTCAAAAGGACCATTCTCGATCGTGTTCGCCCAATTAGTCTTGGGCACCGTGAGACCGTTGGTACCGCGTCCGTCCCTTACGTTGGCGTTGAATGGTGTGGATTGGTCTATACTGGCATTATATTCGGCGATCTCAGCAAGGAATGCCGCTGCGTTGACACCCTCGAGCTTTTGAGCAAGCTCCTCGATTGTGTCCGCCTTCACTTTTGTCACCCTTTTTATGCGATATTCGTCCCTCAGAAGATGCGTTACCTTGGAATCGAAGACCTGCCACGCGAACTGGTTCGGCTGGAGCAAGATCTCTCGACCGTACTTCGCATAGGTGTAATTCCGAAAGTCGGCGCCCTCGTCGACGAATCTTTTTCCGTTCGCATTAATCATGATACCGAACGGATAAGAGTGCTTCTGAAACCCGTCGCCAACTGTAAGGTCGCCGAATTCAGGAGCATTATAGTCCCAGCCGACAGCATGGCAGCCTGACCAGTTTCCAGCCGAAGACGCCCCGATCTCCATCGCCATGTGGTGGCCGTCACCCGTATTGAAACGAGTGCCCCGCACCTTTGCCAGTTCCCAGCCCGGTCCCAAATATCTGCAACGCCATTCGGCGTTCGCCTGGAAGCCGCCGGATGCCAGCACGACATTCCTGGCGGGAATTTGCCGATAGCCGTCAGCGCGCTTGACCTTGACGCCCTTGACAGTCTGCCCGTCATAAATCAGCGACACGACGCGGCTGGCATATTCGATCTTGATGCCAAGCCGGCCCGCGATCGCCAGATATTGATCGATGAGACCTGGCCCGCCCCCCGATACCTCCACGGTGAGCCCTCCCCAGAATTTGAACTTGCCGTCGATGTTGAAGGCTTGCCGACCGTAGATGGGCACGAAACGAACGCCGAGTTCACGCAGCCACCGCATCGTGTCGAGCGATCCGTTGACCATTGTCTCGCAAAGCTCGGGATCGGTGCGATAACCGGTAACGCGCGCCATATCCTCGAAGAACATCGAAGTCGGATAGGAGCCGAAATCGGTATTCCGGACTTCTTCATCCGACAGGTCGGTCACGATCGATCGCAAATCGTCGATCCCGTCATACGCGAAACGAATCGCCCCAGCCGTAAATCGCGAATTGCCGCCGCATTCCTCCTCAGTCGCGCGCTCGAGCATCAGCACGGACGATCCAGCCTGCCTCGCCGAGATTGCGGCACAAAAGGCCGCATTTCCACTACCTACGACGACGACATCCCACACCCTGCATCCTCCTGATCTTGGATACTGTTGTATTCATCGGTATCCCGACCCGCAACTATTATTGAAAATGAAATCGGTTTGCGATGATGCCGCGGCGGAACCGGAGTCGCCACGATCAATCATGGGCGCGCCGTTCAAATCGCCCGTCGGGATCATTGCTCTTGGCTTGCTTCCCATTTGTGGCCACAAGGACTGCTAACGAAACTGCGGATCGCTGTGGAAATGGTGACAGGCGCCCCGTCCCTCAGCCAACGGGTCTACGGGCAGATCAAGGAGGCTATATCGAGCGGCGCGCTCGCGCCCGGCAGTCGCGTTCGAGAGAACGACCTGGCCGAGCAACTCAATGTAAGCCGCACTCCGGTTCGTGAGGCGCTCAAGCTGCTCGAAGCCAGCGGTCTCGTTACGCATGCGGCCCACGAAGGCATGGTCATAGCAAAGCTCGATCACCAATCGGTGATTGAGCTCTACGCCATGCGTGAAGTGTTGGAAGGGACAGCGGCGCGCTTCGCGGCGCGACACGCTTCCGAGGCAGAGATTCAGGAGCTGGAGGACCTAGCGGCTGCTGAAGCGAACCATCCCGGCGATAGCTCGCGGTTAGCCCGCCTAAACAGGTCATTTCATGGGGCGCTGTATCGAGCGGGCCACAATCGCTATCTTGTTCGCACTCTGCTCTCGCTTGATGACGCAATGGTGCTGCTCGGCGGCACCACCCTCGCGGTGCCGCACAGGTCGGAAAACGCGCATAACGAACATCTCGACATTGTTGCGGCGATCACGAGACGCGACGCGGACGCCGCCGAGGCAGCGACACGGGAGCATATCCGGAATGCCCAACGAGCGCGTCTGAAATTGATGCGCGACAAGGACTTGGACTAACCGTGGTCTCTTGAGGCTTCCCGAGGGTTGAAAAGCGCGGTCCCTTCGCGGACACGTGGCCAACGAGTAGGAAGGCCCGGGCCTCGGCCCTGAGACCGGCTCTTCATCGGCGGAATCTGCCCCAAGACAAACATGCCGCCGCCGCGGCGCGATGTGCGGCGACAAATCGCAATATCAGCGCGCCGGGGATTCCAGGATCGTGATACATGCGGCGGCTTCCTCATAGCCGTGGAAACCCCCGCCATTCTCGGCGATGCCGAAGCGCGCGCCCTCGACCTGCGAGGCGCCACCCTCGCCGCGCAACTGCCGAACCAGCTCGTGAAGTTGGCCGATGCCGGTCGCGGCGATCGGATGCCCCTTCGATTCGAGACCCCCCGAGACGTTGACGGGGATCCGCCCGCCGAGCTTCGTGTCGCCGCGCTCGCTCGCCGGCCCGCCTTCGCCGAACGGAACGAAGCCGAGATTCTCGATCTGCGAGATCTCCGCGAAGGCCGAAGCGTCATGGACCTCGGCCACCGACATGTCCTGCGGGCCGACGCCTGCGATCTCATAGGCCTTGTTCGCGGCAAGGTGGCAGATCGCCTTGTCGAACTCCATCGGATCTCGGTCGCTGCCAGAAGCCAGTACGGTCGCGCGCACCTTAACCGCACGACTGCGGGCCGCCGCCGGCATCGCGTCGCCCGCGACCAGCACGCAGGCCGCCGCACCGTCGGTCACCGGCGCGCACATCGGCAGCGTGAGCGGCCAGGAGATCGTCGGCGCCGCCAGCACTTCGTCGATCGACATGTCGTTGCGATACTGAGCGAGCGGATTGAAGGTCGAATGAAAATGATTCTTCGCCGACACCGCCGCGATCTGCCGCTGCGTCGTCCCGAAGGCAGCCATATGGCCCCGCGCCAGCGCCGCATAGATGTCCATGAAGACGCTGCGGTTGGGAACGCCTTCCTCACCGGCGGGAATTGCCACGCCGTCGCCGATCCGCAGCAGGCGCGCCATCCCCTCGGCCGCGCCATGCACGTCCCAGGCGCCGTTGAACAGGCTCAGGCTCTTCGCCTTGTCGGGGTGCGTCATCTTGTCGACTCCGACCACCAGCGCGACGTCGCACAGTCCCGCGCGGATATAGGCGTGCGCGACGTTGAACGCCGTGGTGGAGCTCGCGCAGGCATTCTCGACATTCATAATCGGGATAGCCGAAAAACCCATGGGCCGCAGCGCAACCTGGCCCGGGATCATGTGCTGGCCCTCGAGCGGCGACTGCGAAGTATTCGCGAAGAAGGCCGCCTCGATCGCCGGCAACCCGATCCCGCTGTCCGAGATCGCGGCCGATACGGCATCCGCCGTCAATCCTTTTACCGTCGCCGACAAGTGCCGCCCGAACGGCGTCATGCCGATCCCCGCGATGAATACGTCTCTCATCACCACTCCATTCCGCCACACCAAACCCGGCCCGGGCGGAGCCGGGCGAGTTTAAAGCGACTCATCATGATCACGCACCAGCAGTGCACTCGCTCTCCTGTAAGAAGCAACTCTTGACCGGCTAGGCCCCAGCCGACGCTCACTCCGCGTGAGCGATCGGTCCGGAATTGGTAAGCAGCCGCGCGGCATGGTTCGCCCCGAGGAAGCCGAAGACCAGGGCCGGACCCAGCGTGCTGCCCGCCCCCGGATACACATCGACGAACAGCGAACCCGTAGTGTTGCCCGTGGCATACAGCCCCTCGATCGGCTTGCCCTCGGTGTCGAGCACACGCGCATCCTCATCGACGCGCAGGCCGCCCTTGGTGCCGATGTCGCCCAACTCGGTTTTGATGGCGTAAAAGGGCGCCTTATCGAGGGGCCCGAGATTGGTGTTGGGCTTTCCCCGGGAATCCCCGAAGAACTTGTCATAGTCCGATTCGCCGCGGTGAAACTCCAGATCCTTGCCGGTCCTCGCATATTCGTTGAAAGTGCGGATCGTCGTCGCGAGCGTCGCGGGATCGACATCGATCTTGCGCGCCAGTTCCTCGATCGTATCAGCCCTGTAGATGATGGAGTCCCAATATTCCGGCGGCAGTTTACTGTCGGGGCGCACCCAGCCCGGTAGGATGTCGCCCGCCGGGTAATTCTTTCTGAACCGCGCATCGAAGAGTGTCCAGCACGGCAGATTCGCACCGGTCTTTCGATGATCCTCGATCATGGCATTGCCGAAGCGATCGTAGGAGAGCGCTTCGTTGCAGAACCGCTTGCCCAGACGATTGACGCAGATCATGCCTGGCCGGCTGCGATCGAAGAACAGCTGACCGGCGATGCGCGTATTGTTCTTGCCCGGCAGTCGGATGGTTGGCACCCACCACGCACTGTCCATATTGTCGATATCCGCGCCGATCTCGCGGCCGGCGCGGATCGCATCGCCCTCGTTCGCCCCCTGGGGCGTGAGGGTGTTGGCGACCTCGGTCTTCACCGCATGATATTTGTCGCGCATCTCCTGGTTCTGCTCGAACCCGCCGGCGGCCAGCATGATCGAGCGCGCCTCGATCATATATTCGTTGCCATCGTGATTGACGCGCGCGCCCACGACCCGATGCTCGTCCCTTTCCAGCCCGACCAGCCTGGTGTTGAGGAGTAACGGAATGTCCCTCTCCATCATGGCCTTCCGGAAGAATCCGACAAAGGCGCGCCCCATCGCCAGCCGGCTGTCGCGCGCCGTCTTCAACCGCCAAGGGATGTCGGCCCAATAGCCCGCCACGACCTTGAAGCCTTCCCACAACCAGGTCTTCTGCCGGCTCATGAGCGCATAGGCCGCATCCAGGTTCAGCGCATAGCGGTCGAAGGCGAGGAAGGCGGGGTAGGTCATCCGCATCCTGAAGAATTCGTCGCCGAGCAGCTTTCCGTCGAAATCGCCTGACAGCATGTGCCGGCCGGCCAGCGCATCGGGGTGTTCCGGAAAATAGTCGGGATATCCGTCGGCCTTATAGATCTTCGCGCCGACCGAACGTGCATAGTCGACCATGCTGGCCGCATTGTCGACATAGGCCTCCAGCTTGCGGTCGTCGGCTTTGCCGCGAGTCACCGCGCGCAGATAGGACAGCGCCTTTTCACGCGAATCCTCGGTCTTGAGGTCGGGATTGACGGGGATCCATATACCACCGCCGGAAAGAGCAGACGTGCCGCCATAGACGTGGCTCTTTTCGATCATCACCACCTTTAGCCCGAGATCATGGCTTCGGATCGCGGTGATCATCGCTCCCAGACCGGATCCCACCACCAGCATATCGGTCGATATGGACTTCGTCCCGGTCATGATGTCTCCAACATAATTCTGTTCACCGCTCCAGGTCGCCCTCGTCACGAGGCCGACATTTTCCAAATGTCCTTCGCCGAAGGTGTCATTTCGGGTCCGGAGTCGCAACGGCTGCCGCCGGCGTGGCTGAGCAGCGTCGTTTCCCGGCGCCCTGCGCGAAGGCGAGACCAACGCGGCGCGGAGTCATCCCGCCACACCGACCGGCAAGTTCCGCCGCCAGAACTAGCCGACCTCAGGCATTGTCAGGCTGGGGCTCCAGGCCTTCGAACGAAAAGGCGTGATCCCGCACCACCTGCTGCAACTCGATGACATTTCCGTCGGGATCGCGGCCGTAAACGGCGCGAATGCCGGTGACCTCATCGGGCACCGTGCGAGCGAACGTCATGCCTGCCGCAATGAGGCGTTTATAGTCGTTCTCGATATCGTCGCTGTCGACGCAGAAATGGGTGTAGCCGAGATCGTTCGGATTCAGGGGAGCATCCTGTCGTCCGGGAGGCGCCGAATATTCAAAAACCTCCAGATAGACGTTATTGGCTTTAAGCATGATCAGCCGTCCGGCCGTTCCCTTGATTCCGATAACGCTGTCGAAAAACTCGTTGTCGCTCCAGTCGATCTGATCGACCACGGGAACGAATCCGAATGCTTCCTTGTAGAAAGCCAGCGTTCTGTCGAGATTTCTTGTATGGATTGCTACGTGATGTATGCCACGGATCATATCGGGTCATCCTCCGTTAATTTGTCGTTTTACTTACCATCTTCAGGCGCATATCGATCGAGATAGCCGTCGATGACCTTTTCCATATGCCTGATCCGGATTTCCTGGGCGCGCGCCGACTGGAGCGGCACGTCGGGCGCGCCTATCATTCCCTGCTGCTGTGTGCGGAAGTTCGCCAGATCCTGATCGTAGGTCTCGCCGAGAAGCGCCGAATACTCCTTCAGCGTCTCTCTGAAACTGCTGTCGCCCATGTCCTGCACTTCGGCAGCGTAAGGCCGCGCGCCGGAAGC
Source organism: uncultured Sphingomonas sp. (assembly GCA_946482655.1). Next base: position 11,021 of record CAMLSA010000050.1, on the reverse strand, counting down.
CGGCAGGTCCGCCAGAAGATAAAGGTCGAAGATGCAGGAATGAGGGTCGTCCCCGTTCGGACGAAGACGATACACGGCGGGAAAGACGAGCGTGCGCCACAGCACGATATTCGGAAAAAGCGAATATTGGATCGAATCGATCAGTTCCGCCTCGGAACACAACGAATAGTCCCGCCCGGATTGCGCCGTATAGACGGCGCGCATGTGCTGGGCGAGGAAGGCACGGGCCGTCATGCCTTCAGGTATGGCGGGAGGCGCGCCAAGCGCGTTCGCCTCGAAAAATTCGTCGACGACGGCCTGCTCCGTCAGTGGCTCGGCGATCGCCGTGGCTTGCTTGCCTATCGTGAGGCAAAAGCGGCTGACATGGTCACCGAACACGTCATATTGTCCATTCTCGTCAGCCAGGAAGCCGGCGAACTGGGGATGGACCTCCAGCGTGTGGTAGCTTTCCGTGAAGGCCTCGACCCCGAGCTTCCAGTTGCACGGAAATATCTTCCGAAAGTGGGCTTTGATATATTTCTGGGAGTGATCCAGGAAGCCGGTGAGATGCTGTGGCAAGACGCCCAGGAAGCTCTCGAGCGACGGGGCGTCCGGGTCGGGGTTGATGAAGACGAAGCCGCCCCACAAACCCACCTGCACTTCGGAGAGGTGGACGTCGTCGTCGGTCATCCCGGGAAAATCCCAGCGCATCGGTATGTCTATGATCTCGCCTTTCAGATTCCAGGTGAATCCGTGAAAGGGGCAGCGCAGCTTGCCGAGGCTGGTGTCCTGCGCGCACAGCTTCATGCCGCGATGCATGCACGTGTTGCGGAAGGCGCGGATTTTGTCGTCGTTGCCACGGACGACGATATAGGAGGCGCCGGCGATCTCATAGACCGAGATATCGCCGGCCTCGGGAATCTCCTCCTCGCGGCAGGCCATCTGCCAGACATGGGCCCAGAGACCCTTCACCTCGCGGTCGTGAAAGCTCTTCGAAACATAGCGGTCGCGCGTGATTTTATAGGATGCAAGTTCGGGATCGACCGATGGCTGCCGCATATCCTCAGCGGGCAACACCGCGTCGGCGGCGAGGTAGTCCTGATAGGACTGGCCGACTTGCAAATGTTGGTCGGGCCGCCTGGTCCAATTCTTTCCGGTACGGATCGCCAGCTTTTCCATTCAACACCTATAGTTCGCATTGGTCCGGCTCGGGACAATGCAGCCTTTGACATATTCCGAGCTGCGCTGCCCGCTAGGGCGACGCGCCGCCGTCTGCATCCGCAGATAGTCCATGCGGACCCCATATTCAACTCATACGGAGGTCGTTCCGCGGCGGTCCCGCGCCGGTAAGCCGTGGGTTTTTCAGCCGTCGTTGCAACGGGTTATGTGCTTGGCGGCCATCTAGGCGAAGCCATCACACACCCTGCGTGGCCAGGCCGCGGATATCGCAGCCGGCGCGGTCGTGCGCCGTCACGCCTGTGGGCAACGCGGCCGCGCGCCGATCGGAGCGCCTTCGTCGAGCGCAGTCGAGACACGCTGTCCGGCGGAACATCCCTCGGCTTCGCTCCGACGAAAAGGGACGAAGGACAGGCGGGGCCGCGACGCGGCCCCGCCGAACAGATCAGAACTTCACTTCGAGCGATACGCCCCAAGTACGCTCGATATTGTCCTGCACCCACTGGGACACACCCGGGATGACGGTCACTATTTCGAGCCAATGCTTGTCGAACAGATTGTTGACGTAGAATTGCAGCCTATAGCGATCCTCGGCGGACGCCAGCGTCACCGCAGTGTTGACACTGGTGTAACCCTTCTGAACACCGAGCGGATTGTTCTGGTTACTCAGGTTCGTCGTGCTGCGATAGTTGGCGGAGGCATTGAGGGTCAGCGATTCGAACCCGGCGAGGCTGTCGCCGAACCTTATCACATAGTCGCCCGAGACCGATGCGGTGTATTTCGCCGCATAGGGCAGGCGTTGCCCCGAAAGATCGACGATCCCGCCCGCGCCGAGATTGAGCAGGAAATTGCTGTACTTGGCGTCGAGATAGCCGAAATTGCCGCGCAGCGTCAGGTCGTCGACCGGAATGAGGACCGATTCGATCTCGATGCCCTTGGTACGGGCCTGGGCCGGACCAGTGACCTGGACGAAGCTGCCGCCAGCGATAGGAACCTGGAAGCTGCGTTGCAGATTCTTGTACTTGATGTCGAACAACGTGATGTTGAAACGCAGCCGCTTGTCGAGCCACTCGGTCTTGGCGCCGATTTCGTAGGAGGTCGACGATTCCGACGGGAACGGGGGATTCACAAGCGTGGCCGGCTCGCCGTTGAACGCGCTCGGGCGGAAACCTTCCGAATAGCGGAAATAGATCATCTTGTCGGGCATCAGCTTATACTGGGTGCCCGCCTCGAAAGAGGTGTTCTTCGAGGTGACCTGTTCGCGGTTGGTCGCCACCGGGAACGTGGTGACGTCCGGATAGGTCGCCGGGACCGGGAAGGCGAAGCGATGCTTGAAGCGATCGCTGCTGCGCCGCGCGCCGCCCGAGATAGTCCACTGATCGGTCAGATGGATGTCGAGCTGACCGAAGATCGCCTTGCTGTCGCGGACCACGCGCTGGGTGCGGCTCGTGATGCTGACGTTGCGCGCATTTCGCGACGCGGCCGACCAGGCCTTCGAATGCGAGATATAGCCGCCGATGACCCAGTCGAGCATGCCGTCGAGATCGGCGCCTCCGCCATCGACCGAGTTGATCCGCAGCTCTTCCGAAACATTTTTCAGGCTGAGCGGATTGTCGAACGCGTTGAGGATGGTCTGCGCGGCGCCATCGAGGTCGGTGCGGTTGACCTGCTTGTAATCGCGCCAGCCGGTCGTCGATTTCAGCGCGACGACGTCGCCGCTCCAGTCGGTGACCAGCGTTGCCGAATAATCGTCGGCCTTGGGCCGGTTCACATATTCGGCGCGGGTCGTGTTGTAGCGTCCGGCATCGATGTTGCAGAGGCCCACCGTGTTGCAGGGCGCGAAGGCACCGGTGGCCACGTTGCGTGCGGGCTTCTGGTCCGACCGGTCATAGCTATATTCGCCGGTCAGATAGAAGCTGAGGTTGGATGTCGGCTCGAACAGCAGCGCGCCGCGCAGCGTACCGCGCCGCTCGGCGCCCTGATCGTGATCGGGGAAGGAGAGATTGTCGATATAGTCGCCGCGACGGCGGTAGAGGGCGTAGATCTTACCCGACAGCACGTCGGTGATGATCGGGAAGTTGACCAGAGCCTGCCCCTGCACGAGGTTGTAGCTGCCATATTCGGCCTTGGCGCGCACGCCGAACTTGCCGGTTGGACGCGACCTGTTGAGCAGCACCGCGCCCGCCGGCGCATTCTTGCCCAGCAGCGTGCCCTGCGGACCACGCAGCACTTCGATGCTCTGCAGGTCGAACAGATCGGCGAACGAGCCGGGCGGCAGAACCTGGTAGACACCGTCGATATAGACCGCGACCGCGGGCTCCTGCGAGATGTCGCTGGTGTTGTTATAGAAGCCGCGAAGCGCGACGACCGCCGAGCCGATCACCGGATTGACAGGCGACACCTGCAGGTTCGGCACGACCGCGGACAGACCCGTGATGTTGTTTGTATTCAGCGATTCGATGATACGCGGCGTCAGTACCGACACGGCCACGGGGGCCGATTGCACGGCCTCCGAACGCTGCCGTGCGCCAGTCACGACGATTTCCGTGATCTCGTTGCCGGACGCAGTGGCTTCGGCCGGGGCCGCGTCCTGAGCATGGATCTGCGATGCGCTGGCAAGCGCGGCGGTGGTGAGCAAAGCGCGGAAAAGCTGCGTTTTCATTAATTCCCCTCTCGAGATTCCCTGGCTGGAGTAACGCACCAGCTTGTGCGTCCCGCCTCATAGGGAGGCCTTTCGAAAAGACAATTGACTCACCACATAATTTGCCGAACGCAGCCGCGGTGTGGCCGCGCTGCAACGCTTTGGAGGCGGCTGTACCGACGAGAACCGCGGCTGCGTCGTCCCCGGCATGGTGTTCCCGCACCATGCGGAGATCAGTCGCCCCCGTACAGGTCCATATAGCGTCGCCGCAACTCGTGCTTGAGCACTTTGCCGGTCGGCGTCATCGGCAGTTCGGGCAAGATCTCGACATGCTTGGGCACTTCATAACGCGCCAGCCGCGCCCGACATAGATCGGTCACTTCCCGCGCGTCGAGCCGGTCGTCGGCCGGGACGACGAAGGCGACCACCGCCTCGCCCCATTTCGGGTGAGGCAGGCCGACGACTGCGGCCAGGCGCACGCCGGGGAGGCCAAGGATCGTCTGCTCGACCCGGACGGAGGAGACATTCTCGCCGCCCGACTTGACCATGTCCTTCTTGCGGTCGACGAACAGCAGCTGGCCTTCGCTGTCGATCTTGCCCAAGTCTCCCGAATGATGCCAGCCGAAGCGCGCAGCGGCCGCCGTGGCCTCGGGATCCTTGTAATATTCGGCCATGATCGTCGGCCCACGCCAGCATATCTCACCGATCTCGCCCTGGGGCAGCTCGATTCCGTCGTCGCCGAGTATCGCCTGATCGGCCGTCGATATCGGCCGGCCCCAATAATTGCCGCCGGGGAATTCGACCGGCACGCTGTCGAAATATTTGGTCATGATCGACGTTTCGGTCTGCCCGCTGGCCTGATCGAACGGACAGCCGAACACCTCGCGCAATTCGTCGAGCGTCTGCGCGCCGATCGGCGCCATGGCGTAGAGCGCCCGTTTGAGATCGCCGAAGTTCCGCTCCCGGATACCGGGAAGCTCGAGCAGGGCCTTCCACATCATCGGCAGCAGGAATAGGCCGTTGATACGCTCCTGCTCGACGATATCGACATAAGTGTGTGGATCGAAGTCGGCGAACACATATTTGCCGCCCATATGGTGGTGGCTCAACATGTGGGACTCGCCGCCAATGTGGAAGAAGGGCAGCGGGCACAGATAGGAGTCGCCGGGATGGAGCTTGAAGGCGATCGCCATCGACAGGGTCCACATCACTATGCCGAGATGGGTGTGCACCACCCCCTTTGGCTTGGCGGTCGTCCCGCTCGTGTACATGATCTGCGCGGGGTCCCGGTCCTCGATCTGAACATCGAGGATCTCGTCGCCCGACAGGTCGGCCAGCAAGGCGTCCAGCGGCGGCTGTCCGCCGATTTCCCGGTCCCCCAGCAGGATTGCGCTCGGCTTCGAGCGAAGCCGCGGCGCCACCCGCAACCACCGCTCCCAAAGCGAAGGATGGATCACCGCGCACCGCGGTTCGGCGTGGTCGATCACATAGGCGAGATCCTCGTCACCCATGATGAAGTTGAGCGGCACATAGATCATGCCGCCCTTGAAGCATCCGTACATCACCGACGCGACATCGATGCAGTTCGGCGCCATGAGGACGACCCGATCCCCCTTCGCTGCGCCGCTCGACCTCAGCAGCCGCGTCAGGCGGCACGATCGGTCGTTGAGCTCACGATAGCTCAGCCGCTGCGGTGCGGCCGGGCTATAGTCGGCGAGCGCGATCGCATCGGGTGAGCTCCGCGCGCGACGACGGAGGAAATCCCCGATCGCGACGCGGTTGACCAGATTGTGCTCGAGCGCGCTCGTCACAAGTCCGACCCGCCACAGACATCATGCGCCGTCGATCGCATCGCCGTCATTCTCCCTCGAAGAAGGACTGCAGCTCGATCATCGAATCGGCGCAACCTTCGAGCATGTCGTTGATCAAATCGCGGCAGGTGGTCTCGTGCCTTATCAGGCCGATCACCTGCCCCGCAGGTTTGTTCGCAAGCAGCCCCGCGCCTGCTTGGGGGGTCGCACCCTTAAGCTCGGAGGCGCGATCGATCCGGTCGACATAGCGACCGGTCGCTATGCTGTGCAGCGGCGTGGGAAGCTGGGGCGGTGCATTGGGGCCTTCCCATTCTTCGATCCACTTGGACTTCAGATATCGGGCCGGCTTGCCGGTATAGGCGCGCGTCTTCACCGTATCCTCGGTGCTCGCCTCCAGGAGTTTCTGGCGGACCACCGGCGAGCATTCGGACTCGATCGTCGCGAGCCAGATCGTCCCGCACCAGACGCCCTTGGCGCCGAGCGCAAGCGCCGCCGCGAGTTGACGGCCAGTGCCGATGCCGCCCGCCGCCAGCACGGGCGTCGGCGCCACCGCGTCGACCACCTCCGGCCACAGCACTATGCCGCCGATATCGCCGGTATGGCCGCCGGCCTCGTAGCTTTGCGCGACGATGATGTCGACGCCCGCCGCCTTGTGCTTGAGCGCGTGCGAGACCTTCCCGGCAAGCGCGCCCACCAGCATTCCGCGCTCATGGGCCTTGTCGATGACATCGGCCGGCGGCGTGCCCAGCGCCGCCACCAACATCTTCGCATTGGATTCGAAGGCGAGCTTCAGGATACCGGCCTGCTGCTCAGCGGTATGCCGCTGATGACCCAGATTTTCCTCCGTCTCGACGTCCCAGCCTTCGACTTCGGGGACGCCGTAGCGCACCATCATGTCGTCGAGAAACTCCTGATAGGCCGGCGAGATAGCGCTGCGCGCCTCCGCCGCCGAAATGCCGCCCTTCTCCTGTCCGACATATTTCGACGGCATCATCAGGTCGATCCCATAGGGCCTGCCGTCCAACTGCTTCTCGAGCCAGGCCAGATCGATCGCGATCTGCTCGTCGGTGTGCATGGAAGCGCCATAGATCCCCATGCCGCCGGCCTTGCTGACGGCGGCCACCACATCGCGGCAATGGGAAAAGCCGAAAATGGGATTCCCGATTCCCAGCTTCTTGAATTCTGCAATCACTTAAGCCTCTCCGCTTCGGTCCTTCGACGCCTCGCCGCGACGATCATGGCGCAGCCGACAGGCAACATTCCAGAGTTTTTTTGCCGGCATTGTCGCCGGGCCTGACGCGATCGCCGCGACCGGATGTCGATTGCACGGCTCTTGCATTCCCGGCATGGAGAGGCAGGTTCGCATCGGTGGTCGCCGAGCGGGATGGAGGGGAAGCGAAGGGCGATGGCCGAGCACGGATTCGATTATGTGATCGTCGGGGCGGGCGCCGCCGGATGCGTTCTCGCCAACCGTCTCTCTGCCGACCCGGCCAACGAGGTTCTGCTGATCGAGGCCGGCGCGCGCGACCGAAGCCCCCTGCTCCACGCGCCTGGAGCACTTATGGCCATCATGGTCGCGGGCATCCACAACTGGCATTATATGAGCGCGCCGCAGGAGCATCTGAACGGACGCCAGCTCTATCTCGCGCGAGGGAAGGTGCTCGGCGGGTCGAGCTCGATCAACGGCATGCTCTATGATCGCGGCTCCGCGGCGGATTACGATCTGTGGAGCCAACTCGGTAATCGCGGCTGGTCCTACGCCGAGCTTCTGCCCTATTTCCGCCGGTCGGAGACATTTGAGCAAGGCGCGAACACCTATCACGGCGACCAGGGCCCAATGAGGATCGGGCGGATCGGGCTGAACAACATTCTCGCCAAGGCTTTCGTCGAAGCAGGGCGGCAGTTCGGCTATCCGGTCATCGACGACATCACGGGCGCTCGGCGCGCCGGCTTCGGCCCTTCGGACACGCTCGCCTCGCGCGGGCGTCGGTCGAGTTCGGCGTCCGCCTATCTCAGGCCAGTGCGGAACCGTCCGAACCTGACCATCGTCACCGAAGCCCATGCTACCAAGATCGAGTTCGACGGCAAGCGCGCGATCGGCGTCCGCTATGCCGTGGGCAAGCAGCGGAAGGAGCATCTGGCGCGCGCTGACAAGGAAGTGCTGTTGAGCGCCGGCGGCATCGCATCGCCCCAACTGCTGCTGCTTTCGGGCGTGGGCGATCCGGCGCATCTTCGCGAGGTGGGCATCGCCCCGGTGCACGATCTGCCGGGCGTCGGCCGGAATCTCCAGGATCACCTATCCATCTACGTGCGTCAGAAGGCGACCAAGCCGGTGTCGCTGTTCCGGTATTTCAGCCCGATCCGGGGCGGCGTCGCGCTCGCGCAGTTCCTGGCCTTCCGGTCCGGGCCGCTGGCGACCTCGGGGCTGGAGGCGGTGGGCTTGATCCGGAGCGATCCGGCGATCGAGGATCCTGACGTCAAGCTGACCTTCATCGCGGCGCTCTATGAAAACAATGGCCGCACGCTCATTCCGGAACACGGCTTCACGGCGCATGTCTCGGTGCTGCGGCCGCAGAGCATCGGCAGGCTCACGCTGGCGTCGAACGACCCCTTTGCGCAACCGGTGGTCGATCAGAGATTCCTGTCGGCGCGCGCCGACCTGGAAGCAATGAAGAAGGCGATAAGGCTGACTCGCGAGATATTCGCCCAGCCCGCCTTCGACGAGTTTCGGGGCACCGAGTCCGCGCCCGGCGAGGATGTGCAATCCGATGAAGCGCTCGAGCAGTTCATCCGCGCGAACGCCGAGGCGGACTATCACACCTGCAGCACCTGCAAGATGGGCTCCGATCCGCTGGCCGTGGTCGACGATCGGCTTCGCGTGCTCGGGCTCGACGGTCTGCGCGTCGTCGATCTGTCGATATTCCCCCGTATGATAGGCGGAAACACGACGATGCCGGTAATCGCCGTCGCCGAGAAGGCGGCCGACATGATCCTGGGCAAGCCGCCACTGACGCCAGCGAATCTGCCGCATCCTCCGGCGAACTATTGATCAGGAATAATGGTGGTGCCGGCGTTCGAACTCGGTCCCGATCATGGGACGGGAACGGACACGGTACGCGATTCCAGCGACCTGCGGCCATTCGGGGAATGATCGCCGAATCTATCAATCGGGCCTGGCTTGTCCCGGGATGTGAAGTAGAAGGAGAAGCGAGGAGAGGTGACATGACGAAATCGAAGCTCGAAATAGCGCAGCTGGCCTTCAATACACTCGACCTGCCTGGCAGCCTGCGTCTGTTTTCGGAACTTTACGGCTATGTGAACGCCGGCGCGAACGGGCTTTGGGGCGGCATCACCCGGATACACCGGCTGCCCGACGACAGCCGCGGCATCCTCTGGTGGATGGTCAACGACAAACCCTTTTTCCAGCTCGAATTCTTCAATTTCTCAAAACCCCGGACGGAGCCCCTTGCCGATGACTGGAGGGCGAGCGACCTGGGCTGGAACCGCTTCGGCTTAAGCGTGCCCGATTTCGACCTGGTCGTTTCCGGTCTGAAGCGCTGGGGAATCGAAACTCTGTCCCCGATCGCGACGCGCGCGGGCGTACGACGGCTCGCCTATCGGGATCCCTTCGCCGGCATCATCACCGAGGTCATCGAAGGCGATCCTTCGATCGGCACGCGACTGGCTTATGTGGCCTATTCGGTCGAGGATCTCGAAGCTTCGCGGCGGCTCCACCAACAGGTGTTCGGCGCTGAGATCGAAGAGCTCACCGTGCTTCACGAACCTTCGGACGAGGCGATGTGGGGCCTCGGCGGGATAACGCGCGATGGCTTTTTGGCGCGCTACGACGATTGTCGACTGGAGATCGTCCGATATGACGTGCCGCCCAGGGGCCGGCCGGCCGGCGATGCCGGATTGAGCAATCAGGGCATTCCCAACGTCGCGCTGTGCAGCCACGACGTGGAGCTGATCTCGGCTTTGATCGAGCGGCTGCTTCGGGAAGGGCACGTAAACACTCATCTCGTCACCACGCCGTCGCTCGCCGCGACGTATTTCATCGATCCGGGCTGCCAGTTCGAGTTGCTGGGCGCCGAGGAGGAATTGGAAGCGCCCCTCGGCTTCGTGGCTTCGACACCGTTCTTTGCCGACACGGGCGTGTAGAACAGGCCGATGAGGGCGCGGCGTTTGCGCGCGCAGGTTCAACCTTAGGAGGAGAATGCCATGTCTGACGTCCCGCTTGCGCTGACCATGGAGTTGAAGCCGGAGCGTGCCGACGCGTTCCGCGACAGTTGCCGACGTCGACATATGGCGCCGCACCGGAGCGAGCGGCATCGCGATCTCGAACGCGCAGCGCGGGGGTAAGACAGGATGAACACAGCCGCATTCCGGGTGGGAGTGGTTTTCCCGCAGCTCGATCTGGGCACCGATCCGAACGCCGCGATCCTTTTCGCGCGTGAGGTGGAGGCGCTCGGCTTCAGCCATATTGTCGCATATGATCATGTCATCGGCGCCGACAGGACCAACCGCCCCGACTGGAACGGGCCCTATGATGTCGATTCTCCGTTTCTGGAGCCGCTTCTGATGTTCGCCCACTGGGCGACCTCGACTCGGTCGATCGGGTTCATGACGGGCATCATCATCGCGCCGCAGCGCCAGACCGTTCTGTTCGCCAAGCAGGCAGCGACGCTGGATCTTCTGTGCGGCGGCCGCCTCCGGCTCGGGCTGGGGATCGGCTGGAACAAGGTCGAGTATGATGCCCTGGGAATGCCGTTCGAGCGCCGGGGGACGCTCCTCGACGAGCAGATCCCCCTTTTGCGCCGCCTGTGGACCGAGAAAAGCCTGAGCGATCGGGGCGCATTTCACGATGTCGTCGAAGCCGGCATCAAGCCGCTTCCCATCCAGCAGCCGATTCCGCTCTGGCTGGGCGGGGTTTCCGAGCCCGCCGTTCGCCGCGCCGCGCGGTTGGGCGATGGCTGGTTCCCGCTGCTCGGCGTCGACCGCGCGGAGTCCGCTGTCGCCGACTTTCGCGCCGAGGTGGAGAAGGCGGGGCGCGACCCCGACCAGGTGCCGCTCGAGAATGTGGTCTTCTTCAGATTTGGCGGGAAGAAGCCACCCAAGACTCCCGAAATGCTCGTGAATGAGATCGAGCGGTGGCGCCGCGGTGGCGCGGCCGGCGTGGCGATCGATACGATGCGGCTGGACCTGACGCACGTCGACCAGCATCTTGACCTGCTCATGCCGATCGCGAAGGGCCTGGGCCTCAGCCGCTGATGGCTGTTGCCCGAGCGACGGCCGTGGAGCCTCGGCGAGTTGGCCGGGGCACGCGGCAGGGTAGCGCCGGCGCGGCGATCCTGCGGGTGACGGCTTCATGGATGTGGTTGCGGGGGCAGGATTTGAACCTGCGGCCTTCAGGT
>CAMLSA010000049.1 GCA_946482655.1 uncultured Sphingomonas sp. | reverse complement strand
TCACCCCGCTCGACGTCAAGGCCGGCGACAAGATCCTGTTCGGCAAATGGTCGGGTACCGAGGTCAAGATCGACGGTGAAGACCTGCTGATCATGAAGGAATCCGACATTCTCGGCATTGTCGGCTAAGGCCAACAGGCTGGGGATCGTCGGCTAAGCCTCCCTTTTCATTTCCAACTTCAATCTAGCTAAGGAATTCAGACATGGCAGCGAAAGACGTCAAGTTTTCGCGCGACGCCCGTGAGCGCATTCTGCGCGGCGTCGACATCCTCGCCGACGCGGTGAAGGTCACGCTGGGCCCCAAGGGCCGCAACGTCGTCATCGACAAGTCGTTCGGCGCGCCGCGCATCACCAAGGACGGCGTCACCGTCGCCAAGGAGATCGAGCTCAAGGACAAGTTCGAGAATATGGGCGCCCAGATGGTCCGCGAAGTCGCTTCGAAGACCAACGACGTCGCCGGCGACGGCACCACCACCGCCACCGTGCTCGCCCAGGCGATCGTCCGGGAGGGCATGAAGTCGGTGGCCGCCGGCATGAACCCGATGGATCTCAAGCGCGGCATCGATCTCGCCGTCACCAAGGTCGTCGAAGACCTCAAGGCGCGTTCGAAGCCGGTCGCCGGCACCAATGAAGTCGCCCAGGTCGGCATCATCTCGGCCAATGGCGACACCGTCGTCGGCGAGAAGATCGCCGAAGCGATGGAGCGCGTCGGCAAGGAAGGCGTGATCACCGTCGAGGAAGCCAAGGGTCTCGATTTCGAGCTCGACGTGGTCGAGGGCATGCAGTTCGACCGCGGCTATCTGTCGCCCTACTTCATCACCAATCCCGAGAAGATGGTGGTCGAGCTCAACGATCCCTATATCCTGATCCACGAGAAGAAGCTGTCGAACCTCCAGTCGATGCTGCCGATTCTCGAGGCGGTCGTGCAGTCGGGCCGTCCGCTGCTGATCATCGCCGAGGACATCGAGGGCGAGGCTCTCGCCACGCTCGTCGTCAACAAGCTGCGCGGCGGCCTCAAGGTCGCCGCCGTCAAGGCGCCGGGCTTCGGCGATCGCCGCAAGGCGATGCTCGAGGACATCGCGATCCTGACCGCCGGCGAGATGATCTCGGAAGATCTCGGCATCAAGCTCGAGAGCGTCACCATCGGCATGCTCGGCACCGCCAAGCGCGTCACCATCGACAAGGACAACACCACGATCGTCGATGGCGCCGGTGCGTCGGATGCGATCAAGGGCCGTGTCGAGGCGATCCGCCGCCAGATCGAGAACACCACCAGCGACTATGACAAGGAGAAGCTCCAGGAGCGTCTTGCCAAGCTCGCCGGCGGCGTTGCCGTGATCAAGGTCGGCGGGGCCACCGAGGTCGAGGTCAAGGAGCGCAAGGATCGCGTCGACGACGCGCTCCACGCAACCCGCGCGGCTGTCGAGGAGGGCATCGTCCCCGGCGGCGGCACGGCGCTCCTCTACGCCACCAAGTCGCTCGAAGGCCTCAAGGGCGTCAACGACGATCAGACCCGCGGCATCGACATCATCCGCAAGGCGATCACCGTTCCGCTCAAGCAGATCGCGGCCAATGCAGGTCATGACGGCGCCGTCGTCGCCGGCAACCTGCTCCGCGAGAATGACGAGACCAAGGGCTTCAATGCCTCGACCGACGTCTACGAGAACCTCGTCGCCGCCGGTGTGATCGACCCGACGAAGGTCGTCCGCACCGCGCTGCAGGACGCGGCCTCGGTCGCCGGTCTGCTCATCACCACCGAGGCGACGATCGCCGAACTGCCCGACGACAAGCCCGCCATGCCCATGGGCGGCGGCATGGGCGGCGGCATGGGTGGCATGGGCGGCATGGACTTCTAGTCCGAGCCTCTCGACCCAAAGACGAGGGCCTGGGGCGCCGTTCCCGGGCCCTTCTCTTTTGCGGAGGTGTGCGCTACAACGCCCGCCGGCACCCGGCCGGCCGCCATCATATTGCGATCGAGCTGGCGGGGCGATGGCCGATCACGCCATGGAGCCATGCCGGCGTGCCGCCACTCGCCACCGGCCAGCCTCGACATGCCCGATCTGCCGGGCATAGGCATTGCGATGGCGCGCTCCCAGCGCCTTGCGGAACCCGTCGCCACGGGCTAGGGAGCCGCCTTCCAGCGAAGATGCGGAGCGGTGGCCGAGTGGTCGAAGGCGCTCGCCTGGAAAGTGAGTATACGCCAAAAGCGTATCGAGGGTTCGAATCCCTCCCGCTCCGCCACTTACTTAGCAAAACTAAGTACCTGACTGCTAAGCGGCGGCGCTGTCCGCCATAATGTCCGCCTTCAGCTTGCGTCCGATCGGGCGATGATCGATACAACTGCGGTCGTCGATGCAGTCGCTTCGACGCAAAGTGCGGCGGGTTACCGGGTTGCCGTTCGGCGATGCTGAAGATTCAGCGCCAGCGCCAGCGCCAGCGATATGATGGCTCCACGGCATAGCAGCCCGATGGCTTGGCAGTCTTCCTCGGCCGACGCGGTTTGAAATTGGATTCGTGTCTTCGACAAAGTGCGGACAACGCGCTCCCATCCCGTTGCCTCGCGCGGTTCCGATGGCAAGGGCGATCGCACTGCGATGGCGAAAACTTCCGAGCTATGGTCCAACTGTCTTCAATGCGGCTTTGGCTCCGCGTTCATGAGACCAGGGCCTGGTGGAAGCGCGCCCGCACCGAACCCTCCGGCGCCTGCCGTATTTCATTCGGCTTCTTATCAGCCATGTCGGCCCGGAAGCTTCGAGGTCCCGTGTCGACTCCGGACTTTGCGCAGGTCCACGCGGCCACTCGATTTAAGAATGGGCGGCTAAACCACACGGCCGCGTAAAAGGACATATTCTCCCGTGATGCGGCTCCCTCTTCTTGACCGAGTTCCTGCCCGCCAGCGATTTTCCCCGCTCGGCTCGGCCGCAAGCACCGTGTTTGAACGATTAAATCCGGACATATAATGCTTCGGGGTGTGCTCGGACGCGGATTGTGTCATTCTGACGAGGGTGCGGTTTGGAGTGAGCGCATGATCGGACATAAGAATGCACGCCACGAGGCGGAGGCGGTCGTCTCGAACACACGCTTGGCCAGGCCGGGATTGCCCGACCCTCTGAAACCCAGTCCGATCGCGATGATGCCGCGGCTGATCGGCTGCTCGAACGGGCCGCAGTTTACCCCGCACGAGATTCACCAGCGCCACGTCCGCGCGCGCATCTTTGCCGAAACCCGCGCCTTGCTTGGGGAAGAAGGCTATGAGGGGCTGACCTTGCAGCGGCTCGCCGATCGCTGCGATCTGTCGAAGGGCACGGTTTACAACCTGGTCGGCGACAAGAAGACCGTCCTGGCAGGCGCCCTTCTCGACAATTTCGATCTGATCGCAGCCATCGCCCAGTCGGTCGAAAGCGGCCCCAGCGCCATGCTCCAGCTCGCGGAATTCTATTGCCGCCTCTTGGAGGATTATCCTGCATATACGCGCGCGGCGCTCCTTGCGATCATGGAGCGCAATCGGCCGGTCGGCGAAAAGCTCAAGTCCAGCAAGGCCAAGACGCTGCGCGGATGGCTTCGGCGCCAGCGCCATGACGGTCAGCTGCGTCGCGGCGTCGATATCGGCACGACCGCGATGCAACTGTCTCTTATCGGCGATGCGAACATGCGCAACTGGCTCTATGGTGCCTGTAGCACCGACGAGCTGCGACATGGTCTGTTGACCGCTTATGGCCTGGTATTTCTCGGCGCGACCGACAGTAGCGAGATGCCGAATATCGAGAGCTGGCTCCAGCGCCATGAAGTTTTCATCTGAACCCATCCGATCGGCAGTGGCCGTGGACAGCACGTTCCGAGGATGCCAGACGCACGACAACGGACATGGTCGGTTCCCCGCTTTAAGACTGATCCGCATCTGCGGACATTCCCTTCAAGGAGATTTTCGATGAACGCTCTTGCCCCGATCAAACAGCCAACTTTTCTCAACGGTCAGACCAAGAAGCTGCTGATCGACGGCAAATGGGTCGAAGCGCTATCCGGCAAGTCGTTCGAATCGTTCAATCCGTCGACGGGCGCACAGCTCGACCGGCTGGCACTCGCCGAAAAGGCCGACGTCGATCTGGCGGTCGCGGCCGCACGCCGCGCTTTCGAGGGTCCCTGGAGCCGCTTCACACCGATCGAACGGCAGAAGGTGCTGCTCAAGCTCGCCGATCTGATCGAGGAAAACTACGAGGAACTGGGTGCGCTCGACTCGATCGACATGGGTGGCCCGATCTCCAGCCGACAATATATGAAGGACTGGCTGGTCAACACCTACCGCTTCGCGGCGGGGCAGGCGGTCGCTCTGCAGGGCTCGACCATGTCAAACTCGCTGCCCGGTAGCATCTTCTCGTGCACCGTGCGCGAGCCGGTGGGCGTGGTCGGCGCGATCATCCCATGGAACGGCCCCCTCGCCAACGCCGCATGGAAGGTCGCGCCCGTACTCGCCACAGGCTGCACGATGGTGCTGAAATGCGCCGAGCAGGCTTCGTTGAGCCCGTTGCTGCTCGGCCAGCTCTGTCTCGATGCCGGCGTGCCAGCCGGGGTCGTCAACGTCATCACCGGCTTCGGCGACGCGGGCGCGGCCCTGTCCGCGCACCCCGATGTCGACAAGGTCGCCTTTACCGGGTCGACCGCAACCGGCCAGCACATCATTCGCGCCTCGGCGGGCAATATCAAGCGGCTGACCCTCGAACTGGGCGGCAAGTCGCCCAATATCGTGTTCGCCGATGCCGATCTCGACGTGGCCGTCCCCGGCGCCGGCATGGCGGGCTTCATGAATTCGGGTCAGGTCTGTAGCGCGGGTACCCGCCTGTTCGTCGAGCGCAAGATCTACGAGGAATTCACGCACCGCGTGGCGGATTTCGCCAGGACGCTGAAGGTCGGCGACGCGATGGACCCCGACACCGTACTGGGGCCGCTCGTCTCCAAGGAACAGCTCGATCGCGTCACGGGCTATCTGTCGACGGGCGCCGAGGAGGGCGCCACCGCGCTGTCGGGCGGCGCGCGCCTGACCGAAGGCAGCCTGGCCGATGGCTATTTCGTGCCGCCGACGATATTCTCGGGCGTGAACCACGACATGACGATCGCGCGCGAGGAAATCTTCGGGCCGGTGATCTCCGCGATCCCGTTCGACACGATCGAGGAAGTCACCAAGCTCGCCAACGATACCGAATTCGGCCTCGGTAGCGGCGTGTGGACGCGCGACGTCGGCAAGGCCCACCAGATGGCGCGGGCGATCCGGGCCGGATCGGTCTGGGTCAACTGTTATCAGGCCATGGACGTCGCCGTTCCCTTCGGCGGCTACAAGATGTCAGGCTATGGCTCCGAAAGCGGCCGGGAGCAGATGGACTCCTACCTCACCACCAAGGCCGTCTGGATCAACACGGGAGCATAAAGCTTTCCGGTCGTTTGGGCAGCTGTTCGCGCAAGCGCTTGCCGCGAACGCATTCCGTCTTGCGTGCGAGGTCGGCGATGATCTTCGCGGGGGCGCCCTTCCCCCTGATCGCCCTCGCCACCGGACTGACCGACCGCCTGGGCGGCCAGGCGGGGCCACGCCCTGGCTGCTGTCATGGCCGACGACGGTCGCGATATTTGGTCGGACAATGAAGCCCTGTCGGTCGAGATCGCGAACGACACAGTGTTCGGTCTGACCGCGTCGGTCTTCCCCACGACGCGACGCACGCTATCAGGTCGCGCGTCAGCTGCGCTCGGGTACCATCGAACACAATACGTTCCGAACCGATTCTTCGATCGCGTTCGACGGCTTCAAGCAATCAGGCATCGGGCGCGAAGATCGTCCTGAACGAAAAGCCCAATCGCGGCCAATCCGCGGCCGATCTGATTTTCACACCGGATCAGTTGCTTAACGGCGACTGGTCCAGCTTTTGATTCCGAACCGGCTCGCCGTGCGGCGGACGATTAGACGATCTGCACATATCGTTCAAACTTCGCCATAGATGCGGACGATCAATAGTATAAATCCCCGGAGAGTGACCACGCACCGATTACAGAAGAATGGTGGAATTCGTTCCTTAACGCCCGGTCAGAGACATGGCCCAAGACAACAGCCAAAGACTGTAAATACTTAGGGAGGATATAAAAATGAAGGGTTCACCGCGCACGCGATCCGTTCTGCACGGATCGATGAAGACGATTCTGGCCTGCTCCGCCGGCGCAACCGCTTTGCTGGGTTTGGCGACACCTGCCTTGGCGCAGACACCGCCCGCCGCCAGCGACAGCCTTGGCCTTGAGGACATCGTCGTGACCGCACAGCGGCGCGGCCAGAACCTGCAGGACGTTCCGGTCGCCGTGACCGCGTTCAAGGGCGAGTCGCTCCTCGAACGCGGCATCGCGCGGGCAATGGATCTGCAGCAGGTCGATAGCTCGCTCAACATCACGATGCAGTCGGGTGTGATCATCCCGTTCCTGCGCGGCGTAGGCAATCCGGGCGCCTCGACGGCCGGCAACGAGGCCAGCGCGCCGATCTATATCGACGACGTTTATTATAGCCGCCTTGCGCCGGCCTATCTTGAACTCGCCAATATCGAGCGCGTCGAAGTCCTGAAGGGTCCACAGGGTACATTGTTCGGCCGCAATGCCACCGGCGGCCTGATCCAGATTTTTACCCGCGATCCCGGCCAGAAACCCGTCGTCGATGCGACCGTCGGCTACGGCAACTATCAGACCTATAGCGGCAAGCTGTACCTCTCGACTCCGCTCAGCGACGACGTCGCGATCGACCTGTCCGCCGTCGGCTCGGACCAGAAGGACGGCTGGGGGCGTAACTTCACCCTCAACAAAGATATTTACCGCAATAAATTCTACAATATCCGCTCGAAGCTGGTCGCGCAGCTCACGGATACGACGAAAGTCCGGCTGTCGGCCTTCTACGCCTATCAGAACACGGACGTCGGCACCGCCACCACCCTATATCGCGGCACACGCGGGCTCCCGCCGACCTATACGACACAGTTCATCCCACCGCCCGGTTTCTTCGATTCGGTGTCCGATTTTCCGTCGCTGTTTCGGAACCGCAGCTATGGCGGTTCGCTCAAGATCGATCAGGAGCTGGGCTTCGCCGACTTCGTCAGCATCTCCTCCTATCGTCGCGGCAAGGAACTCTACAAATCCGAAGGTGACCACACTCATCTCGATTTCCTGAACTACACGCTTCAGGTCAGGGATCGCGAGATCACGCAGGAGCTCCAGCTCAAGTCGGGGTCGGGTTCGAAGATCAACTGGATCCTCGGTGCCTTCTACATCAATTCGAAGCAGGGCTTTTCGCCGACCTCGATCGGCGGCGGCGCGCTGACCGGCGGCCCCGGCAATCCCAGTGGCATCCTCACGCAGAATCTCTACGGCCTGCAGACGATCAACAGCTATGCGGGCTTCGGCCAGGCGACCTTCCCGGTCGCCGACGAGAAGACCAACATCACGCTCGGCCTGCGCTACACCAAGGATTATGTGAAGGGCTTCGGTCGCACGACGCTGACTGCGGCCAATGGTACGGAATTTCCGATCGCGCCCGATTATCGTCAGAAGGTCAATTTCAACAAGCTGACCTACAAGGCTGTTGTCGATCACAAGTTCACACCCGACATCATGAGCTATGTCTCGTTCAGCCGCGGCTATAAATCGGGTACGTTCAACACGCTGCCGCTCGACTCGCCGCCTACGCGTCCCGAGACCGTCGATGCCTATGAAATCGGCGTGAAGGCATCGCTGTTCGACCGTCGGGTGCGCTCCAATATCGCGATCTTCCAGAATGACGTCCGCAACCCGCAGGTGCAGTTGATCAAGAACGTCGCCGGGATCGCCTCGGTCCAGTTTGCCAACGCTGAGAAGGCGCGGACGAAGGGCGTCGAATTCGACACCACCGCGATCCTCGCCGATGGGCTCACCCTGAATCTCGCGGGCCAGTATCTTTATGCGAGGTTCATCGACTTCAAGAATGCGCCGTTCAGCACGCCGCTGACCACCGCGCCTTTTGGCCTTAGCCCTGCCTTCCCGGGAGACGCGAGCGGCAACCGAATGCCGCAGACGCCGAAATACAAGATCAACCTCGGCCTGACCTATGAGACGCAAACCGACATCGGCGGGTTCACAGTTTCGGGCAACATGGCCTATCGTTCGAACTTCAAATGGGATCCGGACAATGTCGCGACCGAGCCGGCCCTGACGCTGTTCAACGCGAGCATCATATTCAAACCCGCGTTCAACGAGAATCTCTCGTTCCGGGTCTGGGGCGCCAACCTCACCGACGAGCATTATTTCTCTAACCAGCTGACCATCAACAGCTCTGTTGGTTACACGGGCTCCGTCGCCCCGCCCCGCACTTATGGCGTAGAGGTCCGCTACGCCTTCTGATCCCACGACAACCTGCGGCGTGGCGAAAGCCCGCTTTCGTGACGTTGCAGGTTCGTTGCGGAATCCATCGAGGCCGCTGGGCTTCGGCCGGTCGTTCAAGACCCGCTACGAGGATGCTCCATGACCGCCGCGATCGAACCTTTCAGCCTCCACATCCCCGACAGCGAACGGGACGTCATCCACTGGAACGAGCTCGATCGCGGCGGCCATTTCGCAGCGTTAGAACAACCCGAGCTGTTCGTCGCCGAACGGCGCACCTGCTTCGCGCAGTTCCACTGACCGGCCCCATCGAATCAGAACAGGAGACAAAGAATGACGATACGGACGACCGCTGCGATCGCCTATAAGGCGAACGAACCCATGGTGGTCGACGAGGTCGAGCTGGACGGGCCAGGCGAAGGCGAGGTACTCGTCGAGCTCAAGGCGGCAGGGCTCTGCCATACCGATCTCGGCATATGGGAGGGCCACAGCCCGATCAGCTCGGTCTTCCCGGTCGTGCTGGGCCATGAGGGTGCCGGCATCGTGATCGAGGTCGGGCGCGGCGTCACCGACCTCAAACCCGGCGACCATGTCATCGCCTTCGCCCCGCAATGCCGCCACTGCGGCGGATGCCATGCCGACAAGGGCAATTTCTGCTACGACATGGTGAGCGGCTATGGCTCCGAACCGTCCATCAGCGCGGGCAGCACGCGCATCTTCGCCGGCTATGGCGTCGGCACCTTCGCCCATCACATGGTCACGACCGATAGCCGGCTCGCCGCGGTCCGCAAGGATGCACCGTTCGACGAGATTTCTTATCTGAGCTGCGGGGCCGCCACCGGCCTCGGCGCGGCCCTGTACACCGCCGAAGTCACGGCCGGATCGTCGGTGGTGGTGTTCGGGCTCGGCGGAATCGGCCTCAACATCATCCAGGGCGCGAGGCTAGCCGATGCGAAAACGATCATCGGCGTCGACCTCAACGCGGATCGCGGCGCGATGGCGCTGCGGCTCGGCGCCACCCAGTTCGTCAATCCGAAGGACATCGAGGGCGACATCGTCGGCCATCTGACCGAGCTGACCCAGGGCGGGGCCGACTATACGTTCGAGGCGGTCGGCAACATCAAGCTCATGGAACAGGCGCTCGCCACTGCGCGCATGGGCTGGGGCATATGCACGGTCATCGGCGTCGCACCGACGGGCGAGAAGATCGGCGTCGCACCGCTCGATCTGATCATGGGTCGCAAGCTGCAGGGCACGTCGCTCGGCGGCATCCGTGGCAAATCGCAACTGCCCGGGATAGTCGACTGGCTCATGGAGGGTCGCTTCGATCTGAAAAGCCTGATCACCGCACGGATGCCGCTGTCGAAGATCAACGAAGGCTACGCCGGCATGAAGCGCGGCGAAGGCGTGCGATCGATCATCACATTCTAGATTCGCTCTACGCCGTCGAGCATCACGGCATCGCCCAAGCGGCTAGTCGCGACGATCGATCGTGACCGGCGAGGTGACCTACCGTGATGACGAGCCTACCGGCCGCCTCGCAGGAGGGCGGATCAAGGGGCAGACCGCAAAAGCTACGGAAAAGCCTGGCATCGTGACAGCCTGAGAGGCGGCCGATGTTTTTCCGCTGAGAAAATACGATCATATTTTAAAGATAGTGGCAAACCGGAAAGGCGATATTATCTTTACCGGGCGGAGCGGTACGTGCAGAGAATATGCGCGCCCTCGGCAATATTGGCAGTTGACGCGGAGCCGATGCCACCAACTTCGGCGTTCGTCAGTACTGGAGAGTGATTTTCATGGCAACGATGATCGACAGGCCCATTGCAGGATTCGACGAGGAAAGGGCACGGCAGGCACTGGCATATGCCAACCCCAACGCGCTCCGTCTCGCGCTCTATCAGGCTACGGGAGATCCCGAGCTGGCCGCGATGGAAGTCGTCGATGAAACCTTCTGGAACGGCTCCTTCGAGGTGGCTGCGCTTGCACCCGCGCATGTCGAGACCGTCCGTGAAAAGGCGATGGCCTATCTCAGGTCGGGCGCGCCGAGCCGCTGCCCCAAACCCGATGATGCAGAGCTTCGCACGATGCTCGACCTATTTGCCGGCAAGCCGCTCAACGACGACTTCTTCAACATCGGCAAGGAAGAAATCGGCTTCGACGATTTCCCACGCGGCGTCGAATGGAGCAAGGAACCTTCGGCCGAAGTGAAGGCCGCGTTCAAGGTGGTCGTGATCGGCGCCGGTATTGCGGGCATGACGTCGGGCGTTCAACTCGACCGCCTCGGCATTCCCTATGAGATTATCGAGCGTAACCCTGATGTCGGCGGCACCTGGTTCGTCAACGACTATCCCGATGCCCGCGTCGATATTCCGAGCCATCATTATCAGGTCTCGTACACCAAGAATTATCGCTGGAAGCATTGGTTCGCGCCGCAGCCCGAACTTCGTGAATATATGAACCACATCGCGGACGAGTTCCACTTGCGGAGCAAGATACGGTTCAATACCGAGGCGACCGCAGCGCGCTGGGACGAAGCCAAATCCGTCTGGCACGTCACCGTCAGGAAAGCCGACGGTGGCGAAGACACGATCACCGCGAACGCTATCATCAGCGCGGCCGGTCTATTCAATGCGGTGAATACACCTGACCTGCCCGGGATCGAGACATTCAAGGGCAAGATGTTCCACACTACCGCTTGGGATCACAGCTACGACTATACGGGCAAGAAGGTCGCCCAGATCGGCGTCGGCTGCACCGGCGCACAGCTCGCGCCCGCCGTCGCAAAAAAAGCCGGCCATCTGACGATTTTCCAGCGGTCGCCGCAGTGGATCACGAAGATCGAGGGCTATCGCGACGAGATCCCCGACGACGTGCAGTGGCTGTTCGACAACGTCCCGCATTATCTGAACTGGTTCTCCTTCTCGGTTGGGCACACCATGTTCAACGGCGACGGCCCGATGCAGGAGATCGATTGGGAGTGGCGCAAGCAGGGCGGCATTATAAATAAAAAAAATGACGGCCTGCGCAACGCGGCGACCGAAGCCATCAAGGCCGAGTTTCCGGACAATCCCGAACTGGCGAAGAAGCTGACGCCCGACTTCCCGCCGTTTGCCAAGCGGCCCGTGGTCGACAATGGCTGGTTCGAGACGCTCAAGCGGCCGAACGTGACTTTGGTCACTGAGGGCATCGAGACGATCACGCCCAAGGGCGTTCGCACCGTCGACGGCAAGGAATATGACGCCGATCTTCTGGTGCTTGGTATCGGGTTCAAGACCGAGCGCTATCTGTGGCCGACCCATTATGAGGGCCGTGACGGCACGACGCTCGAGGAAGCATGGGGCAAGGACGGCGCGCGCGCCTATCTGGGCATCGCCATGCCCAAATTCCCGAACCTCTTCATCATCTATGGCCCGAACATGCAGGCACGGTCCGGCGGGCTGTTCGCCTGGCTCGAAATCTGGTCGCGCTACGCCATCAAGGCTATCGTCGGCATGATCGAGGAGGAGAAGCACTCGATCGAAATTCGCCAGGACGTGTTCGAGAACTATAATGATCGTCTGGACGAAGCCGACAGGAGCTGCATCTGGGGCTTCGAGGGTCTCAAGTCCTATTATGTCAACACGCAGGGCCGGCAGGGCGTCAACAACCCCTTCAGGCCGCTCGAGTTCTACTCGTGGACGCGCGAACCTAAGCTCGCAGACTACGTTCTGAAGTAAGTGAATGGCGGCGGGCAGGACGGCTTGGTGCCGCCTGCCCCCTTCCACAAGATGGGTAGAGACGATGTCCGGATTTTACGACCTGATCATCCGTGGCGGCACCGTGATCGACGGCAGCGGCGGACAGCCCTTCGTCGCCGATGTGGCGGTGCATGGCGACAAGATCGCCGCGATCGGCTCGGTAAAGGGCTCCGCCGCCCGCGAGATCGATGCGAAGGGATTGCTGGTCACGCCCGGCTTCGTCGACGTCCACACCCATTATGACGGCCAAGCGATCTGGGAGGACCGGCTCTTCCCCTCGTCAAGCCACGGCGTCACTACCGTGCTGATGGGCAATTGCGGCGTAGGCTTCGCGCCCTGTCGCGCGGAAGATCGCAATACGCTCATCGAGTTGATGGAAGGCGTCGAGGATATTCCCGGCGTCGTGATGACCGAGGGCTTGAGCTGGGACTGGGAAACCTATCCGCAATATCTCGATGCGGTCGAGGCGCGCCCGCACGACATCAACATCGCGAGCTACCTGCCCCACTCGGCCCTGCGCGTCTATGTGATGGGCGAGCGCGCGGCCGCCGGTGAGGACGCGACCCCCGCCGACATCGAGAAGATGGCCGCCGTCACGCGCGAGGCGATGGACGCCGGCGCCATCGGTTTCTCGAGCTCGCGCACGCTGTTCCACCGCAGCAGCAGCGGATCGCTGATCCCGACGCTCGACGCCGGCGAGCAGGAACTGCTCGCGATCTCGCGCGCGATGCAGGAGCGTGGCGACGGCATCCTTCAGATCGCAAACGATTATAAGAACTGGACCGACCTCGAAGGCGAATTCGCGATGATGCAGCGTGTCGCCGCGGCGACGGGCCGGCTGCTCACCCTCCCGCTGGCACAGATGCATTCGGCGCCCGAGTCGTGGCGCAAGGTGCTGGATATGATCGAGAATGCAAACAATGACGGCGTCCGGGTGACCGCACAGGTGTTGCCGCGCGGACTGGGCATGCTCTTCGGCCTCGAACTGTCGATGCACCCCTTCACGCTGGTGCCGTCCTATCAGGAGATCGCCGATCTCCCGCTGAAAGAGCGGCTCGAGCGCATGCGCGATCCCGAGCTGCGTGCGCGGATCGTCGCCGAAGGCCCCTCGGACCCGTCGGTGCCGCTTGCGGGCTTCACCCGCAAGTTCGAGGGCATGTACGAGATGAGCGATCCGCTTGATTATGAACCGACCCTCGAGAGCTCGATTGCGGCTCGGGCCGAGCGCATGGGCGTGACGCCCGCCGAACTCGCTTATGACCTGCTTCTCCATCACGGCGGCAAAGCGGCTTTCTACCAGCCCTTCGCCAACTATGCTGCGGGCGATCTCAACGCCGTGCTCGAAATGATCAAGAACCCCTATGTCGTGCCGGGTCTTGGCGATGGCGGCGCCCATTATGGCGTGATCTGCGACGCGAGCTATTCCTCCTTCCTGCTCGCGCACTGGACCCGCGACCGTTCACGCGGCGAAAGGATGAGCCTGCCGGAGGTCGTGAAGGCGTTGGCGCGCGACACCGCGCAGATGATAGGCCTCGAGGACCGCGGCTTGCTGGCGCCAGGGTACAAGGCGGACATCAATGTCATCGACTATGAGGCGGTCAACATCCATGCTCCGCAGATTGCGTTCGATCTGCCGGCCGGTGGGCGGCGCCTGACGCAGAACGCCGACGGCTTCGTGGCGACGATCGTCAACGGCGAGATCGTCTATCAGGATGGCGTCGCGACGGGCGCCCTGCCCGGTCGCCTTGTGCGCGGTCGCCAGTCCACGCCAGCGCCCGTGAAAGAACTCGCCGCCCACTGATCGCTCGTTCTTCTCCGCTGACAGGCCTACAGGACAAAAAGGACCTGCACGGCAGAGATGAGAACGAGAGAATCCCCTTCGGCACGGCTTCAGACCGCTATGTGCGTTGGCCACTTCATGACGGGAGACGAGCCAGGCGCCGTTTTCGGCCTCGGCCTTCCGATTGGTTGGCCCGGCAAGAGGCCTTCGCCGATGACCCGTCATGACATCTGTTCCGTTCAGATGTCGTCGGACACTGGTGCCCCCTCGCGCTGCGCCGCAAGCTTCGCGTCATAGTCGATGGTCGCTTCGACGACGCGCTGCATCAGTTCCATCCGCTCCGTCAGGGGGCGGCTCGTCCGGCCGATCAGCACCGCCACGGCATAGGCGTTCCCGTGGGGCGAGGTGAGAATGCCGACGTCGTTGTAGCCGGCCTGCTCATTCTCGTAGATCTGGCCGGTCCCGGTCTTGTGCGACAATGTCCAGCCGGCCCGGAGGCCGCCTTTCAGGCGCCGCGGCCCGGTCCGCGTCTGGCTCATTATCGACATCAGCCGTTCGGTCGACCGGGGGGAGAGCAGTTGGCCGCGCTTCAGCCGCGCCAGCCCCTCGACGATACCGAGCGGGGTGGCCCCGTCGATCGGATCGGCGACATAGGCATCGAAGGCGAGCCGCCGCGTCACGTCGGAAACTTCGCGGCGAGCGGCGTGGAAGCGGTCGCCGAACGCATAGCCGGCTTTCCACTCGAGCCCTGCAATCCGGCTCTGGAGCTCGCGCTCGCCGGGGCCGAAGCGGACACCCGATATTCCCTTCCGGTCAAGAGTCGCGCGGACCGCCTCGGGGCCTCCGACCTGCTTGAGCAGCCTGTCGTTCGCGCTGTTGTCGCTCTGGGCCAGCGCCCGTACCAGCAGATCCTCGGCCGTGGTCCGGTAGCCGCCCGGGCGAAGCGCCAGCGCCCTGATCGGTTGGTGGAACAGCGTCAGATCGTCCTTCCCGATGGTAAGCCTGTTCCCCAGATCGAGCGCTCCCTGGTCGACCTGGTCCAACAGGGTGAGAGCGACCCACAGCTTGCTGACGCTCTGTTGCGGGAAGTAGTCGAGTCCCCGATAATGCGACCGCCAGCCCGTCTGGACGTCGGCGACGGCAAGCCCGATATGGCCAGGAAATGCTGCGCCGAGACGCGCCACCTGCTCATCAAGCGCGGCTGCCGCGCTGGGTATGGCGGGCGTGAGCGTCACCGGGGTCGGCCTGCGTTTTGCGCCGACACCGCCAGCGGGCGGTGCCGCGGGCCTCGGCATTGTGACTTCGATGGCGCGGGGGCCGGAGGCGGGAAGGAAAACGCACGCGCCCAGCAGCAGGGCCGAAATGCCTATTGCGTGTCCAAGAATCGGTCCTGATCGCCGCAAGGGCGTCCTCGAACCGCTCGGATACGCAGATTTACTCATCGAACTCGGGCGGTTCTACCAGATTCGCCTTACCGCGGACTGAACGGCCGCCGTCAGCACGAATCGGGGAGCGGCAGCTCGGCTCGTCGCCCTTATACCATCGACTGGTCAAATAAGCCGAATCGACGTGGAACCGCATGTAATTCTTTAGTCGAACTCTCCGGCTCCAGCTATTGTCCACCGCTTCCCACAGCGTAAATACGAGGACGACGCGACCCTTGGCGCTGGCGCCGCGGGACTGACGTTGGGCCGCGATCCACGCGATTTCGCTGATGCCGATTTTGAGTTTGCCGCGCAGGCAAAAGGGGGGTGGAAGACCCATCAGCCGGGGGCCGGGGGCCGGGCTGATGGGTCTTTCCGATTCCGGGCTTGCTGAACCGGCGGGACTTTGGATCGTTACGTGATCATGAACAATGCTCCCGCAAGCGGAACCGGCCTCCGTCTGTCGAGCCGCATAATTCTGGGCGCCCTTTCGGGCATGGCCGGCACGATGGCGATGACCGCCGCGATGGGCCGCCTCCATCGGCGCTTGCCCGAACCCCAGCAATATCCGCTGCCACCACGCGAGATCACCGAGCTGGTGTCGGACCGCGGGCCGGACGACGCGATCAAGGACGCGGCGACAGCGGCCCATTTTTTCTATGGCGCCGCGGCAGGCTCATTGCTGGCCATGGCGCGGCCGCGAACCGGACCCGCCGAGGGTGCGCTGTTCGGGGCCGGGATCTGGGCGGCGAGCTATCTCGGGTGGATTCCCGCCGCCAATATCCTCGAGCCGGCCGATCGACATCCCGGCAAGCGTACCGCCCTGATGATCGCGGCGCACCTGATCTGGGGCACCGTCACCGCGCTGTCGCTGCACGAACTGATCGTGGCCCGCGCAACGATGCTTCGCGCGGGTCCGCTCCGCGACGCGGCCGCCCCCCCCCCGAGCATCGCCGCCCGGGGCGCATGACCTCATCGACGCGGTGAATGGCACTCGCGGCGTTCAGCCGCGTTGAGCACTCGAACGATTTCTGCTTGGAACTCAAATGTTTGATCCCCCAAGAGCTGTGGCCATTGGCCTGCTGACACAGCGGGACCTGACTAACCTCGGAGCCAATTTCCAGGCGGCGTTCCCGGTCGAGGCGGAGCCGCCCTTCGACGACCTGATCGACGCGATCGACGAAGCCATCCTGAACCGGCAGCGCACCGTCGTGCGGGAGGAACTCGAAGGCGCTGCCGGACCACCCGGCACAAGCATGTCCGAACTGCTGATCTCCTATCTGCAGGAAAGGGTCGACGCATGCTCCGCGCTGGCCGCCGATGCGCCCGACGACATCGCGAAGCGTCTCTATCTGCGGACCAGGGCGCTACGAGGCGGAGCTGCGAAAGGCCCGCGAGGTTGAGCGGACCTGAAATATCCTGCCATTTGCGGAATTCGGCAATCGCTATGCTGCGCAGCCCAGCTTCCTCTTGGACGAGCGATGCGGCTTGACATAAGCTGCCCCGATGACGCGGCCGACGACGGCGGCACATGCTGACGGAGAGACACATTTCATGGACCGGATCAGGATCGGCACGCGGCTGAAACCCGCGTTCGGCCGCCACGGCCACCCCGGCACGACGCTACCGCGTGTCAGGGAGGCCTGACCGGCATGACCAAGCTTCGCGTCGCGGCCATGGCCTCGCAGGCCGGCATGCCGCTCAGCCGAATCATGGCCTTTCACGCGGATCGGGATCCTGATCGGCCGTGCATCACCGTGGGAGAGCGGACCATCTGCCGGCGGGCGTTCGACGAGGCGTCGAACGGCCTCGCCTGGACCTATGTCGGGCTCGGCGTGAAGCCCGGCGAGCTGGTGACGATCGCGCTGCCCAACAGCATCGAGCTGTGCCTCGCCATCTTCGCCGCGTGGAAATGCGGTGCGGTCCCGCACGTCATGTCGAACCGGCTGCCGCTGCACGAGGCGCAGGGGCTGGTCGATCTTGTCCAGCCGCCGGTCGTGGTGGGCGGGCCCGACGGCCTGAACGCGCGCAATCGCATCCCCGAAGCCGACGTCGCTGCGGCCGCACCGCCAATGCAGCCGTTGCCCGAAGCTCACGTCTCGCCGCACTGGAAGGCGATCAGCTCCGGCGGCAGCACCGGCCGGCCGAAGGTGATCGTCACGCACCAGACCGCCAAATTCGATCCCATGGTGCCGGTGCTGGGCCAGAGCATCGACGGAACGGTCCTCGTCCCCGGCCCGCTCTACAATAACGGACCCTTCATGGGCACGATGCTGCCGCTGTTCGTCGGTTGCCATGTCATTCTGATGCCGAAGTTCGATCCGCTCGAAACCCTGCGGCTGCTCGACCATCACAAGGTCGACTGGATATTCATGGTTCCGACGATGATGGGCCGCATCGCTAAGCTCGAGCCCGAGGTGCGCGCGCAATATGATCTGAGCCATCTCAACCTGCTGCTCCACAGCGCCTCGATGTGCCCGCCCTGGGTGAAGCAGGCGTGGATCGACTGGATCGGCCCGGAGAAGATCCTCGAAGGCTATGGCGGCACCGAAGCGCAGGGGCTGACCTTCATCACCGGCACCGAATGGCTCGAGCACAAGGGGTCCGTGGGGCGCGCGGCGCCGGGTTCGCGCGTGCTGATCCTTGATCCCGACGGCCGCGAGCTCCCGCCCGGCGAGGTCGGCGAGATCTTCTTCCTGCCCGACGATCCCGATATCAAATCCTATCATTATATCGGCGCGGAACGGCGCGAGGTGGACGGCGCTGGTTCGGTCGGGGACATGGGCTGGCTCGACGAGGACGGCTGGCTCTATATCGCCGATCGCCGCACCGACATGATCGTCAGCGGCGGCGCCAACATCTACCCGGCCGAGGTGGAGGGCGCGCTCGAATCGAACCCCTCGATCCGCTCCAGCCTCGTCATAGGCCTGCCGGACGACGACCTGATCGCCAAGGTCCACGCGCTGGTGCAGCTCGATCCGGAGAGGCCGCCGGTCGGTGCCGATGAGATCAAGGCTTGGCTGAAGGAACGGATCGTCGCGTACAAGATCCCGCGAAGTTTCGAGTTCGTCACCCACAACCTCCGCGACGACGCGGGCAAGGCCCGCCGCAGCCAAGTCCGCGAGGAACGGATCAAAGCCCCCTGAGCGGCGGCGGGCGTGGCTAACGGCCCGTCAACCCTTCCCGTTAAATTACGCGCAACCCTCGGTTCCTCATGATCGTTTCGCCTGGTGATTATCGGGCGGTTGCTATGAGGAATGCGACGATGAAACGCCTCTCGATGATGGTCGCCGTCTGGCTCCTGCCCACCGGCGCCATGGCCCAGGGCCTGTGGCTCGATTTCGAAGAGCCCGGCTTCGTGCCCGCCGCCGGCGAGGTCCGCGCGGATGGCCACCCGCCAAGCGATACCGAGACCAGCCCGGCCAGAGCCCGCTCGGTCCGGCGTGGCGGACGTACCACCATGTTGATCGATGGCGGCCAACCGGCCGCGGCATCGGCCGGAACTCAGATGGCGGCCGCCGGCAGCTGATCACACGGCCGCCCCGAACCATGACGCTCCGCTTCGGATCTTGCCGAGGGAGCTACTCCGCCGCCTCGGGGAGTGCCGCGGCGGTGGTCCAGCCGAGGCGGGGAATGTTGATCGAGCGCTTGCCCGAAAGATCGGTGCGCAGGACGAAGATGCCCTGCTCCTCCATATAGGCGATCAGTCGGCGGACGCGACCGAGCGAATGGGTGCCGTAGACGTGCGCAAGCGCGGCGTCGGTCGGGGCCTCATGAGCATCGCGCGCCGCCCGGGCGACGAGCAGGAAGGGGGCGAGCATGTCGTCGGGAAGCGAGGCGCCGAGCGCCAGCGCGTCGAGCCAGCCGTCGTCGAGCTCGCCGCGGAGCCCGGCGCGCGCTAGCGCCAGCCGGCGGCGGAAGGATGCGAGGTCGAGTCCGCTGTCGCCGAGGCGGTGCATACGGCATCGCACCCCGAAATCCTGGAACAGGATCGCCGGCGTCCGATAGGTCGCCTCGGGGTCGCCGACGATCTCGCGCAGCACCTGCTCGATCACCGCCTCGCGTTCGTCGTCGGCCAGGGCGGGCTGCAGGCTGGGCGCGGCGGTCGGAGCGAGCACCGGCCCCGGGCGGCTGATCGTGCGGAGCAGATCGTCACTGGACGCCACAGGGGCGCGCGGAGACGGCGGGGGCGTGTCGTCTCCGGGGGCGAACAGCAGCCCTTGGAGGTCCTCTGCGCTGGAGGGGGCGTGAGGCAGCGGGACGAGCTTTGGGCTGCCGCTCCGCGCCGAGGTTTCGACCGTGCCGACCGTCACGGCGATCGGGCGGCGCGAGACTGCGGGCCCCAGCGCCAGGAACTGGCCGCGCGGCAGGTCCCGGATCTGCTCGGCCTGGCGGCGCTCCATGCCGAGCAGGTCGGCGGCGCGCGCCATGTCAATGTCGAGAAAGGTGCGCCCCATCATGAAATTGGAGGCTTCGGCAGCGACGTTCTTGGCGAGCTTGGCGAGGCGCTGCGTCGCTATCACGCCGGCGAGGCCGCGCTTGCGCCCGCGGCACATCAGATTGGTCATCGCGCCCAAAGAGGCGCGGCGGGCCTCGTCGGAAACCTCGCCTGCGACGGCGGGGGCGAAGAGCTGCGCCTCGTCGACCACGACCAGCGCCGGGTACCAATGATCGCGCGGGGCGTCGAACAGGGCGGAAAGAAAGGTCGCGGCGCAGCGCATCTGCGCCTCTATCTCGAGCTCGTCGAGCGCGAGCACGACCGACACTCGATGTTCGCGAATGCGCGCGGCGAGGCGGGCGATCTCGCTCTCGCTATAGTCGGCGGCCTGGACCGCGACATGGCCGAAGCGATCGGCGAGGGTGACGAAATCGCCCTCGGGATCGATCACCACCTGCTGGACGACACCGGCCGATCGCTCGAGCAGCCGGCGCAGCAAATGCGACTTGCCCGAACCCGAATTGCCCTGGACGAGCAGACGGGTCGCGAGCAGCTCCTCGATGTCGAAATGGACGGATTGGCCCGGGCCGCTGGTGCCCATGTCGATTCGCGCGGTCACGCGGCGTTCTTGGCGGATCGGGGCGGACGGGGGCAAGCCGGAGCGCGAGAAAACTGTGGATGACTCGCCCTCGACACGCATCCAGCCAACCGCGCGCCGGGGCCTCCCGCCTTGCGGCTGTCATGGCCCGCCACCTATATCCAGGAGCCATGACCGACATCGCCGATCAGCGCTCCGTTCCCAGCGTCTCCCTGAAGACATGCGACGCCGATCCCGGCGGCTTCGCTCAGGCGATCGGGCGTTCTTTCGAGCGCTTCGGATTCGCGGTCGTCGCCGATCACGGCATTCCCGGCGATCTGATCGCCCGCGCGGAGGCGGCCGCCAAGGCTTTCTTCGCGCTGCCCGAGGAGGTGAAGCGGGCCTATTTGGTCGAAGGCGGCGCGGGGCAGCGCGGCTATACGCCATACCGGGTGGAGACCGCCAGAGACGCGAGCCAGGCCGACCTGAAGGAGTTCTGGCATATCGGGCGCGAGCTGCCCCAGGGGCATCGCCACGCGGCCGAGATGCCGGCGAATGTCTGGCCGGCCGAGGTCGAGGATTTTCGCGCTGCCGGCGAGGCACTGTTCGCCGCCTTCGACAAGACCGGCCTGCGGATATTGTCGGCGATCGCGCGCCATCTCCGGCTCGATCCTCATCATTTCGACGACGCGGTGAAGGACGGCAACTCGATCCTGCGCCTGCTCCACTATCCGCCGATCGGCCCCGATGACCCCGGGATCCGCGCCGGGGCGCACGAGGATATCAATGCGATCACGCTGCTGCTCGGCGCCGAGGAGGGCGGACTCGAACTGCTCGACCGCGACGGCCGCTGGCTGCCGGTGAACATCGCGCCGGGTGAGCTGGTGGTGAACATCGGCGACATGCTCGAGCGGCTGACCAACGGGCGGCTTCCCTCGACCACCCATCGGGTGATGAACCCTCCGCCCGGGCGGCGCGGCATCGCGCGCTATTCGATGCCTTTCTTTCTCCACTTCCGGCCCGATTATCTGATCGAGACGCTGCCGCAGACGATCACGGAGACGCGGCCGGACCAGTTTCCCGAGCCGATCACCGCGAACGAATTCCTGTTGCGGCGGCTGAGAGAGATCAAGCTGATCTGAGACTCCCGCGCCTTGGCACGCCCGCGGGTCAGGCCGGCGGCAACCACCCCCACACCAGCCCCGCCAAAGCGCATCCGCCCAGCAGTGCGAACACGCCCGCGCGCAGACGGAGCGCGGCGACCAGCGCAGCCGCCGACAGCAGCACGGCGGCCCAGTCGATTGTCGCGAGGTCGGGGACCGGTATGTGGAGTCCGCCGATCGGCGCATCCTCGACCCTGCCGAACCAATAGTGCAGTGCGAACCAGCAGGCGAGGTTCAGTATCACGCCGACCACGGCCGCGCTGATCGCCGCCAGCGCAGAGGCGAGCGCGCGATTGCCGCGCAGCCGCTCGACGAAGGGTGCGCCGAGGAAGATCCACAGGAAGCAGGGCACGAAGGTCACCCAGGTCGTGAGCAGCCCGCCCAATGTGCCCGCAAGCAGCGGGTCGAGCCCGCCCGGATGCCGATAAGCGGCGAGGAAGCCCACATATTGGGTGACCATGATCAGCGGGCCGGGCGTGCTCTCGGCGAGGCCGAGGCCGTCGAGCATCTCGCCGGGGGTCATCCAGTGATATTGCTCGACCGCGGCCTGGCTCACCCAGGCCAGCACCGCATAGGCGCCGCCGAAGGTGAGCATCGCCATTTTCGAGAAGAAGGTCGCGATAGGAGCGAAGGCGCTGTCGACGGGCGCCAGCATCGGCAGCAAGACGACGGGCACCAGCCACAGCGTGAGCAGGGCCAGCGCGACTCCGGCGAGCCGGCCGAAGCCCTGCCGCGCATGATCGGGCATCTCCGCGCCGAGCGCACTGTCGCCATCGTGCAGCGCGTCCGCCGCGCTCGAGCCATGGCCCGACCCTCCGGCGAAGGCGGCCAGCCCGGCGCGTCCAGCCAGCCAGCCGCCGGCCCCCGCCGCGAGGATGACGAGCGGGAAAGGCAAATGGAGCAGGAACAGCCCGAGAAAGGCGAGCGCGGCGGCGCCGAGCCGGATCGGGTTGCCGAGCGAACGCTTGCCGATCCGCGTCACAGCCTGGAAGACGATCGCGACCACAGCCGCCTTGATCCCGAACAGCAGGGCCGCGACCGGCGGCGCGCCGATCGCCAGCACATAGAGCCACGAAAGCGCCATGATCGCGACCAGGCCCGGCAGCACGAACAAGGTCCCAGCGACCAGCCCGCCCTTGATCCGGTGGAGCAGCCAGCCGATATAGATGGCGAGCTGCTGTGCCTCGGGTCCGGGCAGCATCATGCAGAAGTTGAGAGCGTGGAGGAAGCGCTCCTCGCCGATCCACTTCCTCTCGTCGACGAGGATGCGGTGCATCACCGCGATCTGTCCGGCGGGCCCGCCGAAGCTGAGCAGCGCGATGCGCGTCCAGACGCGAAGTGCCTCGCCGAAGCTGATGCCGTGGGGTTCGCGTCTGCTGTCGGACGATGCGGTCATGCGAACCTTGGATAAGGGCGATGTTCAGAGGAAAAAAAGCGGAGTCAGCCGCGCCCGCGATAACCCGGAACACCCTGATCGGGCACCCACAGGCCTTTGGGCGGCGCGCCCGATTGCCAG
This sequence comes from uncultured Sphingomonas sp., assembly GCA_946482655.1. The sequence goes on along the minus strand of CAMLSA010000049.1, from coordinate 874 downwards.
AAGACGTCGATTGGAATGCCACCGCGCGGATACCAATAGCCGCCGATCCGCAGCCATGTCGGCTTCATCTCGGTGAACAGCCGCTGACCGATACCGACGGTGCAGTCCTCGTGGAAAGCGGCGTGGTTGCGGAAGGCGCCGAGGAACAGCTTGAGCGACTTGGATTCGACGATCGTCGCGCCGGGCGCATAGTCGATTACCAGATGGGCGAAATCGGGCTGACCGGTGACAGGGCAGAGCGAGGTGAACTCGGGTGCCGCGAAGCGCACCAGATAAAGCGCGCCGACACGCGGATTTGGAACATAGTCGAGCACCGCCTGTTCGGGAGAGGCGGGGAGGCTGCTGGTCTTGCCAAGATGAATGGTACTCATACCACCGCTCTTAAACAAGCGCGCGCAGGAGCACCAGCTAGCAATAAAATTTCCTTTATAACGCTATTTTTGTAAGAAATTTGCATTGTGTAGGGCAATTTGGTAACTAAGCATCGCCTCCCCAGGTAATTGATTCGCCGTCGCACTTGCGCGATGGTGAAATGTGTCCGTTAGAGGAGGCGAATATGGAAATGCTGGTTTCGACCGAATGGCTCGCAGGCGAACTCGGGGCCAATGATCTTCGCGTCGTCGACGCGACCTATTTCGCGCTCGATCCCGCGCGCGATGCCCAGGCCGAATATGAGGCCGGGCACATTCCCGGCGCGGTTCATCTCGATCTCGCCAACCTCAAGGATGAGAATTCGACGTTGCCGGCCATGCTGCCGCCGGCCGAGAAATTCGCCAGCCGGATGCAGTCGCTCGGGCTCGGCGACGGCAACCGCTTCGTCGTCTACGACAACAGCCCGCTCCACAGCTCGGCGCGCGCCTGGTGGATGCTCAAG
>CAMLSA010000048.1 GCA_946482655.1 uncultured Sphingomonas sp. | reverse complement strand
ACAGCTCGAGCGCCATCTTCTTCGGCAGGCCGCACTGGTGCAGCTTGAGCTCGGGACCGGTCACGATGACCGAACGACCCGAATAGTCGACGCGCTTGCCGAGCAGGTTCTGACGGAAGCGGCCCTGCTTGCCCTTGAGCATGTCGGACAGCGACTTCAGCGGACGCTTGTTCGCGCCAGTGATGACGCGGCCGCGGCGGCCGTTGTCGAACAGGGCGTCGACGGCTTCCTGCAACATGCGCTTTTCGTTGCGGACGATGATGTCCGGCGCGCGCAGTTCCATCAGCCGCTTCAGGCGGTTGTTACGGTTGATGACGCGACGATAAAGGTCGTTCAGGTCCGACGTCGCAAAGCGGCCGCCGTCCAGCGGCACCAGCGGGCGCAGTTCCGGCGGGATGACCGGCACGACGTCCAGGATCATCCATTCGGGGCGGTTGCCCGATTCCAGGAAGCTCTCGACGACCTTGAGGCGCTTGATGATCTTCTTGGGCTTCAGTTCCGACTTGGTGGTCGCCAGTTCGTCGAGCAGTGCGACCTTCTCGCCTTCAAGGTCGAGGTCCATCAGCATCTGCTTGACCGCTTCCGCGCCGATCCCGGCGGAGAAGGCGTCCTCGCCATATTCGTCCTGCGCGTCGAGCAGTTCGTCTTCGGTCAGAAGCTGGAACTTTTCGAGGGGCGTCAGGCCCGGCTCGGTGACGATGTAGCTTTCGAAATAGAGGACGCGCTCAAGCTGCTTGAGCTGCATGTCGAGCAGCAGGCCGATGCGCGACGGCAGCGATTTCAGGAACCAGATGTGCGCGACCGGGGCGGCAAGCTCGATATGGCCCATCCGCTCGCGGCGGACCTTCGAGACGGTGACCTCGACACCGCACTTCTCGCAGACGATGCCCTTGTACTTCATGCGTTTATACTTGCCGCAAAGGCACTCGTAATCCTTGATCGGACCGAAGATGCGCGCGCAGAACAGACCGTCACGCTCCGGCTTGAACGTGCGGTAGTTGATCGTCTCCGGCTTCTTGATCTCGCCGAAGGACCAGCTGCGGATGCGCTCCGGGCTGGCGATGCCGATCTGGATCTGGTCGAAGGTCTCGGGCTTCGCGACCGGATTGGCGAAATTGGTCAGTTCGTTCATTTTTCAGTCCCTCTGAAGGGTCAAAATCGGGTGGGGCGAACTGGCCGCTGCCTTCGGAGGGCAGCGGCCTGCTGGTTCACTCCGCGGCTTCGGCCAGGCCATCGTCCTCGGACGTGTCGGTGATCGCCGACAGTTCGACGTTGAGACCGAGCGACCGCATTTCCTTGACGAGCACGTTGAAGCTCTCGGGGATGCCAGCCTCGAAGGTGTCGTCGCCCTTGACGATCGCCTCATAGACCTTGGTGCGGCCGACGACGTCGTCGGACTTCACCGTCAGCATCTCCTGCAGCGTATAGGCGGCGCCGTAGGCCTGGAGAGCCCAGACCTCCATCTCGCCGAAACGCTGGCCGCCGAACTGCGCCTTGCCGCCCAGCGGCTGCTGGGTAACGAGGCTGTACGGCCCGATCGAGCGCGCGTGGATCTTGTCGTCGACAAGGTGGTGCAGCTTGAGCATGTAGATATAGCCCACGGTCACCTTGCGATCGAACTGATCGCCGGTGCGGCCGTCGAACAGCTCGACCTGGCCGCTCTCGTCGAGGCCCGCCTTGCGCAGCATCGCCGCGACGTCGGCTTCGCGCGCGCCGTCGAACACCGGCGTCGCCATCGGCACGCCGTTCTTCAGAACGCCCGCCATCTCGAAGATCTGTTCGGGCGATCGCGCATCGATTTCCGCGTGATATTCCTCGCCGTAGATTTCCTTGAGGCGGTCGACCACGGAGGTCGGCGCATTGCCCGCGGCCGCCCCGGGATTGGCCTCGCGCCAGCCCTCCAGCGCTTCGGTCACCTGTTTGCCCAGGCCGCGCGCGGCCCAGCCGAGATGGGTCTCGAAGATTTGGCCGACATTCATGCGGCTCGGCACGCCGAGCGGATTGAGCACGATGTCGACGGGCGTGCCGTCCTCGAGGAACGGCATGTCCTCCTGCGGCAGGATGCGGCTGATCACACCCTTGTTGCCGTGGCGGCCGGCCATCTTGTCGCCGGGCTGCAGCTTGCGCTTCACCGCGACGAACACCTTGACCATCTTGAGCACGCCCGGGGGCAGCTCGTCACCGCGCTGCAGCTTCTCGACCCGGTCCTCGAACTTCTTCACGATCAGGCCGACGGCCTCGTCATACTGCGCCTTGACCGCTTCGAGATCCGCCTGGCGCGCATCGTCCTGCACCGCGAACTTCCACCATTCGCGCTTCTCGACCTCGTCCAGGAGGTCGTCGGTGATCTCCGAACCCTTCTTGATGCCCTTGGGGGCCGCGGTCGCGACCTGGCCGAGCAGCATCTCGCGCAGACGCGCATAGTTGGCGCGGTTGAGGATGGCGCGTTCGTCCTCGCGGTCCTTGGTCAGGCGATCGATCTCCTCGCGCTCGATTGCCATCGCGCGCTCGTCCTTGTCGATGCCGTGGCGGTTGAACACGCGCACGTCGACGACGGTGCCCGAGACGCCTGGCGGCAGACGCAGCGAGGTATCGCGGACGTCGGAAGCCTTCTCGCCGAAGATGGCGCGCAGAAGCTTCTCTTCCGGCGTCATCGGGCTTTCGCCCTTCGGCGTGATCTTGCCGCACAATATGTCGCCCGGCTCGACCTCGGCGCCGATATAGACGATGCCCGCCTCGTCGAGATTGCGTAGCGCTTCCTCGCCGACGTTGGGAATGTCGCGGGTGATGTCTTCCGGCCCGAGCTTGGTGTCGCGCGCCATCACCTCGAACTCGTCGATATGAATCGAGGTGAAGACGTCGTCTTTCACGATCCGTTCGGAGATCAGGATCGAGTCCTCATAGTTGTAGCCGTTCCACGGCATGAACGCGACGAGGACATTGCGGCCCAGCGCCAACTCGCCGAACTCGGTCGACGGGCCATCGGCGATGATGTCGCCGGTGTTGACCACGTCGCCCACCTTCACCAACGGACGCTGGTTGATGCAGGTCGACTGGTTCGAACGCTGGAACTTCATCAGCGTGTAGATGTCGACGCCCGACTTGCCGGCGTCGACATCGCCCGACGCGCGGACGACGATGCGGGTCGCATCGACCTGGTCGATTACGCCGGCGCGCCGCGCGGCGATCGCCGCGCCCGAATCACGGGCGACGGTCTCTTCCATGCCGGTGCCGACGAACGGCGCCTCGGCGCGAACCAGCGGCACCGCCTGGCGCTGCATGTTCGATCCCATCAGCGCGCGGTTGGCGTCGTCGTTTTCCAGGAAGGGAATCAGTGACGCCGCGACCGAGACCAGCTGCTTGGGGCTGACGTCCATCAGCGTGACATGGTCGCGCGGGGCGATCAGGAACTCGCCGGCCTCGCGCGCCGAGATCAGCTCCTCGACGAAGCGGCCTTCGGCATCGAGCTCGGCGTTGGCCTGCGCGATCGTGTGCTTGGCCTCTTCCATTGCCGACAGATAGACGACCTCGTTGGTCACCTTGTGATCGACGACCTTACGGTACGGCGTCTCGATGAAACCATATTTGTTGACCCGACTGAAGCTCGCCAGCGAGTTGATCAGGCCGATGTTCGGGCCTTCGGGCGTCTCGATCGGGCAGATCCGGCCGTAATGGGTCGGGTGGACGTCGCGCACCTCGAAGCCCGCCCGCTCGCGGGTGAGGCCTCCCGGCCCGAGCGCCGAGACGCGACGCTTGTGCGTCACTTCGGAAAGCGGGTTGGTCTGGTCCATGAACTGCGACAGCTGCGAAGAGCCGAAGAATTCGCGGACCGCGGCAACCGCGGGCTTGGCGTTGATCAGGTCGTTGGGCATGGCGGTCGACACGTCGACCGACGACATGCGCTCCTTGACCGCGCGCTCCATGCGGAGGAGGCCGACGCGATACTGATTCTCGAGCAGCTCGCCGACCGAACGGACGCGGCGGTTGCCGAGATTGTCGATGTCGTCGATCTCGCCCTTGCCGTCCTTGAGGTCGACCAGGGTCTTGACCACCGCGAGGATGTCCTCGGAGCGGAGCGTCGTGATGGTGTCCTCGGCATCGAGCTCGAGGCGCATGTTGAGCTTGACACGGCCGACCGCCGACAGGTCGTAACGCTCGGGATCGAAGAACAGGCCGGCGAACAGCGCTTCGGCGGTCTCCTTGGTCGGCGGCTCGCCGGGGCGCATGACGCGATAGATCTCGCTTAGCGCATGATCGCGCTCCTCGACCTTGTCGGCCTTGAGGGTGTTGCGGATCCACGGCCCGGTCGAGATATGATCGATGTCGAGCAGGTCGATATGATCGAAGCCCGCTTTGTCGAGCGCTTCGAGATTCTCGGGGCTGACCTCGTCGCCGGCCTCGATGTAGATCCGGCCAGTGCTTTCGTCGATCAGATCATAGGCCGAATAGCGGCCAAAGATCTGGTCGGTAGGGATGAGCAGCGTCTGGAGTCCGTCCTTGCCGGCCTTGTTGGCGGCACGTGGGCTGATCTTGGTGCCGGCGGGGAAGACGACTTCGCCGGTCTCGGCGTTGACGACGTCGAACGCCGGCTTCTGGCCGCGCCAGTTTTCCGGTACGAAGGGGACCTTCCAGCCGCCCTCGCCGCGAACATAGGTCTGCGTCTTGTAGAAATAGTTGAGGATGTCCTCGCCGTTCAGACCGAGTGCATAGAGCAGCGTCGTCACCGGTAGCTTGCGCTTGCGATCGATGCGGACGTTGACGATGTCCTTGGCGTCGAACTCGAAGTCGAGCCACGAACCGCGATAAGGAATGACGCGGGCGGCGAAGAGATATTTGCCTGAGGCGTGGGTCTTGCCACGGTCATGATCAAACAGAACCCCAGGTGAGCGGTGCATCTGTGAAACGATCACGCGCTCGGTGCCGTTGATAAGGAAGGTGCCGTTCTCGGTCATGAGCGGCATGTCGCCCATGTAGACGTCCTGCTCCTTGATATCGAGGACCGAACGGGTATCCGTATCGGGATCGACCTCGAACACGATCAGGCGCAGCGTGACGCGCATCGGCGCCGCGAAGGTCATGCCGCGCTGACGGCACTCGTCGGTGTCGTACTTCGGATCTTCCAGCTCATATTGGACGAAATCGAGCTCGGCGGTGCCGGCGAAATCGCGGATCGGGAAGACCGAGCGAAGGGTCTTTTCGAGGCCTGAGACATAGTTGTCGGCCGGGCGGGAGCGGAGGAATTGTTCGTAGGATTCGCGCTGAACCTCGATCAGGTTCGGCATCTGCACGACTTCGTGGATGTTGCCGAAGACCTTGCGGATGCGCTTCTTGGCGGTCGCCGGAACTGCCTGGATGGCCATTGCGTTTCTTCCCTCGCGTCAAAATTTCTCCCGCATCGCAGCGGAATTCAGCCCGATTCGCAGATGCGATCCACGACAAAAAGTGCGGGTCCGGGCTGTCGGAACCGCACTGCCAGCGTTTTGGAAGCCCTTGAAATCCTTCTCCAATTCGTCGCGGCCCGTTCGCAAGGCGGGCCGTGTCCCGGAGAGTCAAGGGCGGCACCCGCGCGCATGCGTCGGGCAACTGCCGATGTAAGTGGAGGGGGCTATATAGTCTCGCTTGTAGGCTTTGGGAAGAGGGGCAAGCTCTGATCGGACTATCATGCCGACCGTGATTTGAGCATCATCGCCGGCTGATCCGATGCCGCCGGATTTCCGCGGCATGGTCGCCATGGCCGGGAATCGGCACTTGCGGATAGATGGCTGCTGAAACAGATTCGGCGTGACGCAAGGGTCGGAGCAAGGGGTGATGGTGCGAAAACTGCTGATCGGGCTGGCCGTGTTCGCCGCCGCGCCACTCGCTGCGGCGCCCTCGCTGCAGGGCGCCACGGTCGGCGAGACCGTCGCGGCGATGAAGCCGGGCGACTTTCTCTGGGCGCCGCATGTCGCGCCGGCGGGGCCGGTGGTGATCGTCGTCAGCATCGCCCAGCAGCGCGCCTATGCCTATCGCAACGGCGTTCCGATCGGCATCTCCACCGTCTCGACCGGCAAGAAGGGGCATGAGACCCCCACCGGGGTGTTCACCCTGCTCCAGAAGAATGTCGACCATAGGTCCAATCTTTATGACGACGCCCCGATGCCCTATATGCAGCGGCTGACCTGGGACGGAATCGCGATGCACGCGGGCAACCTGCCCGGCTACCCCGCCTCGCACGGCTGCGTGCGGCTGCCGCTCGGCTTCGCCAAGCTGCTCTACGCCGTCACCAGGCTGGGCCTGACCGTGATCATCATCCCCGGCGCCGACGTGCCGCGCTTCGCGCCAACTCCGAGCGTGCTCAGCGCCGATCCGAAGCGCGCCGCCGAGGATTTGTTCGGCGGCATGCTGTGGCAACCCGAGCGCGCGCCGACCGGGCCGGTCTCGATCATCATCAGCGCCGCCGACAGCCGGATGCTGGTGCTGCGCAACGGCGTGCCGATCGGCTCGGCACCGGTCCGGATCGCGGGCGAGGTGACCGGCACCACCGCTTATACGCTGGGAGCCATCGAGGGCGACGACTATCGCTGGATGAAATTGCCGATGCCGGGCGAAACGCTCGCCGGCCCGGTCGAGGTGACGCCGGACGAGCGCGCGCGGCTGACCGTGCCCGAGGATATCCGGAAGGCGATGGCGGGGGTGGTGACGCCGGGCACGACCGTCGTGGTGACCCCCGACACGCTGCGCAGCGGCGGTGCCGGCAAGAAGATGACGGTGATGACCAGCGGCAAATGAAGGCGCTTTCACCTCAAGTGGTCAGGCTCTAAGCAACGGCCGATGCACGCGGCGATCTACTTCCAATCGGACGGTTATATTCTCGACGGCGCCCAGATCATGGGACGGCGCATGGCGGGGGCCGCCTTTCTGCGCGCCGCGGTCGAGGGGCGGCAGGGCGAGGCCCTGGCCGGCTACGCGCCGCTCGAGAAGTCGGGCGATAATTTCCGCGCGGCGGTGCGCGCGATCGATCCGACGGCCGATGCTGTCTGGATCCCGGCGCATCGGCTCGATCAGCTGGCGGCGCGGCGGATGCTCTATCAGCCCGACAATGTGCTGGGCTTGCACGCCCGGCTGCGCCTGCGCTCGGGGCCGGCCGCCTTCGGCATCTGCGGTGTGACCCATACCATCTCGACCGACAAGGCGATGTCGGGTCTAGCCGATCTCCTGTCGGCGCCGGTGATGCCATGGGATGCGCTGATCTGCACCTCGACGGCGGTACGCAACGCGGTCGAAATGGTGATCGACGCCGAGGCCGATTATCAACGCTGGATGGGCCGGGACGTTTTCCGGCCCGGGCGCCTTCAGCTGCCGGTCGTTCCTCTGGGCGTTCACAGCGCCGACTTCGCAGCTTCGCCCGCCCGCCGGAGGGCAGCGCGTGCGCGGCTGGCGCTGGCCGAGGAGGAGGTCGCCTTCCTATTCGCCGGGCGGCTGTCGCTCAGCGCCAAGGCGCATCCCTATCAGATGCTGCGCGCACTGCAGGCGGTGGCCGAACGCAGCGGTAGAAGGATCGTCCTGATCCAGGCCGGGCAATTCGCGAATCCCTCGACGGAGACCTATTATCGCGAAGCGGCGCGCGATTATTGTCCCGATGTCCGCTGCCTTTTCGCCGATGGCGCCGACTTCGATGCCTACGCGGCAAGCTTCGCCGCTGCCGACGTCTTCCTGTCGCTCGCGGACAGCGTTCAGGAGAGCTTCGGCCTTACTCCGGTCGAGGCGATGGCGGCGGGGCTGCCGATCGTGGTCAGCGACTGGAACGGCTATCGCGACACGGTGCGGGAGGGTGTCGACGGATTTCGTATCCGCAGCTGGGCGCCAGCGCCGGGCACCGGCGAACATATCGCGAGAGCCTATGAAGCCGGCATCATCGGCACCGAACTCTATCAATCGCGGGCGAGCACGACGGTTTCGATCGACATGGAGCAGCTGATCGGATGTCTGTCGGCGCTCGCCGCCCATCCCGAGCTCCGCCGCAACATGGGGGAGGCTGGCCGGGCGCGAGCGTGGGCCGATTATGACTGGGCGCCGATCTATCGCCGCTATCGCGAGCTGTGGGCCGAACTCGACGCGATCCGGCGTCGTGCGGTCGCTGATCCCGACATCAGGGTCTGGCTGGCGCAGGCTCCGCGCGCACAGGCCGCGCGCCCCGATCCGCATCAGATGTTCGCGGCCTATCCCTCAGCCCACATCGGCCTGTCGACGCAGGTGCGGCTGGTGCCCGGCGCAGATCGCTCCGCCTATGAGGCCCTAAGGGCGAGCCAGGGCTTCCGGCTGTGGAAAGCGCCGGTCGATGTCATAGCCACAATGCTCGATGCGCTGGCCACCGGGCCGCTGCCGGTGCAGCAGCTCGCGGAGCTGGGCGACCTTGCGCCGCATCTCGCGATCGAAATGATCGCACGGCTCGCCAAGATGCACCTGGTGAAGTTCGAGACCGACACGCCGGTGCAGTAGAAAGGGGCGGTCCGTTGCCGGACCGCCCCTCCTGAAATCGCCGAAGCGAAGAAGCTTATTTGAGCTCGACGGTCGCGCCGGCTTCCTCGAGCTGCTTCTTGAGCTTCTCGGCCTCCTCCTTGTTGACGCCTTCCTTGACGGCCTTGGGAGCCGACTCGACGAGCGTCTTGGCTTCGGTCAGGCCGAGACCGGTGATGGCGCGGACTTCCTTGATCACGTTGATCTTCTTGCCGCCGTCGCCGGTGAGGATGACGTCGAATTCGGTCTTCTCTTCGGCAGCCGGAGCAGCGCCGCCGCCGCCGGCCGGAGCCGCAACCGCAACCGCCGCAGCGGCCGAAACGCCCCACTTCTCTTCGAGAAGCTTCGAGAGCTCCGCGGCTTCGAGAACGGTGAGGGCCGAAAGATCGTCAACGAGCTTGTTAAGGTCTGCCATTTTAAGTCTCCATCAGGGCCGCTCGGGCCCAAGTTTTCAGTCGATCGATATCGAAATCAGGCGTCTTCTTTCGCCGCATAGGCGCCGAACACCCGGGCCAGCTGGCCGGCCGGGGCCTGGACGATCTGGACGACCTTGGTCGCGGGCGCCTGGATGAGGCCCACGATCTTGGCGCGCAGCTCGTCGAGCGACGGCAGCTCGGCCAGTGCCTTGACGCCGGCCACGTCGAGAACGGTCTCGCCCATCGCGCCGCCGACGATTTCCAACTTGTCGTTGGTCTTCGCGAAATCCACGATCACCTTTGCGGGAGCGACGGGATCGGCGGAGGTGCTGAGCGCGGTCGGCCCCACCAGCAGATCGTTGATCGCTGTGTAGGACGTGCCCTCGACGGCAATGCGGGCGAGCTTGTTCTTCGATACCTTGTAGCTGGCGCCGGCTTCGCGCATCTTCAGACGCAGCGCAGTGGATTGCGCGACGGTCAGGCCGAGATTGCGGGTGACGATCACCACGCTCGTGCCCTCGAAGGTGCTCTTCAGTTCGGCGACCAGCTCGGCTTTTTGGGCTCGATCCATGCCTTACTCCTTAGAACCACCCCTGCAGCACATCCGCAGGGGCCTTGAGCCACGGGACAGATACGCCGTCCCACGACCCGTCCGAGGGGTCGGTCGCCTGACCGGGACCTGTAGGGGCACGGCAGACCCGGCACGAGGCCGGTAAACTCTTCCCCGTCTAGGCAGGACATTAAGCGGAGCATATTCCCCGCACCTGCTGTCTCGGACGGTACAATTCCGCGCCCGCACGAGCGGATTCGGAACATGACGGCGCGGCCCCTACAGGAGGAGGTCGCGATTGTCGAGTCCCGCGCGAACGTCAGGGCCGCGGCGCGGCTCGCCACATGCGCGTCAGCACCTCGTTCTTGAGAATGAAATGATGGCGAAACGCGGCGGCGACGTGGAGTACCAGCAACGCCACCCAGGCGAAGCCCAGCACTTCGTGGACGCTGGCCGCGGTGGCGACGATCGGGGATTCCTTGGTGACCGCCCATTTGGGCACTTCGAGCAGCCCGAACCACATGATCGGCCATTTGCCCGCCGAGGTGAAGATCCAGCCGGTGAGCGGCATGACGATCATGAACACATAGAAGAGATAGTGCAGCGAGCGTGCCGCAACGGCCTCGGCCCGGCCGACATTCCCGGGCAGCGGCGGCACCTTGTGAGTGATCCGCCAGAGGAGGCGAAAGATGCTCAGCACGAGCACGGTCAATCCGATCGAGATGTGGTGCAGCATCCAACTCTGCGGAAAGGCATCGTGGAAGATGCCGAGCGCCAGATTGACGAGGATCAGCATGCCGATCCCCCAATGGAGCCAGCGGGAAACGCGATGATAATGAAGCGCATTGTCAGTCATGCGAGGCTCCCTATCGGTCCTGTCGGAACCGATACAACAAGCCGCCTGGCTTGGCCAATCAGCCCTTCACGCGGTTCGCGACGAGATCATCGACCACGGCGGGGTCCGCCAGCGTCGACGTGTCGCCGAGCGACGAGACGTCCCCCTCGGCGATCTTGCGCAGGATGCGGCGCATGATCTTGCCCGAACGGGTCTTGGGGAGGCCGGGTGCGAACTGGATCGCGTCGGGGGTGGCGATCGGGCCGATCTCGGTTCGGACCCAGTCGCGCAGTTCCTTGCGCAGCGGCTCGCTCATCTCCTCCCCGGCGTTGAGGGTGACATAGGCATAGATGCCCTGACCCTTGATGTCGTGCGGGAAGCCGACGACCGCGGCCTCGGCCACCTTGGCATGGAGGACCAGCGCCGATTCGACCTCGGCGGTGCCCATGCGGTGGCCCGATACGTTGATCACATCGTCGACCCGGCCGGTGATCCAGTAATAGCCGTCCTCGTCGCGACGGCAGCCGTCGCCGGTGAAATATTTGCCGGCATAGGTGGAGAAATAGGTCTGGAAGAAGCGCTCATGGTCGCCCCAGACGGTGCGCATCTGCCCCGGCCAGCTCTGGGTGATGCACAGATTGCCCGAGGCCGGCCCATCGAGCACCTTGCCGTTGGCGTCGACGAGCTGCGGCACCACGCCGAACAGCGGCCGCGTCGCCGAACCGGGCTTGAGATCGGTCGCGCCCGGAAGCGGGGCGATCATCGCGCCGCCCGTCTCGGTCTGCCACCAGGTGTCGATGATCGGGCAGCGGCCTTCGCCGACGACGTCATGATACCAGCGCCACGCCTCGGGATTGATCGGCTCGCCGACCGTGCCGAGCAGCTTCAGGCTCTTGCGGGATGTCGCCTTCACATAATCGTCGCCGTCCTTCATCAGCGCGCGCAGCGCGGTCGGCGCGGTGAACAGGATGTCGACCTCGTGGCGGTCGGCCACCTGCCAGATCCGGCTGGCGTCGGGCCAGTTGGGCACGCCTTCATACATCAGCGTCGTCGCGCCGTTGGCGAGCGGGCCGTAGACGATATAGCTGTGCCCGGTGACCCAGCCGATATCGGCGGCGCACCAGTAGATCTGGCCCGGCCGATAATCGAAGCAGGCCTCATGGGTCAGGCTGGCCCAGAGCAGATAGCCGCCCGAGCTGTGGAGCACCCCCTTGGGCTTGCCGGTCGACCCGGAGGTGTAGAGGATGAACAGCGGATCCTCGGCGTTCATCGGCTCGGGCGGGCAATCGGCGGATACACCCGACGCGGCGTCGTGATACCAGATATCGCGGCCGCTCTGCATTGCCACGTCGCTGCCGGTCGCCTTGATCACCAGCACGGTCCTGAGGCTGGGCGCGATCTTCGCCGCCGCGTCGACGTTGACCTTCAGCGGCACAAGCTTGCCGCCCCGCCGCCCGCAATCCGCGGTGATCACGATCGAGCTGTCGCAATCCTGGATGCGGCCCGCCAGCGCGTCGGGCGAGAAGCCGCCGAACACCACCGAGTGGATCGCGCCGATCCGCGCGCAGGCGAGCAGGGCGAACGCCGCCTCCGGGATCATCGGCAGATAGATGGTGACGCGATCGCCCTTGCCGACGCCCTGCGCCCTCAGCACGTTGGCGAAGCGGCAGACCTCCTGATGCACCTGCGTGTAGGTGAAGCGGCGCGGCTCCTCGGCCGGGACGTCGGGTTCCCATATGATCGCGATGTCGTCACCGCGGGTCGCCAGGTGGCGGTCGAGGCAATTGGCCGAGACGTTGAGCTCGCCGTCGGCGAACCACTGCACGCCGAAGTCGGCCTCGTCGAACGAACTCTCATTCGTCCTGGTCGGGAACGTGATCCAGTCGAGCCGCTTCGCCTGATCGAGCCAGAAGGCGTGGGCATCGTCGAGCGAGCGGGCGTAGAGGCGCTTATAGCTCTCGTCGTTGATCCTGGCCTTCGACGCCCATTCGGGGGGGACGGGATAAAGATCGGACATGGGCGGCCTCTCGCTGGTCTGGAATCGTCTTCGCCTATTGGTTCAGCAGCGCCGCCGCATCAAGCATGGATATGTCATCGATCCGCTGCTATCGGCGCGCCCATGCTGAATTACACGAATCTCACCGTCCGTCTCGGCGGGCGCACGATCCTCGACCGCGCCTCGGCCGCGCTGCCGCCCCGGGCGCGTGTCGGGCTGATCGGCCGCAACGGGGCCGGCAAGTCGACCCTGATGAAGGTGATGATCGGCTCATTGGAGGCCGATGACGGCGATCTCGACAAGCCGCGAAACCTGCGCATCGGCTATATCGCCCAGGAAGCGCCGAGCGGCAGCGCGACCCCGATCGAGACCGTGCTGGCCGCCGACACCGAGCGCGCCGCGCTGCTTGAGGAGGCCGAGCATTGCCACGATCCCGACCGCGTCGGAGAGATCCACGAGCGGCTGAACGCGATCGACGCCTATACCGCCCCGGCCCGCGCGGCGCGGATCCTCGTCGGTCTCGGCTTCGACGAGGAGATGCAGGGCCGCCCGCTCGACAGCTATTCGGGCGGCTGGAAGATGCGCGTCGCGCTGGCCGCTCTGCTGTTCTCCGAGCCCGATCTGCTGCTGCTCGATGAGCCGTCGAACCATCTCGACCTCGAAGCGACCCTGTGGCTCGAGAATTTCCTCAAAAGCTATCCGGCGATGATGGTCGTGATCAGCCATGAGCGCGATCTGCTCAACAACGTCGTCGATCATATCCTCCACCTCGAGGGCGGCAAGACGACGCTCTACAGCGGCGGATATGACAGCTTCGAGCGCCAGCGCGCCGAACGGCTCGCCCAACTCGCCGCCGCCCGCGCCGCGCAGGATGCCCAGCGCGCCAAGCTGCAGGACTATATCGCCCGCAACAGCGCCCGCGCCTCGACCGCCAAGCAGGCCCAGTCGCGCGCCAAGGCATTGGCGAAGATGCAGCCGATCGCGGCGAAGGCCGAGGATCCGACCCTGTCGTTCGATTTCCCGTCGCCGGCGGACGCGATGAAGCCGCCGCTGGTCACGCTCGATCTCGCCAGCGTCGGCTATACGGCCGGGCACCCGATCCTGCAGCGGCTCAACCTGCGGCTCGATCCTGACGATCGGATCGCGCTGCTCGGCCGCAACGGCAACGGCAAGACCACGCTCGCCCGCCTGCTCGCCGCGCAGCTCAAGCCGATGGAGGGCGGGATGACCGCCGCCGGCAAGATGCGCGTCGGCTATTTCACCCAGTACCAAGTCGAGGAGCTCGACCGCGACGACACCCCGCTCGAGCATATGACCCGGCTGATGCGCGGCGCCACGCCCGGCGCGGTACGCGCCCAGCTCGGCCGCTTCGGCTTCTCGGGCGACAAGGCGACGACCAGGGTCGGCAAGCTCTCCGGCGGCGAGCGCGCCCGTCTCGCCCTCGCGCTGATCACCCGCGATGCGCCCCACATGCTGATCCTCGACGAACCCACCAACCACCTCGACGTCGACGCGCGCGAGGCCTTGGTCCAGGCGCTCAACGACTATGACGGCTGCGTCGTGGTAGTCAGCCACGATCGCCACATGGTCGAGATGGCGGCCGACCGGCTGGTGCTGGTCGACGAGGGCACGGCGCGGGAGTTTGGCGGCAGCCTGGAGGATTACACCGATCTGATCCTCGGCAGGAACCAGCCGAAGGCCGAAACCGGCAGCGGCGGCAAGAGCTTCAAGAAGGACAAGAAGGCGGCGGCGCAGGCGCGCGAGCAGACCGCCGCGCTGCGCAAGACGGTCAAGGCGATGGAAGACCAGATCGCCGGCCTGACCGCGCGCCGCTCCGAGATCGACCGCGCGATGTTCGACCCCAAGCTGGCGACCCCCGCCGACGCCAGGCGGACCATGACCGAGCTGATGAAGCTGCGCGCCGATGTTGAGCGCGAGCTCGAGGGGGTCGAGGCGGAGTGGCTGGAGGCGAACGAGGCGCTGGAGCAGGCGGCGGCGTAGTTCAAAGGCGCGGTGACTGCGACTCTTCTCCCCTCCTCTTCTTCGGGGGAGGGGGCTGTCCGGTCGGACAGTGAGGTCAGGACCGGTATCGACCGGTCGAACCCGCCAGCTCTCGTGATGCCGCCGCGGTGGATCCTCCGCTGGACTGGCAAGACCGAGCGATCTGGGCCCTCGATCAGTCGCGAACGGTAATGGCAAATTATGAGATGCGCCTGAATGCCTATGCGCCTCTCATTCCAGTTGTCGGACCGCTCTGGGAGGCCGCTGCGGATATTCGGGATGGCGATTGTGGGAGCGCCGCATTCAACGTCGGCATGGCGGGGATAGATATGCTGGTGGACGATGATCGAGCTGATGAGGCTGCGCGCCGACGTCGATCGCGAGCAGGAGGCGAAGCGGCTGGGATCAGCACGACGCCTTCACGCGCCCGGACCAGTTTCCGCTGTGCCAAGGCATGCTCGAGATCCACTGCTTTTCCGGATGCCTTCGTCGCTGTGCTGGCGTTGAATGGGCGGGCGGCAGTATCTTGTTGAACGATTTTTGGTGCAAGATCCGCGGGAGGGCCGCCTATGCCGGAGCGGGGCCGCACCCGCGTATCCCCAAGCGGTCCGCGCCGGATATCGATCTGCCTTACAGCCCCCGTTCATCCACCCTCGCTAAAGGAACAATCGCGGCCGCCGCTTGTCTGGTGGACCGCTGGCGAAACGAACAATAACGGGCTCGCATGATCGATAGACGGCAAAGCATCGCATTGCTCGGGGCATTGATGGCGTTCGGCGGCAATGCGCTCGCGGCGCGTTCCCGCTCACCGGGCGGCGGGCAGCCGTTCAGTTGGGATTGGCTTTGCGGCCATGCGGCGGCGCTCGCTCGTGGCCCGGTGAGGCCATTGCCCACGCCCGATCCGCTCGCGCAGGCGATCGATTATGACGCGGTCAACCGAATCAGCTTCCGGCCCGATCATGCGCTGTTCGCCCCCGATGGCGTTGATGACGGCTATGCGGTGCGCTTCTTTCCGATCGGGCGTTTTGCTGCCACGCCGGTCCGCACCTGGATCGTCGAGAGCGGCCGCGCGCGGCCGATAGAGCATAGCACCGAGATGTTCGCCGTCCGCCCCGGCGACGGACCGCCGCCGTCGATCCTGCCGGGCGTGTCGGGCTTCCGCGTGATGAACAAGGGCGGGGTGGGGGACTGGCTCGCCTTCCAAGGCGCATCCTATTTCCGCTCGGCGGGGCAGCTTGATCAATATGGGCTCTCGGCCCGCGGCATCGCCATCGACACCGGGATCGACGGGCGGGAGGAGTTTCCCGCCTTCACCAATTTTTGGCTCGAACGCACCCGCGAGGGGCTCGTCATCCATGCGCTGCTCGAAGGGCCGAGCGTCGTCGGGGCATATCGCTTTGTCAACCGCCGCCAGGACCAGACCGAGCAGGGCGAGGTGGTGCAGGACGTATCGATGGTGCTCTGGCTGCGCAAGGATGTCGCGCGGCTCGGCATCGCCCCGCTCACCAGCATGTTCTGGTATGACGAGGGCAACCCAGCGGCGCGCGCGGACTGGCGACCCGAGATCCATGATTCGGATGGTCTGCTCGTCCACAACGGATCCGGCGAGCGGCTCTGGCGTCCGCTCGGCAATCCCCCGCGCGCCACGACAAACAGCTTCGCTGATCCGAAGGGCGCGCGCGGCTTCGGCCTGCTCCAGCGCGACCGCAATTTCGATCATTATCAGGATGACGGCGTTTTCTATGAAAAACGTCCGAGCCTTTGGGTCGAGCCCAAGGGCGATTGGGGCTCCGGCGCGGTGATGCTCTACGAAATCCCCACCAGCCGCGAGACCGACGACAATATCGTCGCGTTCTGGACCCCGTCAAAGCCTGCTCGGGCGGGCGGCAGTTTCGCTTTCGACTATCGCCTGCGCTGGATTGCCGGGGAACCGGCCCCCTCGGCGCTTGCGCGCGTAGTGGATCGCTGGACCGGCACGGCAGGGCGGCCGGGAACCGATCCGATCCCCAATGCGAGGCGGCTGGTCGTGGATTTCGAAGGGATGTCGCTCAAGGGACTCGGCCGTGGATCGGGCGTGACCGCCACCGTCTCAATCGACCGCGGCAGGTTGCTCTCCGTCGACAGCTATCCGGTGGTCGGCCGATCCGGCCGCTGGCGGCTGATCGTCGACAGCACGCGCGCGAATCAGCCGGCCAACCTGCGGGCGACGCTGGAACGCGGCGGCGCAACGCTGAGCGAAACCCTGATTCATCAGTTTTACTGAGGGGCTGTTGTGCACCGCGCCAATAAACTGCCATTGGTCCAAATGTTGGGGCGGTTTGACGCAAAGCCGGGCGGATCCAGAGGTTTTTCTGTCATGAGCCATCCACTATCAGCGCGAGATGTGAATTTGTATCGGGTAAACAAAGACATAGAGGATGCCTCGTCGCCGCGATTCGGCCGCCCCGCCGACGGCGACCTTCCCGCCGAGGTTCCCCTGGCGATGCCCGTCCAGGATTTTTCGCGCGCGCCCGAGGGCGTCCAGCCCGAGCCGCTCGCCTATTTCGGGCCGCTTTTCCAGCGGCGCCTGTTCCTGATCGTCGGCAGCTTCCTGTTCGGGCTGCTCGCCGCGCAGGAGATGTTCACGCCGCTACGGTCGGACGGGATCGACTGGATTGACGCCGCCTTTTTCCTGCTGTTCTTCGGCCTGTTCGCCTGGATCGCCTTCGGCTTCCTCGCCGCTGTGGCGGGGTTGTTCGTGCTGCTCGGCCGGGGCCCGGCCATGGCGACTCCGTCCGATCGGCTGGTGTTGCCGACGACGCGCACCGCCGTGCTGATGCCGATCTACAATGAGGATGTCGCCGCGGTTTTCCGGCGACTGAGCGCGATGACCGGCTCGGTCGACCGGATCGGCGCGGCCTCGATGTTCGATTTCTTCATCCTGAGCGATTCGCATGAGCGTGCCCACGCGCGCGAATATATCGCCTTCCGGCGGCTGCGCGAGGCGAGCCGCGCCCAAGTCTATTATCGCCGCCGCGAGCGCAACACCGCGCGCAAGCCGGGCAACATCGCCGAATGGGTCCGCCGCTTCGGCGGCGCCTATGACAATATGCTGATCCTCGACGCCGACAGCCTGATGACGGGCGAGGCGATGGTGCGCCTCGCCACCGCGATGGAGGCCCGCCCCAATATCGGGTTGCTCCAGACGGTGCCCCAGCTGATCAACGGACAGACAATGTTCGCGCGCTGGCATCAATTCGCATCGGCGGTCTATGGTCCGGTCTCGTCGGCGGGATTGCGCTGGTGGTCGGGCACCGAGGCGACCTTCTGGGGCCATAACGCGATCGTCAGGGTAAAGGCCTTCGCCGAAAGCTGCGGCCTGCCGGCCTTGCCGGAGGACAGCCTGCTCGGAGGCCATATCATGAGTCATGACATGGTCGAGGCGGCGCTGCTCCGCCGGCGCGGCTGGGCGGTGCACATGGTAACCCTGTCGGAGGGAAGCTATGAGGAATTCCCGCCGACGATGATCGATCATTCGGTACGGGACCGGCGCTGGTGCCAGGGCAATCTCCAGCATCTGCGCCTGGTAAACGCCGCCGGCTTCCACTGGGTGAGCCGGCTCCAGCTGTTCATGGGCGCGTCGGCCTATTTCACCTCGCCGCTCTGGCTGCTGCTGCTGGGTGCCGCGATTTTCGAGCAGCTGCGCGCCAATTTCGACGGTTTCGTGCTGATATCGTCGGGCTGGCTGCTCGGCCTGACCCTGCTGATGCTGTTCGGCCCCAAGTTGATGGCGCTGATCGCGCTGACGCAGGATGACGACCTGCGCCGCCAGCTCGGCGGCTGGGGTTGTATCCTCAAGGGGACCATGCTCGAAACGGCCACTGCGGTGGTCACCGCGCCGGTGATCATGCTGACGCAGACGATGGCGATCCTCGACATCCTGCGCGGGCGGCAAAGCGGCTGGCTGCCGCAGCGCCGTGAAGTCGATGGACTCGATTTCGGTGAAGTGACGCGCTTCCATGCCTGGCACATGGCGCTCGGTGCGGCGCTGATGGCGGCGATCGCGATCGGGATAGACGGGACCATCTGGTCGCTGCCCGTGGCGATCGGGCTGATGATGACTCCGCTCACCGTTTGGGTGACGGCCCGCGCCGACATGGGGGAATGGCTGGTCCGCCGCGGCTTCTTCGTGTCGCCCGCCGACCGGCGCCGCTTCGAGGAGGGGCCCGCCGAGCCGGTCGATCTGGTGCTCGAGCCACGCTTCGCGATCGCGCGCGGCTGATTGCCATCGGGTATCGCCAGCGCCTAAGTAGCCGGATGGAATTACTGGGACGCAAGGTCGGGCTCGACGAGCCGTTGTTCGTGATCGCGGGGCCGTGCGTGATCGAATCGGAGGCGCTCGTTCTAGGTGTCGCGCACCGGCTGCGCGCGATCGCCGACCGGCTCGGCCTGCTCGTCATCTTCAAGAGCTCGTTCGACAAGGCAAATCGCAGCTCGAACACCTCGTTCCGCGGGCCCGGGCTCGACGAGGGGCTTCGCATCCTCGAGAAGGTGCGCGCCGAGACCGGGCTGCCGCTGCTCACCGACGTCCACGACGCCGAGCAGGTGAAGTCTGCCGCCGGGGTCGTCGATGTGCTGCAGACGCCAGCCTTCCTCGCCCGGCAGACCGACTTGATCGAGGCGGTCGGCGCGAGCGGCAAGGCCGGCAACATCAAGAAGGCGCAGTTCATGGCGCCGCACGACATGCGCCAGGTCGTCGCCAAGGCGCGCGGCGCGGCCGAGGCCGCGGGGAGCCGGGCCGCCATCCTCGTTACCGAGCGCGGCACCAGCTTCGGCTATAACAATCTCGTCACCGACTTGCGCGGCTTGGTGATCATGCGCGAGACGGGTTGCCCGGTGGTGTTCGACGCGACCCATTCGGTTCAGCTGCCGGGCGCGCAGGGAAGTTCCTCGGGCGGGCAGCGCGAATATGTCCCGGTGCTGGCGCGCGGCGCGGTCGCGGTGGGGATCGCCGGGTTGTTCATGGAAACCCATCCCGATCCGGCCAGGGCGCTGTCAGACGGCCCCAATGCCTGGCCGCTCGATCGCCTCGAACCGCTGCTCGCCGAATTGCAGGCGCTCGACGCCCACGGCATCGACGCCCGCCGGCGCTGGCCCGACCAGGCCTAGCCGGCCATCACACGGGCGTACATTTCGGTCAATCTGGCGCGATAGGCGTCGTCGCTGAACTTCGCCGCCTGAGCCGGCGCTGCCGCCCTGATGTTCGCGACGAGCTGCGCATCCCGATCGATCGCCCGCATCGCCGCTGCGATCGCCCCGGCGTCGTAAGGATCGACCAGCAGGCCTGCCCGCCCGATCACCTCGGGCAACGAGCTGATGTCGGACGATATCACCGGGGTGCCGAGCCGGATGGCTTCGAGCGCGGGCAGGCCGAAGCCTTCGTAAAGCGAAGGGAAGATCACCGCCTTGGCTCCGCGCACAAGCCGAAGCAGCATTTCGCGCGGCAGATAGTCGAGCTGGACGAGCCCCTTCGCGGTGGCCTCGCCATAGAGCGAAATCCCCTTCCCCCCGAAGATGCGACTCTCCTGCTCGGTTCCCCAATGACGCGCACCCACGATGACCAGGGGAGTTTCCGTCCCGCTCGTCACATAGGCCTCGATGATGCGGGCGAGGTTCTTCTTGGGATCGAGCGCTCCGAAGAACAGGAAATAGCCGCGCGGGTCCAGCCCGAACAGACCCTGGACCATCCGCGCGTCCTCGGCCGGGTCGCGCGCGAGCAGCGCGGGCGGAATCGGCGCGGTTTGGTAGCTGTTCGACACCTTCGCCGGCGAGATTTCCGGGAACAGGCTCAATATGTCGTTCCGGCTCGACTCCGAGACGGTGCAGATATGGTCGCCATGGCGGATGCACCCCTCGATCAGACGATGATAGACATGCTTGTGGTCGAGGGTGGTGTAGGGCAGCTTGAGAGGCACGAGATCGTGTAATGTATAGACATTACGTGTGCCCGCCATCCGCACCGGAACAGGATAGGTCCAGTGCATGATATCAGGCGGATCGGCAATTTTCAGTGTCAGGAAACCCCCCGTCCGGCGCAGCCGCTTGTCGGCGAGGTCGAAGAGATAGGCGGAGCTGACCACCCGATCGAAGCGGGGCAGCCTTTCGGCGAAGGCCTGCTTCTCGACCGCAGATGTCATTGGGATGTCGACCGCGCGTGCCGGTAGGCACATCTGGATCCATTCACGGCGCAGCCGGCTTTTATGCCGCTTGCGGGTTTCGGGCGGCCGATCCTTGCCGATCCGGTCGAAGAAGAACATCTCGCGAGTCTCGGGCGCCCGCCCGGCATCCACGCCGAACACGCCCAGGGTCGAATGGCCCAGGGCGCATATCGTCTCCGTCAGCCCGAAGCCGTAGGTGGCGACACCCGTACCCTGTGGCATGGCAAGATTGAAGCCGTCGATCCCGATCGTGAGCCTGGTCATCTCGATCCATTTTTCAAGGGTGTCCCGCCGGGCACCTAACCGCTTGGTTCATGCTTGGCCAGTTTGTCCGTCGAGCAGCCGTCGGTGGACCCGCTCGAGGCGTTGGGCGAAGGCCGCGGCGCTGAAGGCGCGGCCGCGCTCCCGGCCGCCTTCGATCAGGCGCCGGAGGAGCGCGTCGTCCGCCAGGCAGGCGATCCGCTCGGTCAGGTCGGCGACTGACAGCGGATCGGCGAGCAGCGCCGCGCCACCTGCGACCTCCTCGGTCGCGCCGCCCCGTGCGGTGAGAACCGGCGTGCCGAGCTGCATCGCCTCGACGATGGGAAGGCCGAAGCCTTCGGTGATCGTCGGAAAGACCAGTGCCCTGGCGCCGGCGATCATCGCCATCAGCGTCGGCCGCTCTACATAGGGAAATCGGATGACGGATGGGTTCGCGGCCAGCTGAGGCGCGATTTCCTCGGCGCGCCATCCGTCCGGGCCCGCGATGACCAGTGGCAGGTCGATGCCGCTGCGGCGGTGGGCCTCGGCGAGGCGCAGCAGATTCTTGCGGGGCTCGACGCTGCCGACCGAGAGCAGATAGCCACCGGACGGCAATCCGCCCGGCAGCGGCGCGGTCACGGGCTCGACCACCAGCCCTGGCAGGCAGGTACTGATGATCCCGGCGTCACAGTCGAGCGCGGCGATGATGTCCCGCCGCGCGGCTTCGGACACGGTCAGGATATGTTCGGCGCTCGCTGTCAGAACCTCGAGGAGGCGCCGATGCCGGACCGGATCGATCTGGCTCAGCTCGGGATGGGTTATCGGGATCGCATCGTGAACCGTGTAGATGTTGATCCAGCCGCTGATGCGAATCGGCAGCGGATAGGTCCAGTGAACGATTCCCGGCTCGCCAGCCGCGTGAAGCGAGAGCATCGTGCCGTGGCGATCGAAATGGACCTGGGCAAGACGGAAGATGTCGCGGCTGCGCAATTCGCCGGCCGCCCGCCTCAGCCGCCGCGGCCGGTCGACGAGCGCATCGGCCCAGCGTATCCACCGGGCGGCGCGATTGGCGGGCGCCATGGGCCGGCCGCAGCTCGGGTCGCTGATGCGCAGGGGCGCGCGCGCCGCCAGCTCGAGCGCCGCGAGCAGCGCGCCCGCATAGGTGGCGACCCCCGTGCCCTGCCGGCCCAGCATCCGCGCGTCGACCGCGAAGGGCGTATTTTGCGTTTGGCGAGGCATCGTCTATGGTCGCCCGCATTGCAGCATGGGCGGGGACCGTCCAGCATTTTGTAGTGCGCGTGGTTGGGACCTGTACTGATGATCCGGTTCGGAAATGTTTCGAAGACCTATCATATCCGCAAATTCCGGAAGCAGGTGTTCAGCAATCTGAACTTCACGATTCGCCGCGGTGAGAGCATCGGTATTTGCGGGGCCAACGGTGCCGGCAAGTCGACCCTGATGCGGCTGATCGCCGGCGTCGAGCAGCCGACCAGCGGCAGCGTCGAGCGCAGCATGACGACGAGCTGGCCGATCGGCTATGGCAGCTGCTTCCAGCCGTCGATGACCGGGGCTGATAATGCCCGCTTCATCGCCCGCATCTATCGCCAGCCCGAACAGGACATCCTCGATTATGTCGAGGATTTCGCACAGCTCGGTCCCTATTTCTACCAGCCGGTGCGGACCTATTCATCGGGCATGACCGGCCGTCTCGCCTTCGGCATCTCGCTCGCGATCGACTTCGACTGTTACCTCGTCGACGAGGTGACCGGAGCCGGGGACGAGCGCTTCCGACGGCGCTCGCACGAGGAGTTGTTCAAGCGACGGGAGTCGGGCACGTTGGTGATGGTCTCGCACGATCCGCACACGCTGCAGCAATATTGCGATCGCGGCGCCGTGCTCTATGGCGGCAATCTGACATTCTACGACACGGTCGCCGAAGCGTGCGAGGTCCATCATGGGCTGCAGATGCGCGCGGCGTGAACGGATAGCCATTTCTTGCCTTGTGGATCGGTGGAATAGGACTTGACGGAGCCATGCCCCTCGCGCTTCTCCTCGCGCGCCGTCACAGATTTGCCTCGATCGTCTTTATAGGGTCCTCCATGCAGTCCAGTTTCACCGTCCGTTCCCGCGTGACCGGCGCCATTTCGGTGCTCGGGATTCTGTTGTCCGGGTGCGCTTCGCTGCCGTCGAGCGGACCGACCGGTCGGCAGGTCATCCGCGGCTCCCAGAATCAGGCGGCGGCGCTCAAGTTCCAGGTCATCGATCTCGACGGAGCGGCGTTCCAGAAGCTGCTGGCGGTGCCGCCGGCGGGCCGGGCGACCGGACAGATCGCCGCACTTGCGCGGGAGGGGCGGGTCGATCGCATCGCGCCGGGCGATGCACTGCAAGTCAATATCTATGAGGTCGGCATGACCCTGTTCGGCAACAGCGCCCAAGGGGCCGGCCTCGGCGGCAGCGCGGCGATCGCCGATACGGTCGATCCCACCGTCCGTACGCAGCCGGTCAATATCGTGACGGTGGCGTCGGATGGTACGATCCGGCTACCCTATGTCGGCCGCCTGATGGTGGCCGGTTCGACGCCCTATGATGTCCAGCGGATGATCGAACAGGCGTTACAGGGCAAATCGCAGAGTCCGCAGGCGCTGGTGACGGTTGTCAACAGTCCGGGGAACAGCGTCTATCTGTTCGGCGACGTGACCCGCACCGGGCGGATGCCGCTGACCGCGGCGCGCGAACGGCTGCTCGACGCGGTGGCGACCGCGGGCGGCTCCAAAGCCAATAATGCCGACACGGTGGTACGACTGACCCGCGCCGGCCAGAGCGCCGAGATGCGGCTCGGCGATATCCGGGCGGGCAGCAGCGATGATCTGACGCTGCTGCCGGGAGATCGTATCGAACTGATCATTGAACCCCGCAGCTTCAGCGCTTTCGGGGCGACCCCCAGGGTCTCCCAGGTGGCGTTCGAGGCGCCGAACCTCTCGCTGGCCGAGGCGCTCGCCCGTGTCGGGGGCCCGAACGACGTCCAGGCGGACCCCCGCTCGGTCTTCCTGTTCCGCTACGATGCCGCCGCAATCGCCGCAGGCGAGCCGCCGATGATCTATCGGCTCAATCTGATGAAGCCCGAAAGCTATATCATCGCGCAGAATTTTCCGATGCGCGACAAGGACCTGATCTATATCGCCAACTCGGCATCGAACCCGGTCAGCAAGTTCGTAGGGATTCTCAATCAGCTGTTCGCGCCTTTGCTGACGGCGAGGGTCCTGACTCGCAACGACTGATTCGGTTCGGAGGGGCTTTCGGCCGGTCCTGCGGCTTCGCGGCGTCATGAGGTGCCCGAAATTAGGCCTGAATAAAAGTGCTTGACGTGGCAAGGGGGTTTGCATAGAAGCGCCCCTCACCGGCGGCGGCGAGTTGGTTTTTCCGGTTCGCTTCCACGCCTCTTATCGGATCGTAATCGCGATCTCCCTGGGACAGCTGTTCCGGGTGGTAAAGGGCTGTCCGGTTCTTTCTCATTGTTGGAAGATGAAGGGACATGTGGGCGGCGGCTCCGGGCC
>CAMLSA010000047.1 GCA_946482655.1 uncultured Sphingomonas sp. | reverse complement strand
CCGACCGCATCTGGTTCATGGAGATGAACACCCGCCTGCAGGTCGAGCACCCGGTGACCGAGATGATCACCGGTCAGGATCTCGTCGAATGGCAGATCCGCGTCGCGGGCGGCGAGCCGCTGCCGAAACGCCAGGACCAGCTCGCGATTGACGGCTGGGCGATGGAGGCGCGGCTGTATGCCGAAAATCCCTCGACCGGCTTCCTGCCCTCGACCGGGCCGCTCGACCGCCTGAAGCTGCCGCGCGGCATCCGTGTCGACAGCGGCTTCGACGAAGGCGGCGAGGTTTCGCCCTTCTATGACCCGCTCATCGCCAAGCTCATCGTCGCCGCGCCCAGCCGGCGGGCCGCCGCGGCCAAGCTCGCGCGGGCGGCGCGGCGGGTCGAGGTCTGGCCGGTGCGGACCAACGCCGCCTTTCTCGCGCGTGCGGCTTCCGACCCCGATTTCGTCGCCGGCAATATCGATACGGGGTTCATCGAGCGCCATGCCGACCGGCTCGTCCCCGCCGCCGGGCCGTCCGAGTCGATCAGGCAGGCCGCCGCTCGCGCGCTGCTGCCGGAGGCGAAAGGCGTATGGACCGCGATCGCCGGCTTCCGCACCAATGCCGCGCCCGACCGACGGATCACGGTCGAGATCGCCGGACAGGCGTATCTGGTGGAGCTTGATGAAGCCGAGCCGCGCGCCCGCGCTCTCGCCATCGGCGACGCGCGGCTGCTGTTCCTCAATGGCGAGGCCTGGCCGTTCGGGACGCCGCGCGCCGACCGTGCGGGCGGCGGCGGCGCAGCATCCGACGGCACCATCCGGGCACCGATGCCCGGCAAGGTGGTCGCGGTCGACGTCGCCGAGGGCGCCGCCGTGACCCGAGGTCAGAAGCTGCTGGTGCTCGAGGCGATGAAGATGGAGCAGGCGATGCTGGCGCCGTTCGACGGCATCGTCGCCGAACTCAGGGTCCAGCCGGGCGGGCAGGTGTCCGAAGGGGCGATGCTTGTGAAGGTCGAGGCGGACATGCGGCGACGGCCGCCGCCTTGATCGGCGTGATGCCTACCGGTAAAGCCGCGATGCACAGCATGACCGTCGTCCGCCCCTATTATTCCGCCGAGGGCGCCTCCGCCCTCCATTATGACCTGGTCACCGCCGCCGACGAGGCGCTGACCGGCGATATCGACATCTATGCGGGGCTCGCACCGGCGGGCGGCTCGATCCTCGAGCTGGGGTGCGGGACAGGTCGCGTCGCAATCCCCCTGGCCGAACGCGATTTTCATGTGACGGGTGTCGACATCGCGCCGTCGATGCTCAGCCAGGCCGAAGTGAAGCGTGCCGAGCTTCCCGCCGACGTCGCGGCGCGGCTGCGGTTCCTGCGCGGCGACCTTCGCTCATTGGCGCTCGGCCAGCGTTTTGATGCGATCTTCGCGACCTACTACACCCTCGCCCATCTCCAGCCGTCGGCCGCCTGGAAGAAGGCTTTTGCCGGAATGGCGAAGCACCTCGCCCCCGGCGGCACGATCGCGCTGCATCTGCCCGATCCGGAGGCCATGGCACGGCCGGCGCCCAGGCCCGACCTGCCGGTGTTCCGCAAGCCTCTGGACAAGGATGGTTTTCTGACCCTGTTCGTCGTCGGGCAGGTGATGAACCCCAAAACCGGACGCTTCGATCTGACGCTCGACTATGTCCACAACGCGCCCGACGGACGCGAGCGCAAGCGGTCGCGCGAACGCTACACGCTTTTCCACGGCGATCCGCTGCCCTATGCGGCTCAAGCAGGCCTGCACCCGATCGGCGCAAGCATCGCCGTCGGCGCCACCGGTTCCATCCAATGCTTCGCGAGCGAAGCGCCTGCAAGCTGATCGTCAGCTTGCCGGGCCCACAGCACCCAATCGTTGTCATGGTCCAGTACGCATGGGAACGGCCGACCAAGCGCCGCTGTAGCGCTACTGTCTATGCCGGCGATGGTGGAGCGGGCGAAGGGAATCGAACCCTCCTAGCTAGCTTGGAAGGCTAGAGCATTACCACTATGCTACGCCCGCATTTCCAATCACTCAGCGGCCTTTCGGCTAGCTCGTTTTTCAAGGTGCTTTGCACGACGCCTTGCGGAGGGAGGCTTTAACGCCCCTGCCCTGCCTCGTCAAACGGGGGATCGATTGTGGCGAAATAGGTCGGCCGCGAGGAACGGATTCCTCGCCACTGGCGGTGCGGGCGGCGCGCCGAATCCTATCGCCGCCGCGCCAGTTCGGCCGAGCGGCTGCGGAGATATTGGCGTATCGCCGCCAGATCGGCCTCCGTCAGTTCGCCGAACCGCGGCATTCCGTTCATTTCCAGCGCGCCATCGCGCACGATCGTGGCAAAGGCTTCGGCCGATGCCGGCACGGGCGAAACCCGGAGGTCAGGCGCCGAGCCGGCCGCCTCGGCGTTGATCCCATGGCAGGCAAGGCAGCGCTGGTTGAAGAGTGTCTTGCCCCGCGCGGCGAGCGCCGCGTCGGGGCGGTAGTCCGGGTCGGGCGCGGCGGTCGGCGGGCTCGCCGGCATCGCGGCTGGCAACTTGGCCTTGCCGTCGATTGCGAAGGTCAGCACGCGCTTGGCCTGAGTGCGGTGATCGATGTCGATGCCGCCGTGGGTCGACTTGTCGACGCCGGCGCTGGTGCCCATGCCGACCAGCACGGTGACATATTGCTTGCCATTCGCACGATAGGTGATCGGCGCCGCGATAACGGCGGCCTGTGCGGGAAAGTGCCACAGCTCGCGCCCGCTGTCCGCGGCATAGGCCGAGAAGCGGCCATCCAGCTGTCCCTGGAAGACGAGGTTCCCGCCAGTCGCCAGGATTCCGCCATTCCACCCCCCGATCGTCTTCACCTTCCACGCCTGTTTTTGCGTCACCGGATTCCACGCCAGCAACGAGCTCGTATTCTGCTCGGGATCGTTGAGCCGCGCGTCCGCGGTCATGCCGAGATCGTGCGAGTTGCCTGCCAGCCGCGACCAGGATTTCAAGTCAATGTCGCGGTCGTTATATATTGCGCCGGACGAAATCTGGGGAATGTAGACGAGGCCGCTCTTCGGGCTGAACGCCATCGGCATCCAGCTGTGCGCGCCCGTGAAGTTGGGCCACAGCTCGAAGTCCTTGCCGTTTTCGAAGCGGGCGCCCGGCACCTCCTCGGGACGTCCGGTATCGGGGTTGATTCGCGTCGCCCACGTCACGCGCGCGATCTTCTCGGCGGAGATGAGCTTCCCGTTCGTACGGTCGATGACATAGAAGAAGCCATTCTTCGGCGCGCTCATCACGACCTTGCGAATCGCACCGTCGATCTTGAGCTCGGCGAGCTGCATGTCCATCGCCGCATTATAGTCCCAGGTCTCGCCGGGATTGAACTGATAGTGCCACTTGTACTTGCCGGTCTTCGCGTCAAGCGCGACCATCGAACAAAGGAACAGATTGTCGCCGCCCCCCGGACTGCGGATCTTCTGATTCCAGGGCGCGCCGTTGCCGGTGCCGATCAGGATCGTGTCGCTTTCCGCGTCATAGGTGAAGGCGTTCCAGGCATGACCGCCTCCTCCATATTTCCACCATTCGCCGGTCCACGTCTTGGCGGCCATTTCCTGGGTCTCGTCCTCGAAACCGTCAGCGGGATTGCCGGGCACGATGAAGAATCGCCAAAGCTGCTTGCCGGTTCGCGCATCATAGGTGGTCACATAGCCGCGCGTGTTCGAACTGTCGGCGCCGCCGTGACCGATGATGATCTTGCCGTCGAAAACACGGGGGGCGCCGGTGATGTAGCGGCCGTCGGCTTTATCGACGGTCATCACGCTCCAGACAGGCTTTCCGGTTCGTGCGTCGAGCGCGATCAGCCGGCCGTCCTGCGTGCCGGTATAGACCTTGCCCTCCCAATAGGCGATGCCGCGGTTGCCCCAGGCGGGACGCAGCTTCGTACCGGCGCGGGCGCCGACTTCGGGGTCATATTGCCAGAGCAGGCGGCCGGTGGCGGCTTCCACGGCGTGGACGAAGCTCAGGCCGCTCGAGTAGTAGAGGACCCCGTCGACGGCGACCGGAATCGTCGCCGGGTTGCCGATGCCGAGATCGCGCGACCAGGCCAGGCCGAGCCGGCCGACATTGCCGTCATTGATGTCGGCCAGGGGGCTGTAATGCTGCTCGCCATGGGTGCGGCCATAGCCCGCCCAGTCATCGCCCGCGGAGCCGTCGTCGAGCATAGCCGCCGTGCGGGTCTTTCCCGCCGCCTGCGCATGTCCGGCGTTCATGGCGAGCTGGCCCACGGCCGCCAGCGAAAAGGCGCCCGCTATCAACAGAATCACCCTCGACTTGCTCCGCCTCATAGTTCCTCCCCGCTGCGTCCGGCCTGCCGCCGGTCCGAATGGCCAAACATCTTACCGCGCCACTTCTGCCCGCTCCGAACCCATCGGGGAAGATGTTAATTGACGATTGTCACGCTCGGCCCCGTCACGCCAGCGGTAGGATCTGCCTGCGTCCGAAGCGGGCCGGCGCGCAGGGCGCATCGGAAGCTTTCCATTTGGGCGCAGCATCGCCTGCCACGAGATAACGCAACCTCCTCAGCACACCATCCCAATCCGTGTTCACATGGTCGCTTCTGGCCGGGCGTCAGGCGCCTCGGCGCTGGCGCTCCCCACCCGCTCGCAGCGATCTACATCCTCGTCCTGCTTGCACGGATCAATTAGCGACCCTGTCCTACAAGCCGGAACGCGAATGTCGCAGCTTCCGCGCCGATGGATGCGCCGTCGCTCGATCAGCGACGGCGCATCAACTTCAGAACTCGACCTCGAGCGAGACGCCCCACGTGCGGCCCGGATCAGGGATCGCGAACGCAAAGTTCGAACCCGGAGCGTTGCCCGCGAACAGGCCGTTGTACGGATGCTGGTTGGTGACGTTCTTCACGAATGTCATCAGCTTCATCTCCACGTCCTTGACCGGGAAGATGTAGCGCGCGCTCAGGTCGATCTTGGTCGTGGCCGGGATGCGGCCGCGCGGATCGTTCACGATGTTGGTCTCGAACTTGTCGGTGTAGGTCAGGCCGGCGTTGAAGCCCAGCGTGCCGGGGCCTGCCGCGAACTGATAGTCGGTCATGGCGCCGACGGTCCACTTCGGCGTACGGCGAAGCTTCAGCATCGTCAGGTCCGAACGGAAGCCCTGACCGAGATCGCCCGCGAAGCTCTTGTACTTCGCGTCCATGTACCCGATCGCGACCGACGTGTTCCAACCGTCGATCGGCGCGACCATGATCTCGGTCTCGACGCCGGTATAGCTGGCCTTCGCCGCGTTCACCGTCGCCGATCCGGTCACGGCCTGCGAGACGATCGTCAGCTCTTCCTGCTTGTTCTTCATCTGGTTGTAATAGGCCGAGATGTTGACGCGCAGGCGGCGATCGAGCCAGTCGCTCTTGAAGCCGATCTCATAGGCATCGAGCGTTTCGGGCTTGAACGGGCCGATCAGCGCGATGTCCGGCGGCCGGCTGTTGAAGCCGCCCGTGTTGTAGCCGACGCTGTAGGATGCGAAGGCCATGAAGCTCGGGGCCGCCTGATATTGGATGGCGATCTTCGGGGTGAATTTCTTGAACTTCGCGGAGTCCTGCGCCCGCTGCGAAACGATGCCCTGGCTGCGGATGTCGGGACGAATCGGCAGGGGCAGCGCCGTGCCGCTGCCCGGCGTGAACAGCGAGACGTCGATGGCCTTGCGGTCCCAGGTCTGGCGGCCGCCGACGATCAGCTTGAGCTCGTCGGTGAACTTATATTCGGCCTGCGCGAAGATCGCGCTCGACCGGCTGTGGTAGTCGGTCCGGTAGGGGAAGGCCGGGGCGAGCAGCGCGACGCCGGGCGCCAGCGTCGGCACGACCGAGGCCAGATCCAGCTCGGTGAACGACTGGATGAAATAGCGGCTCCGGAAGTGCATGGCGCCGGCGATGATCTCGAACTTGCCGCCGAAATTGCTCTCGAAGCGGACTTCCTGGCTCAGGGTCTTGTAGAACTCGTCGCCAACGAACGGGAAATAGCCGAGCTCCGTCGAATCCAGGAAGGTGAAATTGTTCTCGCGCAGGTCGCGGAAACCGAAATTGGACACGAGCGCGAAGGTGTCGAATTCATGCCGCAGGTTGACGGTGATCGCGCCGAGATTGAGCCGCGAGTTCTGCTTGAGCGGATGCTGGACCTTGTCATAGTCGGAGTCGAGCTCAGGACGGCATACGAACGCCGTCAGCGGATTGAAGCAGGGCGCATTGAGCCCAGACGTGTAGCCGGGAATCGGTAGGTTGATCAGATCGGGGGTGAGCACGTTGATCGTGCCCGGCGCCTCGCTGTGGTCGACCATCTTCTCGAAGATGATCGTCGCGCTGAACCGGTCGTTCGGGGTCGCACGCAGCGTCAGGTTGTAGTCCTTGACGTTCTTGTCGCCGACATGCGTGTTCAGATAGTCGTTGTAGATGTTGCCGCTGTCGTTCTGCGAAATGAATGCCAGCTTGACGGCGAGCTTGTCCTTGACCAGCGGCGCGTGGATCACCGCTTCATAGTCGTTACGCCCGAAATTGCCGTAGGTGAACTTCGCGCGACCGCTCAGATCCTTCGAGGGATCGGGCACCGAGCGCGTCACGTTGAGCGCGCCGCCAGTCGCGTTGCGGCCGAACAGCGTGCCCTGCGGTCCGCGCAGGACCTCGATGCGGTCGACGTCGAACGAATCGACGAGCAGCCCCGACGGCGCGCCGATGACGACGCCGTCGAGCAGATATCCGATGCCCGGTTCGATCGCTTTGCCGGTATCTTGGACGAAGATACCGCGAATCGAAACGTGGACTAGGTTTGCCGCCGACTGCCCGCGATTGATCGTCATGCCGGGAACGAGGCCCTGAAGTTCCGAAACCGTGCTGAAGCCCGAATTCTTGATCGTCTCGGCGGTGAAGGCCGACACCGTCACGGGAATCTTCTGGATGCTCTCCGACCGTTTCTGGGCGGTGACGATGATTTCCTCCAGGCCGGCGCTTTCCCCTTCAGACGCCGCGCTTTCCTGAGCGAGCGCGGGCGCGGCCGAGCAGAGTGCGAGCGCAAGCGCGAACGAACTGCTTCTCACGATCCCTTGTTTCATCTTTTTCTCCCAACACATGTTTCCGGCCATCGTAGAATCTCTCTTCTTTCGGCGGCCATGAGCTGCTCATAGAGATGTAGAGTAATATTTATAGAGCAATATAAAGAAATATGCCCGCTGCCCCGCACTTTTGAACCCGTCGCCACGCTGGTTTGCAGCGGATGCGCGGATCGTCCCGACCGCGGACGCCAGGGGGGCTTGTGCCCAAGGGCAGCCCTCCGCGGAATTGCGCGTCGCCTCCGCAGTTGTGAAAAGACCTAAGTCGCGCGTTCCAATATCGTCTTGAGCGCGGCGGCGGCGGCGGGTGTCAGGAAGCCGGTCAGGACGATGCCAAAGGCCAGGCTCAATTCGTTCCGCGCCTGGTCGAGGGTCACTTCGCCGTCGACCCACTCCTGGCTTACCGACTTTACGATGCGGATCAGCTGGCGAGAGATCGCTTCAATCGATGCTCCTGGCACGAGCGCCCCCGTCTCGCCGAGCGCGCCGACCAACCTGCGCGCATGGCTTCGCGCGGGCGACCAGCAATCGCCGCCGACATCGGATCCAGCGTTGCGGCTCAATACGGTGAGCAGAGCTTTGTAGAACTCGGGGGCGCTTTGCCAATGTTCAACGGTCAGATCGGCAAGATCGAAGATCCGGTCGAGCGGGACAGTCGAGGCATGCCGGTCGAAGCGTGCGAAGAATTCGCGCACGTCCTCTTCATAAACGGCGCGCAGGATCGCCTGCTTCGATCCGAACAGGTTATAGGGCGTTGCCGGGCTAACCCCGGCACGAGCCGCTAGCGCGGACATCGTGAGGCCCGCTTCGCCAGTTTGTGCCATGATGCAGCGGACCGCGTCCAGGATCGCCCCCCGGCGCCTCATCTTGCCCAAGCTATGGCCCGAAATCGGCCCGGCAGTGGCGGCTCCCTGTTCCATGCGGCGATGGTCCTACGGGCGGGGCCCTTTGTCAAACAAGTCGGTGGGTATCCGCGACATCCTGCGGACGCTGGACGCGATGATCGATATCCGTGTCGCTGTGCCGGATCGGCCGCGCCGGCTCAGATCGACACGGCCCATCTATCCAGAGCTGGCGAACATCCGCTACGATCCCGATTCCGGCAACAACGAAGAAGAAGCAACTGGCATGACACCGAAAACGGCTCCAACGGACATATTGGAGATCGCTTATCGCGAGGCGGGATCCGCGGACGGCTGGCCCGTGATCCTGTCGCACGGCTTCCCTTATGACGTGCACGCCTATGATATGGTGGCCGACTTCCTCGCGGAGCGGGGCGCGCGCGTGATCGTCCCGTGGCTGCGCGGCTACGGGCCCACGCGGTTCCGATCACCCGACACGCTGCGCTCGGGCGAGCAGGCCGCGCTCGGCGCCGACCTGCTCGCGCTGATGGACGCGCTCGGGATCGAGCGGGCGGTGCTGGCCGGTTATGACTGGGGCGGGCGGGCATCCTGCGTCGTCAGTGCGCTGCGGCCCGACCGGGTGCGCGGCCTCGTATCCGGGCTTGGCTACAACGTCCTGGATACGACCGGTTCCGCAACGCCCGCGCCACCCGCCCTCGAACATGTCCTATGGTACCAATATTATCTCCACGGCGAGCGCGGCCGTGCGGGGCTCACCCAATTCCGCCGTGAGTTTTGCCGGCTGCTGTGGGAGCAGTGGTCGCCGAGCTGGCCGTTCGACGATGCGACCTTCGCCGCGACCGCGGCCGCCTACGACAATCCCGATTTCGTCGATGTCGTTGTCCACAGCTATCGCCACCGCTTCGGGCTGGCCGAGGGCGATCCGGCCTATGCGGAATGGGAGGGCCGGCTTGCCGCGAAGCCTTCGATCCCTGTGCCGACGATCGCGATAAGCGGGTCGCGGGGGCCTGGATATGGCATGGCGGATGCGCCTGCCGCGCGGGCACGCTTCATCGCCCGCTACGAACATCGCGCGATCGAGGGGGTAGGCCACAATCTTCCGCAGGAAGCCCCCTCCGATTTCGCCGATGCCGTGCTGACGGTCGCCGGCTGGAGTTCCTGATCCGATTCGGCGCGTTTCCTCGCGGCCGTGATCAGCGAAACCGCAGCAACTATTCCGGCCCGTCCGTGAAGTCGCGCTTCGAGCCGAGACCGATCCGATAGGTGCTGTGGATCTGTTCGGGCGAGAAGCCGGCGAATCCCGAAGGCGCCGCAAGCCCCTGGGTGAACGCTCAAGCCTGGCTTGCCGGCATCTCGTCGAAGATCATCGTTTTCGACTCAACATAGGAGTGGATGCCCTCGAGGAAGCCTTCACGGCCGATGCCCGACTGCTTGAATCCGCCGAAGGCGAGGCTGAAGTCGGTCTTGAAGCCGTTATGGCCAACCGTGCCCGCCCGGAGGCGGCGGCCGATCGAGTAGGCCTTCTCGGGATCGTTGGTGAAGACGCTCGCGTTGAGACCGAAGATAGTGTCGTTGGCGATCGCGATCGCCTGCTCCTCATCACGTGCCGGGATAACGCTCAGGACCGGACCGAAAATCTCCTCGCGGGCGATCGTGAAGCTGTTGTCGACATTAGCGAACACCGTCGGCTCGACGAAATAGCCGCGGTTGAGATGGGCCGGGCGGCCGCCGCCGAGCGCCAGCCGGGCGCCCTCGGCTCTGCCCTTCTCGATATAGCCGAGCACGCGGTCGCGCTGAACCTCGGTGGCGAGCGGGCCCATCTGCGAGTCCATCTTGAAGGGATCGTCGACCTTGATCGCGCCGAAGGCCGAGCTCAGCGCGTCGACGAAATCGTCATGCCGCTTCTCGCTGACGATGATGCGGGTCAGCGACGAGCAGACTTGACCGGCCATCAGCGGTGCGAACTGGGCGATCTTCGCCGCCGCATTGGCGAGGTCCGCATCGTCGAGGACGAGGCCAGGCGACTTGCCACCAAGCTCGAGCGTGCAACGGACGATCCGCTCGCCGCAGATCGAAGCGATCTTGCGGCCGGCCGCGGTCGAGCCGGTGAAGCTCACCTTGTCGATGTCGGGATGGCGGACGAGCAGCTCGGAGACCTCTCGATCGGCGGTCAGGATGTTGAACACGCCGGCGGGGAGGCCGATCTCCTTGCAGATGTCGGCCAGCAGATAGGCGCTGCTCGGCGCCTCGGGCGAGGCCTTGAGCACTACGGTGCAGCCCGCCATCAGTGCCGGAGCCACCTTGTGCGCCATCAGCATCGCGGGGGCATTCCATGGGATGATCGCCGCGACGACGCCCACCGCTTCCTTGACGATCAGCGAAGGCAGGCCTTCCTCGGAGACATGCCGGGTCTGCCAGGCGAAATTATCGGCAAGCTCGGCATATTTGTTGAAGATGCCGGCAAGCATGGCCGAGTTGTGGGCGCTCATCGAGCGCAGCACGCCCGTCTCGGCGGTCCAGCCGTCGGCGGCGGCGTCCGAGCGCGAGGCCCAGGCATCGGCGATCTTGCGGAGCCACACGGCGCGCTCGGCTGGCTTGAGGAGCGACCAGTCGGTCTGATCGAAGGTACGACGCGCGGAGGCGACGGCACGCTCGACATCGGCTTTCTGCGCGGCCGCGACAGTGAGGAAGGTCTCCTCGGTCGAGCTGTCCTTGACCTCGATCACCGCGTCAGACGAGGGATCGACCCAATCGCCGCCGATGAAGAATTTGTCGGGATGACGGATCGCGTCGGTAACGGAGGTCGTGCTCATCTTGGGATCCTCTGCGGACGGGGGGAACGCTGCTCTGCGACTCCGCACCTCTGGTTGGCCTTGGGCCTGGGGTAGTAACAGGTTTTAAAAGCGTCAATCGCACAGCTGTGAATTGGTTGAAAATGTGCGACCCGCTATGAGTTCGCCGGCAGATTCATCGACGACCGGTGTTGCCGGCAAGGCGCCGCGGCACGCCCGACGGTGCTGGCTGACGGCAGGTATTTCCCTGAAATTCCACATTCGGCTGATACTCGGCTAAGGTGAGTCGATCGGCAGCGGAAGCCGGCATGTGATCAAGCGCAAACACGGCTCACGCGGGGGAAACGATGATCCGGCTCGCAAGCTACAATGTCGAGAATCTCTTCGCCCGCGCGCGCATCCTGAACCAGAACGAATGGGTCGAGGACGGATCGGGCGACTCCCGGATGGCCGCGGCGCGCGACACGCTCGATGCCGTCGCGCGGTTGAATGCGCTGATCGCCGAGCCGAGCTACTCGGATGAGATCAAGCGGGAGATCCTGTCGGCCCTGGACATCCTCGGCCTGCTGCGCTCGGACGACAACAAATTCGTCATCCTGCGCCGCAATCGCGGCCAATTGCTCAAGCGGCCCAAGGGACGCCCGGTCGAGGTGATCGCCGCGGGCCGCGACGACTGGATCGGCTGGATCGAGCTCAAGACCGAAGCGGTCAACGAAGTCGCGACCCAGAACACCGCGCGCGTGATAGGCGATGTGAATGCCGACATCGTGGCGGTCGTCGAAGCCGACGACAGGATTTCGCTCCTGCGCTTCGGCGAGCAGGTTCTGCGGCCGATCGCCGGCATCAACTACGATCACATGATGCTGATCGACGGCAATGACGATCGCGGCATCGATGTCGGCCTGCTGTGCCGTACGCCGATCGAGGTTGATTTCGTCCGCAGCCATGTCGACGACCGGAGCGACAACGGGATCACATTCAGCCGCGACTGTCCCGAATTCCACCTCAGATTGCCCGATGGCGAGACGTTGATCGTCCTGCTCAACCACTTCAAGAGCAAGGGATATGGCCGGCCGCGCGAGTCCAATGCCAAGCGCAAGCTGCAGGCGCAGCGTGTGCGCGAAATCTATGACGGGCTGATCGACGGCGGAGCGCGCTACGTGGTGGTGGCCGGGGATCTCAACGACACGCCCGACAGCGATCCGCTATCGCCGCTGCTCCGTGATGGATCGTCCCTGCGCGACATAAGCAGCCATCCCGATTTCGTCTCGGACGGCAGGCCCGGCACCTATGCCAACGGCACGGCCAGCCAGAAGATCGACTATATCCTGCTGTCGCCGGATCTCTACGATCTGGTGCGCGGAGGGGGCGTCTATCGAGCGGGCGTATGGGGCGGCAAACATGGCACCCTGTTCCCGCACCTGCCTGAGATCACGAACGAAAACCAGGCGGCGTCCGACCACGCCGCCCTCTATGTCGATCTCGATCTGCCGCGCACCAGCTAGGCCGCCTCGGCCCGATCCTCCTCGGGCGCCAGCCGGACCAGATAGTCGAAGGCCGAAAGCGCCGCGGTCGAGCCCTGGCCCATCGCGATGACGATCTGCTTGTAGGGCACGGTCGTCACGTCGCCCGCGGCGAAGATGCCGGGCTGCGAAGTCTGGGCGCGGTGATCGACCTCGATCTCGCCGCGCGGGCTGAGCGCCACGGCGCCGGTCAGAAATCCGGTGTTGGGCACCAAGCCGATCTGGACAAAGATACCCTCCAGCTCGATGCGATGCGACTGGTCGTTCCCGCGGTCGCGCCAGGTCAGGCCGGTCACCTTGTCACCATCGCCATGAACCTCGGTCGTGAGCGCGGAGGTGATCACGGTGACGTTGGGCAGGCTGAACAGCTTGCGCTGGAGCACGGCGTCGGCGCGCAGCTGCGCGTCGAACTCGATAAGCGTGACATGGCGGACGATGCCGGCCAGATCGATCGCCGCCTCGACGCCGCTGTTGCCGCCGCCGATCACCGCGACGCGCTTGCCCTTGAACAGCGGTCCGTCGCAATGCGGGCAATAGGCCACGCCCTTGTTGCGATATTCCTCCTCGCCGGGAACGTCCATCGTCCGCCAGCGGGCGCCAGTCGCCAGTACGACCGACCTTGCCTTGAGGCTGGCGCCGCTTTCGAGCCGCAGCTCGGCATAGCCGCCTGGCACCTCGGCGGGGATCAGCTCGCTCACGCGCTGCAGGTTCATGATGTCGACATCGTAATCCTTGACGTGCTGCTCGAGCTGGGCCCCGAGCCTGGGCCCCTCGGTATGCGAGACCGATATGAAATTCTCGATGCCCATCGTATCGAGCACCTGCCCGCCGAAGCGCTCGGCGACAACCCCGGTGCGGATGCCCTTGCGCGCGGAATAGATGGCGGCAGCGGCGCCCGCTGGACCGCCACCGACGACGAGCACGTCGAACGGCTCCTTGGCAGCGATTCTCTCAGCGGCGCGGGCAACCGCGCCGGTATCGAACTTGGCGAGGATCTGCTCGACGTCCATTCGGCCCGAAGCGAACAGCTCGCCGTTCAGATAGATGGACGGTACCGCCATGACCTTGCGGCCGTCGATCTCATCCTTGAACAACGCGCCGTCGATCGAGATGTGACGGATACGCGGATTGAGCACGCTCATCAGATTGAGCGCCTGCACCACATCGGGGCAGTTCTGGCAGGACAGCGAGAAATAGGTTTCGAACCGGAAGTCGCCGTCGAGCGCCTTGACGGTCTCGATGACCTCGTCGCTCACCTTGGGCGGATGACCCCCGACCTGGAGCAGGGCGAGCACGAGCGAGGTGAATTCGTGGCCGAGCGGGATGCCGGCGAAGCGCACGCCGACATCGGTGCCGGCACGGCGGATCAGGAAGCTGGGGCGGCGGGCATCGTCCGTCTCTGCAGCGAGCGTCACCATGTCGCTCAAGCCCGCGATCTCGACCAGGAGCTGGCGCAGCTCGGCGGCCTTGGCGCTGTCGTCGAGCGACGGCACGAGCTCGATGGGCTGCCTGATATTGCCCATATAGGATTGCAACTGGCTCTTGATGGTGGCGTCCAACATGGCGGGCTCCGCTATCGATTACGCAAATGGATTAGGAGTGCACGGGGCCCCGAAGGGCCCCGTGGCAGACGGTTCAGATCTTGCCGACGAGGTCGAGCGACGGCGCGAGCGTCTGCTCACCTTCTTCCCATTTGGCGGGGCAGACCTCGCCCGGGTGACTCGCCCAGTATTGCAGCGCTTTGATCTTGCGCAGCAGCTCGGCGGCGTTACGGCCCACGCCTTCGGGCGTGATCTCGACGAGCTGGATGACGCCATCCGGATCGACGACGAAGGTGCCGCGATCGGCGAGGCCGACGCCCTCGCGCAGAATCTCGAAATTGTTCGAGAGGCTGTGGTTCTGGTCGCCCAGCATATAATAGCTGATCTTGCCGATCGCAGGCGAGGTGTCGTGCCACGCCTTGTGGCAGAAATGCGTGTCGGTCGAAACCGAATAGACTTCGACGCCCATGTTCTGGAGGGTTGGGTAGATGTCGGCCAGGTCCTCCAGTTCGGTCGGGCAGACGAAGGTGAAGTCGGCCGGATAGAAGAAGAAGACGGCCCATTTGCCCTTCACGTCGGCGTCGGTGACGTCGACGAACTTGCCCTGCTTGAATGCGGTGGCCGAGAACGGCTTGATGGGGGTATTTACGAGGCTCATGTAAGCTCCCTAGGTTGAGGTGGCCTGCGCCACATAGGAAGCCGAATGGACCAGGCAAAATTAATTAATCTGCTCAGATAGATTGAGTAGATCGATAACTCCTTCGCGAGGGGAGCGTCGACCGGTCAGGCGCGATCAGCGAAGAAACTCCCGCACGATCGCGACGAAGTCGGCCCGGCGGTCATGATGGACCCAATGACCGGCATTCTCGAACAGCTCGACGCGGGCGTTGCGGAAATGACTGGCACGGCCGTCGGCCGCGGGATTCGAAGCCCAGCTCCGCGCGCCATAGCAGAGCAGCACAGGGCAGGTGATCGCCGCCCAAAGGCGATATTTGGTCTCGATGGGGATGTCGAACGGCGCGGGATCGCCCATCGCCGGATCATGCTTGATGGTGCGGCTGCCGTCCGCACTGCGCCGCGCCGCATGGCGGGCGAGATGTTCGGCGAACTCGGGGCTGAGCCGCTCGCCGGCGGCGCGCATCCGCGCCACGAGCGCCGCCAGATCCGGAAAGCTCCGCGCCATCCGCGTTGCGCGCTTCGCGCGTGCCTCGATCACCTCGCGCAGCACCTCGATTTCGTCGCGCGCCTCGCGCTCGGCGGCGAGCGCGGGCGAGAATCCCAGCCCCTCGATGTTGACGAGCCGGCTCACCCGGTCGGGATAGAGGCCCGCGAACCGCGTGATGATGTTGCCGCCGAGGGAATGGCCGATCATCGCGCAGGGCGGCAGGGCAAGCGCGTTCGTCAAGGCCGAAAAATCCTGGACGAAATCGACCATGTCATAGCTGCCGTCGCCCGACCAGTCGCTGTCGCCATGTCCACGCAGGTCAGGCGCGATGACACGATAGTCTGCCGCGAAGGTGCCCGCGATCGGATCCCAGCTCCGCGCGTGATCCCGCCCGCCATGCTGGAGGATCAGCGGCGGGGCCGCCGCGTCGCCCCATTCGACGATGTTGAGCTTGAGCCGGGCCGAGGTGACGGTGAAGGTACGGGGGGAGATCATGGCATGTGAGGTAGGATGGAAGATTTGGGCTGTCGAGCCGACATCCAAACTCCCCGCTGGCGGCGGGGAGAGGGATTGACGCACGCGGCCTCGCCCTACACACGCGCAACGATGTCCGTTGCCGCCCGCCTGCTCAAAGGGCTCGATCCCTTCCTCGCTCTGCTGATCGTGGTGATGGTCCTCGCCTCGCTGCTGCCGGCGCGGGGCAGTGGAGTGCCGCTGTTCGGCTGGGCGACCGACGTCGCGATCACCCTGCTATTCTTCCTCCACGGCGCCAAATTGTCGCGCGAGGCGATCCTCGCCGGGATCGGCAACTGGCGGCTTCATCTGCTCGTCCTCGCCTCCTCCTTCGCGCTGTTCCCGGTCCTCGGCTGGATGGTGGCCGAAGGCGCGCAGGGGCTCACCACGCCGGAAATATTGTCGGGCGTGCTTTATCTGACGCTGCTCCCCTCGACGGTGCAGTCGTCGATCGCATTCACCGCGATGGCAGGCGGCAACGTGCCTGCCGCGGTGTGCAGCGCCTCGCTGTCGAACATCACGGGCATCGTCCTTACGCCGCTGATGGTCGGCCTGCTGATCCAGGTCGAGGGTAGCGCGCCGGGCGTCTCGCTGGACGCGATAGACGCGATCATGATGCAATTGCTGCTGCCGTTCATCGCGGGCCATCTGCTGCGCCCGCTGATCGCGGACTTCCTCGACCGCCACAAGCGCGTGCTGATGCCGATCGATCGGACGTCAATCCTGCTGGTGGTCTACACCGCGTTCAGCGCGGCGGTGGTCGGCGGTATATGGCGGCGGACCGAGGCAATCGACGTGGTCGTGATCCTGCTGATCAGCGCGCTGCTGCTCGCGATCGTCATGGCCGTCAACCTGTTCGTCGCGCGCCGGCTCAGCCTGCCTCGGGGCGACGAGATCGTGCTGCTGTTCTGCGGATCGAAGAAGAGCCTGGTGTCGGGCGTGCCTATGGCCGGCGCGATCTTCGCCCCCGCCCAGGTGGGCGTGATCATCCTGCCGGTGATGATCTTCCACCAGCTCCAGCTGTTCGTCTGCGCGGTGGTCGCGGCGCGCTACCGGCGTGAGCTGCGCGAGGATGGCTGACCGGTCAGCCAGACGCACGGCGATTCGGACAGCTGGATCGGAGAGGCTTTGAGACATTAAGACATTGCTTTCTTGTCGATCCCCCGGACGTTGTGCTCGCCGCGCTGAAGGTCGCGCTTCATCAGGCTGGCAGGAGGCTGATCTTGCTGTACGAGAAGAGAATATGACCGATCTCGCCCCCTTCGTCGCGGGCCTGCCCAAGGCCGAGCTGCACCTTCATATCGAGGGCAGCCTCGAGCCCGAGCAGATGTTCGAACTCGCCCGGCGCAACCGCATCGCCATCCCCTTCGCAAGCGTCGAGGAGCTGCGAGGCGCCTACAGCTTCTCCCGGCTGCAGGACTTTCTCGACATCTATTATCAAGGCGCGGACGTGCTGCGCACGGAGGAGGATTTCCGCGATCTCGCCACCGCCTATTTCGACCGCGCCGCCGCCGACACCGTCCGCCATGCCGAGATCTTCTTCGACCCGCAGACCCACACCGATCGCGGGATCCCCTTTCAGGTTGTAGCGGACGGGCTGCTTGCCGGCATGGCCGAGGCGAAGGCGAAGCATGGCCTGACCTCCAAGCTGATCCTCTGTTTCCTGCGTCACCTCGACGAGGATGCCGCCTTCGCGACGCTCGACGCCGCCGAGCCCTGGCTCGACAGGATCGCCGGGGTCGGGCTTGATTCCTCCGAGCTCGGCCACCCGCCCTCGAAGTTCGCCAGGGTCTTCGCCCGAGCCGGCGAGATGGGGCTGCTGCGAGTCGCCCATGCCGGGGAGGAGGGACCGCCCGCTTATATTCACGAGGCGCTCGACCTGCTCGCCGTCGACCGGCTCGATCATGGCAACCGTTCGCTCGAGGATCCCGCGCTGACCACAAGGCTGGCACGCTCGGCGATGAGCCTGACCATCTGTCCGCTCTCCAATCTCAAGCTGTGCGTGGTCGACGATATCGACGCGCATCCGATCGAGCGCATGCTGCGGCTGGGTCTGCGCGTCACGATCAATTCGGACGATCCCGCCTATTTCGGCGGCTATGTGAACGATAACTACCGCGCGCTCATCCCGGCGGGAAAGCTCGATGCGCGGGATTTCAGCACGCTCGCGCGCAACAGCTTTCTAGGTTCCTTCCTCGACGACGGGGATGTCGCCCGCCACCTCGCCGCGCTCGATGATTATGTCGCGCGGCATCTCGCATAAGGAACCGCCCATGCCGACCCTCACCGCCGTCGACCAGCCGGAGTTCATGACCGCGATCCACTATCTCGCCGCCCGCATCAAGGAGAGCGGCTGGGCCCCCGACTTCATGATCGGGGTGGGGCGCGGCGGGCTGACCCCGGCGGTCTATCTGAGCCACGCCACAGGCATTCCCATGCTGTCGCTCGATCACAGCTCGCGTCTGCCCGGCTTCTCGGCCGAACTGCTTGTGAAGCTGGCCGGCAGGAGCCTTACCGACCGGCTGTTGTTCGTCGACGACATCAACGACAGCGGCGGCACCATCGTCCATTTGAAGGAAGCGCTCATTGAAGCAGGCGGCGATCTCGCCAATGTCCGCTTCGCCACGCTGATCGACAACATCGTCTCGTCGGAACGCGTCGACTATCGCTTCCGCACGATCGATCGATCGATCAACAAGGACTGGTTCGTCTTCCCCTGGGAACAGGTTTCGCCCGTCGACAAGGTGATCGAGGATTCAGCCATCGTCCCGGCGCGTCTCGCATGAACCCCACCGATGCCCTGAAGGATGGCCCCAGGAAATGAAGACCCTCCGACTGCTTCTGCCCGCCCTGCTCGCCCTCGCCGCTCCTCCGGCCGTTGCCCAAGAGGCGACCCCGCCGCCCGCTCCCGCGCCCAAACCGGCTACGGTCAAGGTCAGTCTGGTGACCGCCGAGGGGCCGATCCTCCTCGAGCTCGAGAAGGAACGCGCTCCGGTCACGACGGGGAATTTCCTCCGCTATGTCGACGCGAGACGCTTCGACAACAGCGTCTTCTACAGGGCGGTCGGCGCCGTCGGCGCGCCCAATGGCGTCGACTACGGCCTCGTCCAGGGCGGCGTGAAATATGATCCCAAGAAGCTTTTCCCGCCGATCGCGCACGAACCGACCAGCAAGACCGGCCTGTCGCATACCGATGGCGCCATTTCGATGGCGCGTAACGCGCCCGGCACGGCGGCGGGCGACTTCTTCATCGTCGTCGGTCCGA
The DNA here is from genome assembly GCA_946482655.1 of uncultured Sphingomonas sp. The sequence goes on along the minus strand of CAMLSA010000047.1, from coordinate 5,619 downwards.
TGACCTCGATGGACGCCGATCCCGCGGCGTCCGGCGACAATCAGGGCTATGCCGTCTTCGGTCATGTCGTCGAGGGCATGGACGTGGTGAAGAAGATCCTTGCCGCCCCCCGTTCGCCCACCTCGGGCGAAGGTGTGATGAAGGGACAGATGCTCGCGCCCCCCATCAGGATCATCAGCGCGAAACGCGTCGCCGAGGCGCCTACGCCCTGAGAGCTGGTCGTAAACAGTACGCCGCCTCCCGCCGGGTCGGCATATATACAGAAGCCTGCTCCAACCTCATGGAATAGCATGATTGATCTGCGTTAGCGCATTTCGTCGAAATGTCGCCCCGGCGCCGCAACGATAGGAACGACGCCAGTCCCGCTCGGTTTGACTGCCTTCATCGCCACATGGAGGATCACATGAGCGATACCCACAAGCCCGAGATTAGCGACGACGCGCCGCCCGCGGCCTCGAAACGCGACGAAGCCGTCGATGAGGCCACAGCCGCGCTGGTCGAGCCCAAGGGTTCGTCGCTGACCAGCCGCTCGGTCACGATCGGCCGGCCGCGCGCCGAGCTCTACGCCTATTGGCGCGACTTCAGCAATCTGCCGAGCTTCATGGACAATGTGGTCCGGGTAGAGGTTCTCGACGGGCGGCGCTCGCACTGGGTCGTCAAGGCGCCGGCGGGCAACACCGTCGAATGGGATTCCGTGATCACCGAGGAACGCACCGGCGAGCTGATCGCCTGGGCCTCCACCGAAGGAGCCGATGTGCCGAACAGCGGCCGGATCGACTTCCGCGACGCGAGCGGCGGGCGCGGCACGGTGGTCACCGCGACGATCGTCTATGATCCGCCCGGCGGCGTGGTCGGCAAGGTGATCGCCAAGATCTTCCAGCGCGAGCCGGCGATCCAGGCGCGGCGCGACCTGCGCCGTTTCAAGCAGCTGATGGAAACTGGCGAGATCGCCACCGCCGCCCGCACCCGAGCCCAACTCGAGGAAGAGAAGGACTGACGATGCGCGCGCTCACCTGGCATGGCAAACACGACGTCCGCATGGAGACCGTCGACGATCCCGAGATCCTGAACCCGCGCGACGCGATCATCCGCATCACGTCTACCGCGATTTGCGGATCGGACCTCCATCTCTATGATCATTATATACCGACCATGCAGAAGGGCGACATCCTCGGCCATGAGTTCATGGGCGAGGTGGTCGATACCGGTCCCGCCTCTACGCTGCGAAAAGGCCAGCGCGTAGTGGTGCCCTTCACCATCTCCTGCGGCCGCTGCTTTCATTGCGCGAAGCATCAATATTCGGCCTGCGACAACGGCAACCCCGCCGATAACCAGGACATCGCGATGGAGCTTTACGGACATCCGATGGCTGGGCTGTTCGGCTATAGCCACATGACCGGCGGCTATGCCGGCGGTCAGGCCGAATATGCCCGCGTGCCCTTCTCCGATGTCGGCCCGATCGTGATCCCCGAGGGGATCGACGATGAGAAGGTGCTGTTCCTATCGGATATTCTCCCCACCGGCTGGATGGCGGCCGAGAATGCCGACATCGAGCCCGGCGATACGGTCGCGGTCTGGGGCTGCGGGCCCGTCGGCCTTTTCGCGATCCAGTCGGCTTTCCTGATGGGGGCCGAACGAGTGATCGCGATCGACCATTTTCCGCGCCGGCTCGATCTTGCGAGGCGGTTCGGCGCCGAAGCGATCGATTACGGGCAGAGCAAGACCTATGAGGCGCTGATGGAGATGACCGGCGGGATCGGACCCGACGCGGTGATCGACGCGGTCGGGCTCGAGGCGCACGGCTTCTTCCTCGACAATGTGATCGACCAGATCAAGGCGTCTACGTTCCTCGGTACGGACCGCATCCATTCGATCCGTCAGGCGATCGTCGCCTGCCGCAAGGGAGGGCGCGTGTCCATGCCCGCCGTCTATGGTGGCGTGGTCGACAAATTCCCGCTCGGCGCCTTCATGCAGAAGGGGCTGACCCTCAAGACCGGCCAGACCCATGTGCAGCATTACATGCCGGGCCTGCTCAACGCGATCGTCGAAGACAAGATCGACACCACGTTCCTGATCAGCCACCGCCTGCCGCTCGAACAGGCGCCCCAAGGCTATAAGATATTCCACGACGAGCAGAACGAGGTGACCAAGGTGGTGCTCAAGCCGGGCATGGCGATCGACGCCTAAGGAAGAGGAGGGATGCGATGGCTGAGAAATTTGCAATCGTCACCGGTGCTTCGACGGGGATCGGCTTCGAACTCGCGAGCATTGCGGCCGAGCGAGGCCATGATCTTCTGGTCGTCGCCGACGAACCGCTGATCGACGCCGCGGCGGCGGATTTCCGCCGCCATGGGGTCGAGGTGCGTTCGATCGAGGCCGACCTCGCGTCGATCGAGGGCGTCGATCGACTGTTGCACGCAGCGGGCGGGCGGCAGGTTGACATATTGTGCGCTAATGCCGGGCGGGGCCTCGGCCGCGCCTTCCTCGATCAGAAGGTCGAGGACTGGCGCCATGTGATCGATACCAACATTACCGGCACGATCTATCTGCTGCAGCGGGTGATGCGGCAGATGGTGGCGCGGGATCAGGGCAAGGTGCTGGTGACCGGATCGATCGCCGGATACATGCCCGGTACCTTCAACGCGGTCTACAACGGGACCAAGGCGTTCATCGACAATTTCACCGATGCCCTGCGTAACGAGATCAAGGATAGCGGGGGCGTGACCCTCACCACCTTGATGCCGGGGCCTACCGAGACCGAGTTCTTCGAGCGCGCCGATCTGATGGATACGAAGGTCGGCACCGACGAGAAGGACGATGCCGGCAAGGTCGCGCTCGAGGGCTGGGAGGCGATGATGAAAGGTGAGGCGCATATCGTAACCGGCTGGAAGAACAAGATCCAGAAGACGATGGCGAACGTCACCCCCGCTTCGGCGCTGGCCGAGATGCACCGCAGGATGGCGGAGCCCGGCACCGGCAGGTGACGACGATCGGCCCATTGAACCGCTGGACTCCGTCGAGCGTTCACATTGGGAGGGAGAGAGGAAATGCCTGATCGCGAACTGATCGATACCGGCACCGACAAACGCTATGTCCGCCGCTACGAGACGGGTCGCTTCGAGGAATTCGCCGCTGTCGCCAAGCCGCTCGTTGCCCACCGGCTCACCGGGGCGAGGCACATCGCCAGATCCGGCCAGGGCGACCGCGGCGACCATAAAGCGTGACGCCGCGCGCGGCGGATGGCGCCCCGCCGATCCAGCCGATGGAGGCCCGCCTCGAAGACGAGCTTCCAACGGGGCCGGGTTGGCAATACGAGCCCAAATGGGACGGCTTCCGCGCGATCGCGACAAGCGAGCGGGGCACGGCTTCGCTGGTTTCCAAGTCGGGCAAACCGCTGGGACGTTATTTTCCCGATATCGTGGCGCGGATCGAGGCGATCGCGCCGTCGGACATTGTCCTCGACGGCGAACTGGTGATTCCCCTGGGCGATCACCTGTCGTTCGGTGCGCTCCAGGCGCGGCTCCATCCGGCCGCGAGCCGGGTTGCGCGGCTGGTCCGCGAAGCGCCTGCGCAGTTCATCCTGTTCGACTGCCTGCGAGCGGGAGGCCGCGATCTCCGTGACCTGCCCTTGCGCGAACGGCGGGAGGCGCTGGTCGAGCTTCATGCCGGGTGGGACGACCCAGGTCTCATCCTGTCGCCCGCCACCGGCGATCCCGGCGAGGCGAGACGCTGGCTCGCGGCGAGCGGCGGCGCCCTCGACGGGGTGGTCGCCAAGCGCCTCGACGAGCCCTACCGGGCCGGCGAGCGCGCGATGGTGAAGGTCAAGCGGCTGCGGACCGCCGATTGCGTCGTCGGCGGCTATCGCAAGACCGCGAAGGGAGAGGTCGCCTCGCTGCTGCTCGGACTTTACGACGCCGAAGGAAAGCTCGACCATGTCGGCTTCACCTCTGCCTTCGGCGCGGCTGAACGAAAGCAGCTAGGCCCCGTGCTGCGGTCCCATGAGGGCGGCGGCGGCTTCACCGGCGATCGGCCCGGCGGCCCCAGCCGCTGGAACGGTGGCGAGGAAAAGCCTTGGGTACCATTGCGTCCGGAACTGGTCGCCGAGGTCCTCTACGACCAGATCACCGGCGGCCGCTTTCGGCACGGCACCCGTTTCCTGCGCTGGCGGCCGGACAAGGCGCCCGAGCAATGTGACCGCAGTCAGCTGGTCCGCGAGCTGCGTCCGAGCGAATTGGCCGATCTTGGCGTGGGAAATGACGGCGGCTAGGCCGCAGCGCTGGTCTTCCGCGCACCCATTATGGATCGCCCGTCCGGCCGGGGCGCCTTCTCGACGCGGTCGCCATAGGCCCTGTCGAGATAACGGCCGGCGAGACGATAATGCACCCGCACCGCGGAGGGGTGCGAGGCCGACTGAGCCAGCGCGAGTTCGATTTCGGCACGCCGCAGATAATATTCGCTTTCCTGGTCCATAGGAGCTCCAAGTTGATGAGCATCCTTATGGTGCGTTGCAGCAATTTATCACCCACATAGGATGGATCCCGATCGATTGCGCCGTGTTTCGCGCACGCTGGGGCGCAGCCATACGGAGCCCGGCGGCGAGTTCGTGCGTGATCGACGTCAGGCCCGCGTTGTGAAGGGCAATAAAATCTGGACCTTGACCGGGCAGGTGGCCGACAAGATGATGATGCGCGCTCCCACCCTTCCGAACGGTCACCACCGCGCGCGGCGAGGTGGACGTGATCGCCACCGAAGATGCGGCCGCCGAACTGAGAGGACTGACCCTGGTTGCGCGGATTGGCGAGCCGGGAGAGGGGCGGCGCACACCGTCCGCCAGAGAGGTTTTTTAATGAGCGACGCGATATTGTTCGAAGCACGCGATGATGGGATCGCCATCATCACGCTAAACCGGCCCGAGGCGCGCAACGCGCTCGTCAGGGAGATACGCGACGGCCTGTTCGCCGCGTGGGAGCGCTTCGAGCATGATCCGGCGCTGCGGGTCGCGATCCTCACCGGCGCGGGCGAGAAAGCCTTCTGCGCGGGCGGCGACCTCAAGGAGATGGTCGAACGCAAGCTCCAGGTGCCGCCGCGCGACATGTTTCCCGTGCCCGGCGACACCGTCGAGCTGAGCAAGCCGACCATCGCGGCCGTCAACGGGATCGCCTTCGCGGGCGGCTGGATGATCGCCCAGGCCTGCGACCTGTGCGTTGCGAGCACCCGAGCGCAATTCGCCGTGACCGAGGTCAAGTTCGGCCGCAGCTCACCTTGGGCGGCGCCGCTGATCCACATGATTCCACAGCGGATCATGATGGAGATTCTCCTGACCGGGAAGCCGATCAGCGCCCAGCGCGCCTATGAGATCGGCCTGGTCAACCGGCTCGCCGAGCCTGCCGCGCTAATGGACACCGCGCTCACCCTCGCCGCCGAGATCCTCGAGGGTGCGCCGCTCTCGGTGCAAGCCGCCCGCGAGACCGTCATGCTGTCGACCGATATGGGCCGCTCGGCGGCGCTCATCGCGGCCCGTCATGCATCGGAGACCTGCTATCGCAGCCAGGACGCGCAGGAAGGCCCCCGCGCGTTCGCGGAGAATCGCCGCCCGAATTGGAAGGGCCGGTAGAACTG
>CAMLSA010000046.1 GCA_946482655.1 uncultured Sphingomonas sp. | reverse complement strand
CGCGGAACATCATGCCGAGCTCGCGGGCGTCGGCCTGGCGCAGGAAGGTGTAGAGTTCCTCGATCAGCGCGGGGACGCTGGTCTTCTCGTGCATCGACTGATCGGGCAGCGGACCGAATTCGGAGCGCAGCGCCGCAACCATCCAGCCCGACAGATAAAGATAGCGGCGTTCAGTCGAGCCGAAATGCTTCTTGATCGAGATCATCTTCTGCTGGCCGATAAAGCCATGCCAGCAGCCGAGCGACTGGGTGTATTGCGACGGATCGGCGTCATAGGCGGCCATGTCGCGGCGCATGATCGCGGCGGTGTAGCGGGCGATGTCCAGGCCGGTGCGGAACCGGTTCTGCAGCCGCATACGGGCGACCGCCTCGGCATCGATTCCGTCCCAGGTGCCGTTGAAGCGGCGGATCAACTGGTGGGTCTGATTGATATCGTCCTGATAGGTCATGGCACGCTTTCCTTGAGGCAACAAATATGATGTGCCTCAACACCACGAACCCCCCCGAAGTCAGCCCTGTCTTGGTCAAAAAGAAGGTTGACCCGTCAAGCTAAGGCTATCCCGGTCTGAAAACTTGTAAATTTCTTACAAAAGGAACCAACCAAAATTTCTCCCGAAAGTCCAGCATTAAACTCTTGGCAACCTGGACTTCCTATCGTGGCAGCTCGCTGGAGGACGGAGAAGACGATGGAGGGCGTGACGATCAAGGAGGGCGCGCATCCCGGCCCGCCCGAAGATCGGCGTGACCTGTTGACCGCCGGCATCAGCATCGCCGCGACCCTGCTGGTGATCATGTCGAGCTGGACGGTCGCCAGCTCGCTCTACCGCTCCTGGAGCGTAGGGCTGTCGGTCAACGACAATCTGACGGTGTCCGTGCTGCTGCTCAACATCGCGCTGTCGATGCTCGGCTGGCGCCGCTACCGCGCGCTCAAGGCCGAGGTCGGTCTGCGCCGCGCCGCCGAGGTGCGCGCCAGCGAACTCGCCACCAGCGATCCCCTCACCGGCCTGTTCAACCGCCGCGCGCTCGGCGAGGGCGGCGCGCGGTTGATCGAGGCGGCGCTGAACCGCGGCCGGGCGATCGCGATGCTGATGATCGACCTCGACCATTTCAAGTCGGTCAACGACCTGCATGGCCATATCGCCGGCGACCAGCTGCTGCGCGCCGCCAGCGAGGCGATCACCACGCCGCTGCCGGACGGCGCGATCACCGCGCGCCTCGGCGGCGACGAATTCGCCTGCGCCTTTCAGTTCGATCCGATCACGCCGGGCGTGGTCGACAGCATCGCCGATGCGATCATCGCGCGAATGGCGGAGCCCTTCCTGATCGACGGAGTCGTCGCCCATATCGGCGCGTCGATGGGGATCGCGCGCACCGAGGCTGGCTGCCGCACGATCGACACGCTGATGCGGCGATCGGACATCGCCCTCTACGCCGCCAAGCGGGCGGGGCGGAACCAGCGCGCCTGGTTCGACGCGAGCATGGAGCGCGAGCTCGAATTGCGCAACGAGCTCGAGCTCGGGCTGCGCGCCGGCATTCCCACCGGTCAGATCGTCCCCTGGTTCGAACAGCAGATCGACCTCGCCACTCACCGGCTGCTCGGCTTCGAGATGCTCGCGCGTTGGGAACATCCCGAACGCGGCCTCATCGAACCGTCGCTGTTCATCCCGGTTGCCGAGGAGGCCGGGCTGATCGGCGAGCTGTCGATGTCGGTGATGCGCACGGCGCTCGAGGAGGCGCGCCAATGGGATCCCACGCTGCTGCTGAGCGTCAATGTCAGCGCCGCGCAGATGCGCGATCCCTGGCTGGCGCAGAAGATCGTCAAGCTGCTGACCGAGATGAACTTCCCCGCCGAGCGCCTCGAGATCGAGATCACCGAGGCTGCCCTGTTCGAGAATTTCGGCTTGGCCAACGCGATCGTCAACAGCCTTAAGAACCAGGGCGTGCGCGTCGCGCTCGACGATTTCGGCTCCGGCTATTCGAGCCTGACCCATTTGCGCGCACTGCCGTTGGACAGGATCAAGATCGATCGCAGCTTCGTGATGCGGATGGCGAGCGATCCGAAGGCTGCGGCGCTGGTCCAGATGATCATCGCGCTGGCCGACAGCCTCGGCATCGCGGCGATGGCCGAAGGGGTCGAAACCGAGGAGATCCACATGATGCTCAACGGTTTCGGCTGCGCTATGGGCCAGGGCTGGCATTTCGGCCGCCCGATCCCGGCTCGCGCCACCCGCGCCCTGCTGGCGGAGCGGGGACTGCTCAACACGGCGTCGCCCAGCACGGTGGCCGGGGAGATGTCGATGCGCCAGGGCAAGCGAAAGCGGGCATCGTAGCTCCGGCCCGTTCCGGGAAGGGGGCGGGGCCGGCTCTTATGGACTCGGCCCGTGCAAATCCCTAAGTCGCGCGGCGATGATGGTCCGCTTTCACAAGATGCACGGTCTCGGCAATGATTTCGTCGTGATCGATGCGCGCGAAGCGCCGGTCGAGATGACCGAGGCGCGGGCGCGGGCGCTGGCCGACCGCCGGACCGGGATCGGCTGCGATCAGCTCATCCTGCTCGAGCCGTCCGACGTCGCCGACGCCCGGATGCGGATCTTCAACGCCGATGGCGGCGAGGTCGAGGCGTGCGGCAACGCCACGCGCTGCGTCGTCAGCCTGCTCGGCGGCACCGCGAGGATAGAGACGGTGGCGGGGTTGCTCGGCGGCCGCAGCGAGGACGATCTGATCTCGGTCGAGATGGGCGAGCCCCGCTTCGACTGGGACGCCATCCCGCTCGCCTATGCGATGGATACGATGGCGATGCCGGTCGCCTGGGAGAATCTCGCGGCGCCGATGGCCGCCAACGTCGGCAATCCGCACGTGGTCTTCTTCGTGAAGGACACCGACACGGTCGCGCTCGCCCGGCTCGGACCCGTCATCGAGACCGACCCGCTCTTCCCCGCCCGGATCAACGTCAATGTCGCGACCGTCGATGGCCGTTCGAACATCCGCCTGCGGGTGTGGGAGCGCGGCGTCGGCCTGACCGACGCCTGCGGCACCGGCGCCTGCGCGACCGCGGTCTCGGCGATCCGCGCCGGTCTGGTCGACAGCCCGGTGACGGTCACCCTGCCCGGCGGCGCGCTCGTCATCGCGTGGGCCCCGGGCAGTCCGATCACGATGTCGGGCCCCGCCACCCATGTCTTCACGGCGGAAGCGGACCTGAACGCCTTTGGCAGCGGCTCTGGCGGATGACCGGTCCCGAGCTGATCACTCTCGGCTGCCGCCTCAACATCGCCGAAAGCGAGGCGATGCGCGCGCTCGCGGGCGACCAGGACGACCTGATCATCGTCAACAGCTGTGCGGTGACATCCGAAGCGGTCAAGCAGGCGCGCAAGGCGATCCGCCAGGCGGCGCGGCGCCGTCCCGAGGCGCGGATCGTCGTCACCGGCTGCGCGGCCCAGACAGAGCCGGGCAGTTTCGTCGCAATGCCCGAGGTCGCACGGGTGATCGGCAATGCCGACAAGGGGCGGGCCGAACTGTTCGGCTTCGATCGCGGCGCGACCGCCGACATCCATGTCTCGGACATCATGGCGGTGCGCGAGACCGCGCCGCATATGGTGTCGGCCTTTACCGGCCATGCCCGTGCCTTCGTCGAGGTGCAGAATGGTTGCGACCACCGCTGCACCTTTTGCATGATCCCTCATGGCCGCGGCAACAGCCGTTCGGTCCCCGCGGGGCTGGTGATCGACCGCGTCAGGGCGCTGGTCGAGCAGGGCCATGCCGAAGTCGTGCTGACAGGGGTCGACCTCACCAGCTACGGCCCCGACCTGCCCGGTGCGCCGAGCCTGGGCCTGCTGGTGGAGCGCATCCTCACCCACGTCCCCGCGCTCGGGCGGCTGCGGCTGTCGTCGCTCGACTCGATCGAGATCGACGACCGGCTGTTCGCGCTGCTGACCCAGGAAGCACGCGTCATGCCGTATCTCCATCTGTCGCTCCAAGCCGGCGACGACATGGTCCTCAAGCGGATGAAGCGGCGCCACCGGCGCGCCGACGCGGTGGCGATGGTCGCGCGGCTGAAGGCGGCGCGGCCCGACATCGCGATCGGCGCCGACCTGATCGCCGGTTTCCCGACCGAGGACGACGCGATGGCCGCCAACAGCGCCGCCCTGATCGACGATTGCGACATCGTCTTCGGCCATATCTTCCCCTATTCACCCCGGGCCGGCACTCCCGCCGCGCGGATGCCGCAACATGATCGCGAGACGATCCGCCGCCGCGCCGCCGCTTTACGCGACCGGGCGGCGGCGCGGCGGGCCGCCTGGCTGAGGACATTGGTCGGCACCCGGCAGGAGGTGCTCGCCGAGCGTGGCGGCTCCGGCCATGCGGCCAATTTCGCGCGGGTGCGTTTCGAGGCGGCGGCGCCCGAGTCCGGGCGCATCATCAGCACCATCATCACCGGCGTCGACGGCGATGATCTCAGGGGAATGGCTGCGGACATGGCGGCATGAGCGAGACAAGCTGGCGCGACAAATTGTTCGGCGGGTTCCGCAAGACCTCCGACCGGCTCGGCGAGAATCTGACCGGGCTGTTCGGCAAGGCCGCGCTCGACGCGCAGACCCTCGGCGAGATCGAAGAGGCGCTGATCGCTTCCGACCTGGGCCCGGTGACCGCGGGCCGTATCCGCGCCCGGCTGGCCGGCGAGATGTTCGAGAAGGGCCTTGACGAGCGGGGACTTCGCGAGATCGTCGCGCAGGAGATCGAGAAGGTGCTCGGCACCGTCGCCAGGCCGCTCGAGATCGAGGCCTTTCCGCGCCCGCAGGTGATACTGGTGATCGGGGTCAACGGCTCCGGCAAGACCACCACGATCGCCAAGCTCGCCCATTGGCTCAAGGAACAGGACTATGCGGTGATGCTCGTCGCCGGCGACACCTTCCGGGCGGCCGCGATCGGACAGCTCAAGGTCTGGGCCGAGCGGGTCGGCGTGCCGATCATCACCGGAAACGAGGGCGGCGATGCCGCGGGGCTGGTCTATGAGGGCGTCAAGCAGGGCACCGAGAAGGGAATCGACGTGCTGATCGTCGACACCGCCGGCCGTCTGCAGAACAAGTCCGGGCTGATGGACGAGCTGGCGAAGATCAGGCGGGTGCTCGGGCGATTGAACCCCGCGGCGCCGCACGACGTTCTGCTGGTGCTCGATGCGACCACGGGACAGAATGCGCTGAGCCAGATCGAGATATTCAAGGAGACCGCGGGCGTGACCGGCCTGATCATGACCAAGCTGGACGGGACCGCGCGGGGCGGCGTGCTGGTCGCGGCGGCCGAGCGTTATGGCATGCCGGTCCACGCGATCGGGCTCGGCGAGGGGGTCGACGACCTCAAGCCGTTCGACCCCGCCGAAGTGGCGCGCGCGATCGCGGGTGTCGAGAGGATAGCCAGGTAGTGGGTGATGTCGCGGTGAAGAAGCCCGAGCTCAAGCGCGAACCCGGCCCGGGATTGCGGCTGCTGATCGATCTCGGGCCGCTGCTGGTCTATCTGGCGGCCTATTGGCTGACCAAGGACATCGTGCTGTCCACCGGTATCTTCATGGCGGCTACGCTCGCCGCGATCACGCTCTCCTGGATCACCAGCCGCCGGGTATCGGCGATGCTCCTCTTCTCTGGAGTGATGGTCCTGGTGTTCGGCGGGCTGACCGTCTGGCTGCGCGACGCGACCTTTATCCAGATGAAGCCGACCATCTACTATCTGATGGTCGCCGCGATCCTCGGCTTCGGCATGCTGACCAACCGGCCGATGCTCAAGGCGGTGCTCGGCCATGCCTATCCGGGCCTGACCGACACCGGATGGTCCAAGCTCACCCGCAACTGGGCAGTCTTCTTCGTCGCCATGGCAGTGGCCAACGAGGTGGTATGGCGCACCACCAGCATGAGCTTCTGGCTCGGCTACAAGATCTGGGGGGCGATGCCTGCCACCCTGCTGTTCGCGATCGCCAACGTGCCGATGCTGATGAAGCACGGGCTCAACGCCGAGAAGGCCGAGGACGCGGCGCTCCCCCCGCAGGGATAGCGTCACTTCCTCGCCGCGCAGGAGCGAGAAATGGCGGAAATTCATCAAATTTTCATCGCTCTGTCACGCCCGGCTTACCCCCCGTTTACCATCATACTTTAGTCGAGCTCTCCAAGGAGCCCGAAATGACCCTCCAGACCCCGATCACGTCGAGCCGACCGCCGGAAGACTCGCTGCTGTCCGCCCTGCGCACCGAAGCGGTGGAGGCCGGCGCCGAGCTGCGCGAGGTGATCGCTCAGTTCCGGGCGCGTCCCGATCTCGAGGCGTTGCCGGTGGTGGATGCCGAAGGCTCACCGCTCGGCGCGGTGCTCGAGCGCGACGTTCGCAAGCTTCTGCTCAACCCGTTCGGCCATGCGCTGCTCCAGAACGACACCCTCCACCGCCGTCTGGACACCTTCCTCAGCCCGGTGCCGGTCGCCGACATCGGCGCCGGGCTGGGCCATTTCTTTGCGCTGATCTCCGGCGGTGCCGGTCATGACGCGCTGATCCTGACCGAGCGGGGGCGGTTTCGCGGCGTGGTCTGCGGGCGCACATTGCTGCGCATGGCGGCCGATCGCGAGGCGATCGTCGCGGCACAGCGCGAGGCACGGCTGCGCCGGATCGCCGAAGCCTCGGCCGTGATGCGCGCCGAGGCGACCCAGATGTCGCGCGAGATCGGCGGCGCCTCGGATCAGCTTCAAGACGCCGCACACGACATGGAGCGGCGCGCCGGCGATGCGGGGGCCAAGGGATTGTCGGTGATGGCGGCGGCGGCACAGGCCGCCGACAACGTCGGCGAGATCGCCGCCCAGGGCCATCAGCTCGCACGCGAGCTGGAGGATCTCGGTCGCGAGGTCGCCGAGGCGCGCGCTTCGACCGCACGGGTCGGCGAGCTGATCGAGGATGGCGGGCGGCGCGCGCGCCAGCTCAGCGAGACGAGCCGCGAGATCGGCGAGGTGGTCGACGCGATCGACCAGATCGCCCGGCGGATCAACCTGCTCGCGCTCAACGCGACGATCGAGGCGGCGCGCGCCGGCGAGGCGGGGCGGGGCTTCGCGGTGGTCGCAGCCGAGGTCAAGGCGCTCGCCCAGCAGACCCGCGATGCGGCCGGACAGATCGCGACCCGAATCCAGAGCGTGCAGAGCGGTGTGGGCAGCGTCGCCTCCGCCCAGGCCGGCATCGAAACCGCGATCAGCGCGCTCGACACTCTCGCCTCGACCATCGACGAGGCCGTGGCGCGCAACGGCGCGGCCAGCCAGCTGATCAGCGCCAGTGTCGCCGATGCGGCGGGGGCCAACGAACATATCCGGGCGCAGGCGGCCGATATCAGTTTTACCGCCAGCAACGCCGTTGCCGGATCAGCGACGATGATAAGAATCGCGCAATCGCTGACGATCGGCGCGGACCGGCTCCAGCAGCGGTTCAACCGGTTTCTGGAGGATATCGCCCGATAGCTCCTTTCTCCTCGGAGAGAGGGGCTTCAGGCCGCCATCGGCATCTGGTCGCCCTTCGCGACGGCGTCGCCTTCGATGTTCTGCGAGACGAAGTCCCAGTTGATCAGCTTGCCCAGCACGGCGTCGGCGAACTTCGGTCGCTCGTTGCGATAGTCGATATAATAAGCGTGCTCCCACACATCGAGCGTGAAGAGCGGCTTGATGCCCTCGCTGTAGAGCGGCGTGTCGCCGTCATGGAGAGAGGTGATGGTGAGCGTATCACGCGCCAGCACCAGCCAGGCCCATCCGCTGCCGAAATGGCCTTCGGCCTCCTTGGCGAGCCTCTCGATCAGCTTCTCCCGCGATCCGAAGGTGTAATCGATCATCTTTTCCAGCTTGGCCGAGGGGCGGGTCGAACCTTCGGGAGCCAGGCACTGCCAGAAGAAATCATGGTTCCATATCTGTCCGGCATTGTTGGCGAGCGGCTTGTCGCCGCTGTCTTTGGCGAACCGGATCACCTCGACCAGCGACTTGCCCGCGAGGCCCTTCTCGTCGATCCAGCCATTGACCTTGTCGATATAGGCCCGGTGATGCTTGCCGTGGTGATAGTCGAAGCTTTCGGCCGAGAGCATCGGCGCCAGCGCGGCCTTGTCGAACGGCAGTGGGGGAAGCGTGAACGCCATGGCGAATACTCCTTGCGCGATGTGGCGGGGTTTCCCTGTCAACGAGCCGCAAGCCGCCCGGGTCCGCGCGCGGGCCGATTTCACCGCAATTCAGGGCCGCGGCACCGATCGCCTATCATAATATGTGACAAACGACTCGCGGATTCCTACAGTGCGCCTCGAAGCGATCCGCAGACCAAGGGAGCGGACGCAACTGCAGGGGAACGCCATGGACAAGTTTTTCGGCAATCTACATCTGGTGCTGGTCGTCGGCCTCCTCGCCGCGATCGCGCTGATCTTCGGCGTGCATCACGAGCTGGTGTCGCTCAACTATGTTTTCCGCTGGTTGCATGTCTTCTTCGGCATCGTGTGGATCGGTCTGCTTTATTATTTCAACTTCGTACAGATCCCCACCATGCCGGCGGTGCCCGCCGAGCTGAAGCCGGGCGTTTCGAAATATATCGCCCCCAAGGCGCTGTTCTTCTTCCGCTGGGGCGCGGCCTTCACCGTGCTGACCGGCCTGATCGTGGCCCATCTCACCGGCTATCTGGTCGAGGCCCTGACTCTACAGCCCGATTATCTGCTGATCGGCATCGGCATGTGGCTGGCGCTGATCATGGCGTTCAACGTGTGGTTCCTGATTTGGCCGGCGCAGAAGAAGGCGCTCGGTCTCGTCGAGGCCGACGCGGACACCAAGGCGGCGGCCGCCAAGACAGCGATGATCTTTTCTCGGACCAACACGCTGTTGTCAATCCCGATGCTCTACGCGATGACCAACGCCAATCTCGGCTGATCGTCGATAAACGCCGCGAAGAAGGGGCCGGGGGTGCTAACCTCCGGCCCTTTTCGTCCGCGATCATCGTTCCAGCACGGGTTGGCCCCTCATCGGGCAAGGGCCGCTCAAGCTCGAGAGCAGGACCTCAAGGCTGCTTCGCCCTGCGTTTCCAGTTCCGCTTCATGCCCCGTGCCAGCCGGCGGAGCGGTCCCGGCAGCCGGTCGAGCGGCCCGGGCGCGGAGATGTCGGACCGCGATGGACGCTGGTGGCCGAGCTGGGGGCGGGCGAGCCAGGTGGCCAGGTCGGGCCGGCTGGCGCGGAACCAGTTATAGGCGCCGTCGACATGCATCGGACCGCCGTCGGGGCTGCCCGGCGGACGGTCGAGCATTGCCTCGAGATAGGGAACGAGCGCCCCGATCGCGCCGCGGCCGAAGCCGACGAAATGCGCCATCTGCACCGGCGTCGCACCATTGGCGAGCAGCAGCGGCCTGGCTTCGGGATCGGCGCCGCCAAGCCCCTCGGGCAGGACATAGCCGCCGTAGAAGATGTCGAGCCCGAGCGTGTCGAGCATGTCGAGCGCTGGCGGCAGCAGCGCGCCGATGTCCGGGACGAAATCGCAATCATCCTCGAGGATCAGGATCGCGTGGCAGCCGAGGTCGCGCGCCTGGCGCAACACGCCGAGATGGCTGAGAAAGGCGCCGCGCGCACCGCTGCTGGGAAAGCCGGCCTCCTTCCCCGGCCGGATGGCGGGATACAGCACGATCCGCGGATCGTCGAGCCCGGTGCCGATCCGGCCAAGCTCTTCCATGATCTCGCGGCGGCGGTCGGGACGGTCGGGCAGGTTAAGGATATACACCCGGTCGAAGCTGGCGAAGATCCGCTCGGCGGGTGTCATGCCCGCCGGTCGAGCAGGTCGTGGCGGCGGAGCGCGTGGCGGAGCTGGTCATAGCTGAGCTTGAGCGCGAGTGCGGTCGCGCGCTGGTTGAAGCGGCAGCGCTTGAGCGCGGCCTCGAGCAGCGCCTTTTCATGGCTGAGAACGGCGGCTCGAAAATCGTCGCAGTCGAGGTTCGGCGCCGGGAAAGATGCCGGCAGAACGGCCGGCGAGGCGGGTTCGGCCGCTTCGCCGGAGGACTTCGCGGCAGCGGCTGACGGGCTGGGGCGCCAGGGGCTGTCGAACGGATCGAACTGGATCGCGTCGACCGGGGTCTCCGGGTCGTCCCAGCGATAGACCGCGCGCTCGACGACGTTGCGTAGCTCGCGCACGTTGCCGGGCCAGTCATGTTCGGCGAGCGTCCGGGCGGCGGCGCCGCTGAAGCCGGGCCAGTGCGGCCAGCCCAGCTCGGACGCCATCCGCCGCGCGAAATGCTCGGACAGAACCGGCACGTCGCCCTCGCGCGCGCGCAGAGGAGGCAGGGTCACCACCTCGAACGACAGCCGGTCGAGCAGATCGGCGCGGAACCGGCCCCTGTCGACCAGCTCGGGCAGATTCTCGTTGGTCGCTGCGACGATGCGGACATCGACCCGGATCGGCCTCGAGGATCCGATCCGGTTCATCTCGCCATATTCGACCGCGCGCAGCAGCCGCTCCTGCGCTCCCATCGACAGGGTGGCCAGCTCGTCGAGGAACAGGGTGCCGCCATCGGCCTCCTCGAATCGGCCCGCCCGCGTCTTGGTGGCGCCGGTGAACGCGCCCGCTTCATGGCCGAACAGCTCGGCCTCGATCAGCGTCTCGGGCAGCGCGGCGCAGTTCATCGTCACCAGCGGGCCGTCCCAACGCGGCGACAGCCGGTGGAGGCGTTCGGCCACCAGCTCCTTGCCCGTGCCGCGCTCACCGATCACCAGCACCGGCCGGTTCAGACCGGCGGCGCGGCTGGCCCGCTCCACCGAATCGAGGAATGCATAGGATTGACCGATGAACTGGGCTTCCCGTTCCATCCGGAGAGTTGGCAAGAATTACCAAGTCTTGGCAATGGAAAAATATGCCGCGTGATCGCTTGGCGCAAGAAAGGCCGGATTACAGCCAATTCCGGAATTGGCACGGTATCTGCTTCTGGTGTTGAAAGCCGGCAGCGTCCGGCACCATTTCGGAGCGTTGTCCAAGGAGCCGTCAACATGGGAATTTTCTCCCGCACCCGCGACATCATCGCCGCCAACGTCACCGACCTGCTCGACAAGGCCGAGGACCCCGCGAAGATGATCCGCATGATCATCCTCGAAATGGAGGAAACGCTCGTCGAGGTCCGCGCGTCGGCGGCCCGCACCATCGCGGACCAGAAGGAGCTGCGCCGCCAGATCGCCAAGCTTGAAACGGTTCAGGCCAACTGGCTCGAAAAGGCCGAACTCGCGCTGTCGAAGGACCGCGAGGATCTCGCCAAGGCCGCGTTGATGGAGAAGCAGAAGGCCGCCGACCTGGCCGAGCAGGTCAACGAGGAGATCGTACTGCTCGACGAATCGCTCAGGGCCTCTGAAGGTGACATCGCCAAGCTCCAGGCCAAGCTGCGCGAGGCGCGTGCCCGCCAGAACAGCATCGTGACGAGGCTCGAATCGGCGAACAACCGCGCAAAGATGCGCGAAATGTACGCCGGCCCGAAGATCGACGAAGCCTTTTCGCGTTTCGAGCTGCTCGAGCGCCGGGTTGACTATGCCGAGGCGCGCGCCGACGCTGCGGGCATGGGCGCCACGCCCAAGACGCTCGAGGAAGAGATCGCCGAGCTGCGGTCGAGCGACAAGGTCGATGCCGAGCTCGCCGCGCTGAAGGCCAGGAACGCGGGCAAGGGAGCCTGATTCATGGAAGATACGCTCGTTCCGATCGTCGTCGTCGGCATATTGTTCCTTGGGCTGCCGTGGCTGATCTTTCACTATGTCACCCAGTGGAAGAAGAATGGCGGCCTGACGGTCGAGGATGAGCGGCTGCTCGACGAGATGCACGACATGGCCCGCCGGCTCGACGAACGGCTCGGCACGCTGGAGCGGATCCTCGACGCGCAGGATGCCGGCTGGCGGCCTCGCCAGACCACCGAGCGCAGCCATGATGAGGATTGGCGCCGCGAGAATTGATCGCAGGCGGCCGCAGATAAACAGGAAGGGAAGCTCGAATGTCCGCCCGTCGCACCAAATTCTATCTCGACAAGCGTAACCGCAAATGGCTCGGCGTCTGCGCCGGGATCGCCGACTATACCGGTGTGGATGTGACACTGGTCCGGGTGGGGACCGTGCTGCTGACGCTGATAGGCGGCTTCCCCTGGACGATTCTGGCCTATCTGCTGGTCAACTGGCTCGCCAGCGACAAGCCGGGTGAGTTCTACGAGACCAGCCGCGAGGACGACAAATTCTGGCAAGCGGTCCGCGCCCGGCCCGGCGCCTCGGTGCGCGACGTCCGCGCCAAGTTCCGCGACATCGACCGCCGCATCGCCGACATCGAGATGCATGTGACCAGCCAGAATTCGACGCTGGCCCGCCAGATCGACGCGCTCCGATAAGCGAAACGACAAAGCCGGGAGCGGTCCGGCACCGTCAGACCAGCGAGGGTCAGACTTCGTGGCATTGATCGACGCCGGGACGCTGTTTGTCGAAAAGATAAACCGACAGTAGTGTAAATAGTGATGGGCTCAAGCTCAGGGGTTTCGGAACGATGAACTGGTTTCCCTTCATGGTGCTGAGCATCCCCATCGTCGGCATCTTCGCCTGGGTGGCCACCCACTGGATGCGGCTGCAGGAGAAGAAAATTGCGGGGATGTCCGCGGAGGCCGCCGAAAAGGCCGCGCAATATGCGGCGAAGGCTGAGCGGCTCGAACAGCGGGTCGCGGTGCTCGAACGCATCCTGACCGATCGTTCGACGGTGCTCGCCGACGAGATCGACCGGCTGCGCGATCAGCCGGGCAACTGAACAGCATTTCCAAGTCCGGGGATGGCGCCATCTACCCCGAAATCGCTCTGAGAAGGAAGCAGGACCATGCAGGATCCTATCTTTTGGCTGATTATCAGCGGCACTGGCCTGACCGGCCTCGTCATCTTCGCCCGCACCGCGCTGAGCGGCTGGCGCGGCTGGCTGGAGCTCGAGCGCATGAAGCTCGAGGACCGCCATCAGCAGCGGCAACCCTCTTCGGCACCGGCCGCCGCGCGGATCGAACTCGCCGATCTCAAGGAACGGGTCCGCAAGCTGGAGGCGATCGCGGCGGGAGTCGATCTGTAGGAGACGCCCGCTCCTGCCGCCACCCCGGCACAAGTCGGGATCAGCGCCTGCCTTGCAGGCTGTGGAAGGGCCAGGGTGACGAGTGACGCAAAATGCATTAGGCGCTCGCGCTATGGCCGAGCCCGCACCCTTCGAAGACATCGTCGAGGAATATGGGTTCCTCGACAAGGACGACCGTTACCGTCTGCTGATCGACCTCGGCAAGGCGCTCGAGCCGATGCCCGAGGCGCTGAAGACCGACGCGACCCTGGTGCGCGGCTGTTCGGCGGCGGTTTGGGTTTACCCCACCGTGCGTCAGGACGGCACGCTGCATTTCCTCGCCGACAGCAATGCGGCGATCACCAAGGGGATCATCGCGCTGGTGCTGCTGACGGTGCAGGACAAGCCCGCCGCCGAGATTCGCGACACCGATATCGCCGCCGCCCTCGAGCCCTTCGATCTCAGGAACCAGCTCAGCTCGAATCGCACCCAGGGGATTCCCAACATGATCACGCTGATCAAATCGACCGCCGAGCGTTACGCATGACCCGGTGGATCGCGTGCCTGGGCTATTTGGCGCTGGCCGCCGCCGCACCGGTGGCCATGCAGGCCTGCGCCGCCGAGGCCCCCTCCGCCCCGGCACGGTCCTATGAGACCGGCAAGCTGACGATCGGCGGCGAAGCTTTCCCGGCCGGCGACATCGCCGATGCGCGCGCGATGCCCGACATCAACAAGAAGATCGGCATCATGCTGAGCCTGACGCCCGACGCCGCCCGGCGGCTGGAGGGGCTTTCGGCGAAGTTGGTCGGCAAGCCGATGACGGTCGCACTGGACGGCCGCGCCCTGAGCAGCGAACCGGTCCGCAAGCCGGTCTCCAGCGGCGTGATCGAGATTCCGGGCCGCTGGACGCTGACCGATGCGGAGGCGCTCGCCCGCCGCATCTCGGGCAAGGACCCGCTGCCCGACGATCTGGGCATGTAGGCCCGCGCAAGCCGTCATGCCGGCGAAGGCCGGCATGACGGGCGGCAGGGAAGGAATCGAGGCCGCGAGCCTCTGCCGAGATTCCATCCTCGCCGGGATGACGATGACGATATTGCAATATCGGTGGCACCGAACCCCAGCCGCCGCGTTCTGCACCTTCCATGCAGTACCGTCCGATAGATCAGCTCGACACGGTCGACTCCGCGCCCGGCATCAGCCGGATCAGGCGCGGGCGCGGCTGGCGTTTCGTCGCGCCCGACGGATCCACCGTCACCGACGTCGAGGAACGTATGCGCATCCTCTCGCTGGGAATCCCGCCGGCGTGGCGCAAGGTGTGGATCAATCCGGACCGGGAAGCGCCTGTCCAGGCGACTGGGCTCGACGCGGCGGGGCGCAAGCAATATCGATATCACAATGGCTGGCGCGAGCGGCGCGACGAGGAGAAATTCGCGTCGCTTCCCGAGTTCGCGAGGCATCTGCCGCATCTGCGCCGCGCGGTTCGCCGCGCGCTCGTCAGCGACGATCCCTGGGAGCGGGCGCGGGCGGCGGCGGTGCGGCTGCTCGACGGCTTCGCGATCCGCGTGGGTTCGGCCGACTCCGCCGCGCGGGGCAGCTTCGGCGCAACGACACTGCTCAACCGCCACGCGCAGATCAACGGCGACGAGATTCACCTCCGCTTCTACGGCAAGCACGGGATTCGCGCCGAGCTGTCGGGGAAGGACGCCGCGCTCGCCGCCGCGCTCGCCGAGCTGAAGACGTCGGCGGCGGGAGAATTGTTCGCGATGCGATCCGGGCTGCGCGTCCGCGCCGCCGACATCAACCAGTGGATCTGCGAACTCACCGGCGGCGCCGGCACCGCCAAGACGTTCCGCACCTGGCGCGCCTGCGCGATCGCCGCGGGGATGCTCGCGAGAGGACGGCGGACCACGGTGAAGACGATGCTCGAAGAGGTCGCACGGCAACTCGGCAACACGCCCGCGGTATGCCGCAAATCCTATGTCGCGCCAGCCTTCGTCGATATGGCGAAGGCCGGCCGCTGGATCGAAGCCGTGCCAAATGAGCCGCGCGCCCTGCGCTGCAACGAGCGGGCAAGCCTCGCGGTGTTGACGGGGAAGGTCTAGTCCGGCGCGATCGAGGCGCGCGTTTCGCTCCCGGCGAGCGGTCTTGCCGGCATCGGGGTTGACGAGCCTGATGCCGCCGTGGCTATGCTCAGCCAAGGCGCGGCAGGCGCTTTCGGAGCCTCACCGCCCGGGAGAACTGAAGCGGATTCGAACATGCGGCCGATCGCGCCGCACTTATCGGGAGAGCCACATGAAGTTTGCCGGGTTGCTCGCGCCGAAGGCCGACGACTGGCGCCTGATCTGCGAGCTCGAGGCGCTGGACTTCGATGCCGCATGGGTGGCCGACTCGCATATGATCTGGTCGGACTGCTACGGCATTTTGGCGCTCGCGGCCGAGAATACCTCCCGCATCATGCTCGGAACGGGGGTGACCAATCCCGGGACGCGCATAGCGCCTGTCACCGCGAATGCCATAGCGACCGTCAACCGGATCGCCCCCGGGCGGACCTTCCTCGGCATCGGTACCGGATTTTCATCCCTGATGCTGATGGGCCGCGAGCCGGTCAAGGCTCCCGCCTTTCGCGACTATCTGCGCGTGGTTCGGGGGCTGCTTCACGGAGAGGAGGTCGAATATACCGTCGACGGTGAGACGCGCGTCATTCGGTTCCTCGACGTCGACCGAGGCTTTCTCGAGACCGAGCAGAAGGTGCCGATCTACGTCGCGGCGGACGGACCACTCGCGCTCAAGGCCGCGGGCGCGTTCGGCGATGGCTGTGTGACCGGCGGCTATAGCCTGACCGCGCAGGGGCGCGAGGGGCTCGCCCAGCGGGTCGCCAAGATCAAGGCCGGAGCAGCCGAGGTCGGCCGTGTGTTGCCCGACGATTTCCAGATGACGACAAGTGCTCGCGCCTGTTTGCTCATGCCCGGCGAGACCGCGGCTTCGCAACGCGTGATCGAGCAGATTGGCGCGACGGTCGCGTGCACCACGCTGCACACCTGGTGGGAGATGGCGCAAAAGGGCGCGGATCCCGAGAAGCTCGTGCCGGACTATGCGTGGAATATCTGGGAGCGCTACCTCGCCCATATCGATGGTCTCGGCTTGACCCCGGCTAACATCCATCAGCGAATCCACCGCGGCCATGCGACCTATGTGCTCGATGACGAAAGGCAGTTCATTACGCCCGACCTGATTCGCGCAGCGGGGATGTTCGTCGGCCCCCCCGATGAGATCATCGATAGCATTCGGGCACGCGAGGCGGATGGAATCCATCAGGTCACGGTGATGCCCGCCGTCGAGAAGGCGCGCGAATATTTTCGCGACTTCTCGCGGGAAATAATCAGAAAATACTGAGGGAGTTCGGCCGCGCGGACGGCGGGAAGATGCGCCATTCACCCCGACGCAACCGGTGCGAGCGGCTTCACCCGTGCGACAGGGCCCGTCTAATGCGCGCCTTCGAGCGCACGCTCCAGCGAGCCGAGATTGCAAGGCTTGCGCAGCACGGTGCCGTCGATACCGAGGGGCACGGCGTGTGCCAGCCCGCTGAAATAGATGATCGGCAGGTCCGGCCGAACCTGACGCGCATATTCGGCGAGTTCCAAGCCGCCCGGGCCGCCGGGCATGTGAATATCCGTGACCAGCACGTCGAAGGCGGCGGGATCGCGCATCGCCTCGGCGGCGTCGCGCCCGCTATTCGCCTCGATCACCTCGTGGCCTAGTGCCCGGAGCAGATCGGAAGTGACGGCCAGCACCAGTCCGTCGTCGTCGACGCATAAGATACGCAACCAGCTTCTCCTTTGCGCAAGCAGCCGGAACTGCCCTACTGAGACGCATGTCAACAAGCAAATCAGGAAGATTACCCTAACGAAGCTGGTTGGACTGCGTTCCCGGGCGAGGTCTACAGCCCTGGTGAAGCGGAAATCTCCGCTTCAGCGGGGCCGGCGTTCTTCCGCGCGGCGCAATATCTCGAACGCCGCCTGCACCGCCTGGAAGCGGACCGCGGCGGCGGCGTCGTTGGGCTTCACATCGGGGTGGTTGGCCTTGGCAAGCCGGCGCCACGCCGTCTTGATCTCCTCGAAACCGGCGTCGACCTCCAGTTCGAGCGTCTCGAAGGCGTGCATCTCATCGCGGCTCCAGCGGCCGTCGCCGGGGCCGGCCCAGCCATAATGCGCCTGTTCGGCATAGCCGGACGAGGAGCGCCGCTCGTCCGACTCGCGCTGGGCGGCCTCGTCGGCGGAGAGGCCCGCGAAATAGTCCCAGTTGCGATTATATTCGGCGGCGTGCTCCTCGCAGAAATACCAGCGCTCGCGACTGTTGGGCGCCTTGGGCGCGGGGCGGTCCCCGGCCTTGTCGCAGCCATGCCGGTCGCACAGCCGCACCTTGGTGGCTCCGCGCTCGCCGCCATAACCGCGCCAGCGGGGGAAACCCCAGTCGTTCGAGCGAGAGGATGAACGGGCCATAAGCCTCCACCTGTAGCGCCGAACGGCTGAACGGGGAATTGCCGTTGTGACCAACGCTGGCCGAATTCCGCCACGCCGAGTCGCCCTGTCGGGCCCGCCGCGGGGATTATCGTGCGGCTGGCCTGCTAATCATCGTTTTTTCGGTTCCGTAACGCGGCATTTACCGAGCTAGTGTAGATGATTCGGGCGAGGGGCGGCTTCGATGCTTCTCGTGCGTGATCCGGTTGTATTCGGGGTATGTTGCTTATGGCGTATGAAGTTCAGCAGCAGGCTGCGCGTGTCAGCGCGGCCGAGACGATCAGTGTCCTGCTCGGCACCGATGGGGGCCGGAGCCACCCCTATATCGCCAGCCACATCTTCGCCCGCGGTCGCGAGACCGGGCGCGATCTGGCCGACGCGGTCCATTTCATCGCGTATCTGCACGGCCGCCACCCCGGTGTTGTCGAGCTCGCCCGCTCGAAGCCGGTGACGGCCGCGGTCGGTGCATGGCTGGATGGCGCCGCCCAGGGCTTCGGCGAGGAGCGCGCTTATCTGATGCGGATCGTGGTCGCGGCGGGGCCTTTGCCCAGCACCCCAGGCCAGGCGGAGTGCGAAGCCGCGGTCGCGGGCCAGCGCCACGCGCTCGAGATGCTCGCCCGCTCGGACCGCAACGGCTGCGCATTGGGCGCGGCGATGGCGCTGGTGCTCGACTGGCGCGTGATCCGCGCGGTCATCGATGCCGCCGCGCAGCGCTACGGCGTCGCCCTGACGCCGCCGGCCCTCCCCTCGGCGCGCCAGACCTTGGGCGTCGCCGATGAGGCCGGCTCGCCCGCGGTCGAGCGCGCGATGACGTTCGGAGCACAGCAGCTGCTCGTCCAGAATCGCGGGTTGTGGGACCTGCTCGAGGCGCGGGCGGAGGCCCGGATAGGCACATAGAAATTCTTCCCCTCCGTTGAAAGCGAAGGAGAGAATCGGGGCGTCCGAGCGCTGACGTCTTGCTCTGATCTCTCCCTCCCCCTATCGCCGACGGCGATCTACAGCGGGAGACGGCGGCGTGCGTTTTGACGGGACGAGCAATTATATCGCGACCCAGGACCTGAAGGTCGCGGTCAACGCCGCGGTCACGCTGCGGCGCCCGCTGCTGGTGAAGGGCGAGCCGGGGACCGGCAAGACCGTGCTGGCGCACGAGATCGCCGCCGCCGCCAGCGCGCCGCTGATCGAGTGGCACATCAAGTCGACCACCAAGGCGCACCAGGGCCTCTACGAATATGACGCGGTCGCCCGCCTGCGCGATGGCCAGCTCGGCGACGAGCGCGTCCACGACATCCGCAACTATATAAAGCGCGGCAAGCTGTGGGACGCCTTCACCTCGCCCGAGCTGCCGGTGCTGCTGATCGACGAGATCGACAAGGCCGATATCGAATTCCCGAACGACCTCCTCCAGGAGCTCGATCGCATGTCGTTCGATGTCTATGAGACCGGCGAGACGATCGCGGCCAAGGAGCGGCCGATCGTCGTGATCACCAGCAACAATGAAAAGGAGCTGCCCGACGCCTTCCTGCGCCGCTGTTTCTTCCACTACATCAAATTTCCCGATCGCGAGACGATGCAGTCTATCGTCGACGTCCATTTCCCCGGCATCCAGAAGATGCTGGTCGGCAAGGCGATGGACATCTTCTACGAGATCCGCGAGGTTCCCGGCCTCAAGAAGAAGCCCTCCACCAGCGAATTGCTCGACTGGCTCAAGCTGCTGCTCGCCGAGGACATGCCGCTCGAGGTGCTCCAGTCGCGGGATCCCAGGAAGGCTATCCCCCCGCTCCACGGGGCGCTGCTCAAGAACGAGCAGGACATCATGCTGTTCGAGAGGCTGGCCTTCCTGGCGCGGCGGCAGGGGGGCTGATCACGGGATACGGCCTTGGGCCGCAAGGAGCTGGAGAAGCCCGGCGCCACCCGCTTCGCCGCGATCCGGGCGCGGCTCGAGGCGGCGGCGCCCGAGCGGGGCTTGCCGGCCTTCGCCTACGAATTTCTGCTGTTCGGGTTCAAGCAGGGCTGGGCCTGCCTGTTCGGTGCGCTGATGCTGGCGCTGCTGCTCGGCACCCATCTCTGGTGGCCGGACGATGCGCCGATCGCGCGCTATGATTTCCTGACCGTTGCCGCGCTGGCGATCCAGCTGGCGATGCTCGCCTTCCGGCTCGAAAGCCTCGACGAGGCCAAGGTGATCCTCGCCTTCCACGTCGTCGGCACGGTGATGGAACTGTTCAAGACCGCGCACGGCTCCTGGGAATATCGCGAGGCCGGGCTGCTGCGGATCGGCGAGGTGCCGCTCTTCTCGGGCTTCATGTACGCGGCGGTGGGCAGCTATATCGCGCGCGTCTGGCGGATCTTCGATTTCCGTTTCACTGGCTATCCGCCACGCTGGACGACGATCGCGCTCGCGGTGGCGATCTACGTCAACTTCTTCGCCCACCACTGGCTGCCCGACATCCGCCTCGCTTTGTTCGCGGCGACCGCGCTGCTGTTCGGCGGAACCTGGATCCACTACCGCCCGTTCCGCGCGCACCGGAAAATGCCGCTGCTGCTCGGCTTCCTGCTGGTCGCCCTGTTCATCTGGCTCGCCGAGAATATCGGCACCTACGCGAACGCCTGGAGCTACCCGCACCAGCGCGGGCGGTGGACCGCGGTGCCGATCGGCAAGCTCGGCGCCTGGTATCTGCTGATGATCATCTCTTTCGTGCTGGTGTCGATGGTGCACCGGGTCAAGCCCCCTCTCGCGGATAGGCGAGAGGGGGCGAAACTGGTCTAGCCCAGCCGCTCGGCCGCGCGCAGATGCTCGCGCAGGGTCGGCAGGGTCCGCTCGGCATAGCGCGCTGTGGGGGCGCCGCTGCGCGCCTGATCGCGATATTCGGCGATGTCCTCGCGATGCTCGTTGGTCACGTGACGCAGGAAGGCACGGTCGAAAGCGCGGCCGTGCAGCATCTTCAGCCGCGAATAGGTACGGCGGCCCTCGGGGGTCATGCCGATGGGGTTGGGCACGCCCATCCGCCGGGCGACGCGGATCGCGTCCTGCTTGGCGGCGCTATGGTCGCGCTGCAGCTCGCGCCCGTAGCGGCGTATCCCGGGCGAGGCGGCGCGTTCGGTGGCGAGCCCGGCCAGCATCATCTCCGTCTGGTGGCCGCGGATCGCGTCCTGGATGAAGTATTTGGGCGGCTGCGCCTGGGACGCGGCGGCGATGCCGATCGCGGCGGTGGCGGCGAGCAGCGCTTTGGTCATGATTCTGCTCATCAGTCCTCTCCTGGAATCAAGGCGTTGCGAGGCGCCAACCCGAAGGGGACGGGGGCGGTTCCGCCGGTTCGGATGGATCGTGCCCGCGAAAGGCCGGCCGGGCTGCCTGTGTAGCAGCAGCTACATAGGCTTTCGCCGACTCGGCCGAGCAGGCCGGGCAGCGACCCGCCACGCTCGCCACCGGTGCCGGCTCGCGCTACCCAGCGCCATGGCGATTCTCGATTTCCTGACCGGCGGCCGGGGCCGGCGCAAGCACGCGGCGCAGTTTTACGAGGCGACCCGCGAACCCTTGGACCGGCTGCATGGGATGATCCAGGTAGCCGGCGTCGCCCAGATGGGCGAGGCGTTCGAGGAGGTTTGCGCTCGCTTCGTCGACTGCCGAATCCTGCGCACCGAAGAGCTGGTGGACTTTCCCGCCAAGGATCGCGACGCGCTCGATCGGCTCGTGGCCGGTTTGCTGCCCGCTGTCCGCCCGGTCCATGCCGAGGTGAGGGCTGCGTTCGAGCTGGTGCGGCGCGACTGGCGGCACGGTGGCCTGGTGGAAGCCGCCGCCGGCGGCGGGCTCCGGGCGCTCGAGGCGCTCGCGGAGCAGAGCGAGCCGAAGACTGTTCAGGACCGTCTCGTGCGCATCGTCCATTTCATGGACGTCGATGTCGCCGGCAGCGACGTGAGCGCCGAGCTGCTGCATATCGCCAAGGCGCCGTCGCTCTTCTGGTGAGGGCGGGGGGCTACCCCACCTGCTCGACCGTCAGAGTTCCCGCGGGCACCGGCCGGATCAGATCCTGTGCCGGCGCCGCGCCGCTCAGCCAGCCGGACCAGTCGCGACGGTCGAGGAGGGCGACCTGGCGGTTGTGATAGGGGGCGATGTCGGGGCCGGGCTCGCAGGTCAGCATGGTGAAGGCCTCGCCCACCGCCGGGTCCCGCTTCCACAGCCCTACGATCGCGAACCATGGCTCGTCCTTCCAGCGGAACAGCCATTTGTCCTTGCGCTTCTTGGCGGGATCGGCGGGCGCGGTGAACTCGTAGAAGCCGTCGACCGGGACCAGGCAGCGGCCCTGCGTCGCCGAATTGCGGAACTCGCGCCCCTCGCCGCGATAGTTATAGACGGGCTTGCCGCCCGGCCCCGGCCAGCTCCAGCGGCGGGTGACAAGCTCGGCGTCCGATGGGGCCTCCGCCACCGCGCGGACAATCACGGTCGGATCGGTGATCCGCACGCTGGCGAGCGGCTCCATATTGGGAGCGCCCTCGGGTGTGTGGATCCTGATATATTGCTGCTCGAAGCCGATCCTCAGCAGATCGAGATCGATGCGGCGGGAGATCTCGTTGCACATGGGACGAGACTTATCAGAGCTGTTCAGCAGATCCATGCGAATCGGTTTGCGGCGCTGGCGGGGGTGACGATCCAGCAGGGGCTGTACCGGTGCGCGGTTTCGGTGGCCGGGATCGGCGACGTTGCGGCGATGGTGCGCACCGACATGAGGGAGAGCGGCCACAATCAGATGCTGATGCGGTCGCTGAAGAAGGAGATCGGCTCGGGTCGCGACCTGAAGCTGTCTCACCCTCCCAGAGCAGGAGCATGATGGCGGCGCTGCAGCGCGCCGGAAAACCCGTCCAAATGATCACGCTGCCGGGCGAGGACCATTGGCTGTCGACCGGCGAAACCCGCCTGACGATGCTCAAGGCGGCGGTGGCCTTCGTCGAGAAGTATAATCCGGCTGATGCGGGGGTTGTGGGTCCAGTCGTGCAAGCGCAGGTCGTAGCGCACTGGGGAGCAGAAACGAGGCGGGACAGCGAAATTAGTAAATTGTCACCGTAATAGTGACTTCCAAGGCCGCCTATTCGGCCGCCTGCGCACTCCTCGCCCCGGGCTGCAACAACGGTCTGAGGTACTGGCCCGTATACGACCTCGGTTCCTCCGCCACCTGCTCCGGCGTCCCTTCCGCCACGATCCCCCCCCCGCGCACGCCGCCCTCGGGCCCCAGGTCGATAATCCAGTCCGCGGTCTTGATGACCTCCAGATTGTGCTCGATCACCACCACAGTATTTCCCTGCTCGACCAGTGCGTGCAGCACCTCGAGCAATTTCCGCACATCCTCGAAGTGCAGTCCCGTCGTCGGCTCGTCGAGGATATAGAGCGTGTTCCCCGTCGCCCTGCGCGACAGCTCCTTGGCGAGCTTGACCCTCTGGGCCTCGCCGCCCGAGAGGGTGGTCGCCTGCTGGCCCACCTTGACGTAGCCGAGACCGACCTCCGCCAGCATCGCCATCTTGTCGCGGATCGCGGGGACGGCCTTGAAGAATTCCACCGCGTCCTCGACGGTCATGTCGAGGACGTCGGCGATCGACTTGTCCCTGAACTTCACCTCCAGCGTCTCGCGGTTGTAGCGCTTGCCGTGGCAGACGTCGCAGGTGACGTAGACGTCGGGCAGAAAGTGCATCTCGATCTTGAGCAGCCCGTCGCCGGTGCACGCCTCGCAGCGGCCGCCCTTGACGTTGAAGCTGAAGCGGCCCGGCTTGTAGCCGCGCGCCTGGCTTTCGGGGAGGCCGGCGAACCAATCGCGGATGTTGGTGAAGGCGCCGGTGTAGGTGGCCGGGTTCGATCGCGGGGTGCGGCCGATCGGCGACTGATCGATGTCGATCACCTTGTCACAATATTCGAAGCCGGTGACCTTGTCGTGCGTGCCCGCGATCACCCGCGCGCCGTTGAGCGAGCGCGCGGCGGCGGCGTAGAGCGTGTCGACGGTGAAGCTCGACTTGCCCGATCCGGAGACGCCGGTGATGCAGGTGAAGGTGCCGAGCGGGATCGCGGCGGTGACATTCTTGAGGTTGTTCGCGCGCGCGCCGTGGACGGTGACCTTCCTGCCGTTGCCCTTGCGCCGCCGCGCCGGCACGTCGACCATGCGGCGGCCCGACAGATAATCGCCGGTCAGGCTGCCCTCATGATCGAGGATGTCGTCGAGCGTGCCCTGCGCGACCACCTCGCCACCATGCACGCCCGCGCCGGGGCCCATGTCGAGGATATAGTCGGCGCTCCGGATCGCGTCCTCGTCATGCTCGACGACGATCACCGTGTTGCCGAGATCGCGCAGCCGCCGCAGGGTCACCAGCAGCCGGTCATTGTCGCGCTGGTGGAGACCGATCGACGGCTCGTCGAGGACGTAGAGGACCCCCGACAGGCCCGAGCCGATCTGGGAGGCGAGGCGGATGCGCTGGCTCTCGCCGCCAGACAGCGTGCCCGAGGTGCGGTCGAGGTTGAGATAGTCGAGCCCGACATTGTCGAGGAAGCCGAGCCGCTCGACGATCTCCTTGAGGATGCGTTCGGCGATCGCGTTCTGCTGCGCATTGAGATGCTTCGGCATGTCGCGGAAGAATTGGAGCGCGGGGCCGACGGCGCGGCGGGTCGACATCGAAATGTCCTCGCCGGCGATCTTGACCGCGAGCGCCTCGGGCTTGAGCCGGGCGCCGGAGCACAGCTCGCAATGGGCGGCGGACTGATATTTGCCCAGCTCCTCGCGCATCCAGGCGCTCTCGGTCGACAGCATCCGCCGGTCGAGATTGTGGATCACCCCCTCGAACGGCTTGCTGACGTCATAGCTCTTGCGCCCGTCGATGAAGGTGAGGGTGATCGCCTTGCCCTTCGTCCCGTAGAGGATGACGTCGCGGACTTCCTGCGGAAGGTCGCTCCACGGCGTATCGAGCCGGAAATCATAGGCACGGGCGACGCTCGAGAGCACCTGCATATAATAGGGACTGGGCGGGTTCGACTTCGCCCAGGGCACCACCGCGCCCTGCTTGATCGACAGCGCCTCGTTGGGGACGACGAGCTGGGGATCGAAATAGAGCTTCTCGCCGAGGCCGTCGCAGGCCGGGCAGGCGCCCTGCG
>CAMLSA010000045.1 GCA_946482655.1 uncultured Sphingomonas sp. | reverse complement strand
GGGGGGGGGGGGGGGGCGCGGCGGGCGCGGGCGGGGGGGGGGGGGGGGGCCCCCCCCCAACGGCCGGTGGACCCTTTGAAACCGAAGCGCGGGGGAGGCATCTCCGGTGCGTGAGAAAACAGCTCGTCGCGCCAGGAGTTCCGTTCGACGATGACAAAAGTCGTCTAACTCGGGATAGTGCTCATTCAATGGTCGAACTTGCGCCTTGGCGATCTTGCGCTTTGTTTTCCGTAGCATAATGCTACGGCCAGTTTTACGGCGCGGGGTGCGCAGGAGCCTGTCGGCCCCGGGGGCGGGGGCCGGGCTGACAGGCTCCGCCAAGTCATGTCGACGCGAGCGCCCCTTAGACCTCGTTCGCCATGCTGTGCTTGAGCGCGCTGGCCCGATCATGACCCTCCCGGACCGATACAAAAGCCTGTTCGATCACCGAGCGGGTCTGGGTTGACATGTCGGTGTCGCGAAGCGCGATTTCGTATTTCTCCTTGAGATAGTCCTCGCCGCGTTCGACCTCTTGGACGACCGCCTTGTCGTCGCGTCCCATCAGCAAATCCTTGAGGTTCATGAAGGTCCGGTGCGCGGCGGCGGCCAGGCTGCTGTCGTCTTCGGGATTCCCGCCCAAGCGGCGGACCTCTTGCTGAAGCCGCGACACCACCGCGCGGCGCTCCTGCGCGAACTCGGTGAACACCGAAGAGAAGCGGCCCTCGCCGTCCTCAGCGGCGTCCTCGAAGCCTTTGACGCTGTCGAGGGTGGTCTTGATCAGACTGTTGAGAACCGAGATATCTCTATCATTATCCATGGCTTGGCTCCTTGCGAGGTGGAGAGCCATGAACGGTCGAGGGCGGGCTTTGGTGCAGCGAAGCGGGCGGGAGGAGGATGCTTTGAGCCTAATCGGGCAGCAGATGCGATGATGCGCGGTCGGCGCGCTTCGCCAGTGCAACGGTCGGCGCTGGAGTCGGGCGGGAAATGGCGCTGGTGTCGATTCATGGTCGCTGCATGGCACATCTGCATGAAGTTTCTGCTCGTCGCGGGCCTGGTTGTGGGCTGCAACTCGCTCATGCCCGGTTTTGCCGCCGCGTCGACGCCGCCAGCGCTGTCGCACAACGAAAGCTGTCATCATCCGGACCAGAAAAGCGATGCGAGCGTGGTGGCCTGCAAGGCTTCATGTCTGGCGATCACGCCGGATGTCGCCGAGCTCGGCGCCTTTCCACGCCCCAAAGCGCCGCTGCAGCCCACACCGCCACGAACATTGGCAAACCAGACCATCCCGCCGGACGCGCCTCCCCCGCGAAGCTGATCGCAAGCTGAGATATTTCACTTTCGGAGTTTCAACATGAAGAAGATCATCTTCGTCGCTGCGGCGATGCTGTTTGCCGGATCGGCTTATGCTGCCGCCCCGGAGGCGGTCGCGAAGGCGGCAGCCGCGTGTTGCGAGGCGCTGGGCTGCTGTGTCGAGGGCGCCGACTGCTGCCCGTAAGACGGCCCAGGTGAGGGGAAGGGCGTCCGGTCCGGCGGACCGGACGCCCTTTCTTTTCTGAAGCGGGCCCTCCCGATACCAGACATCAGGAACCCGTCTACGCGCCTATTGTTGACTGTACGCGGTTCCGGCGCTGCAAATCGCCGCTACACTTCTGGCCGCCATAGCCTGGGCGCTCGCCTTCGCGCATGCCGCCGAACGGCCAGGCAAGATGCAGCTCGAGGGTCCGAAATTCCTCTCGACCGGCGCCTCCGCCGCGCGCCGCTGAAAACGGTGGTGGCGGCGCTTTGCACGCCGTATCGACGTTCCGAAGGCCGACTCGAGTGGGACTGGACCGAAGTTGAGCGACACGATGATCCTGGTGCCCGGGGGAACCTATGCGATGGGTTCGGACGCCTTCTACCCCGAGGAAGCGCCGTGCAGGACTGTCAGCGTCGACGCTTTCCTGCTCGACCCGAATCCCGTCACCAACGCGGAGTACCGTCGCTTCGTCGATGAGACCGGATACCGGACGGTCGCCGAGGCCGCCCCGATCGCGGACGACTATCCCGATGCGGATCCGGACATGCTCCGGGCGGGCTCATCGGTGTTCGTGATGCCTCGGGGGCCCCTTGCCCTGCACGATCCGATGCAGTGGTGGCGCTATGTCTTCGGGGCCGATTGGCGGCATCCCCAGGGGCCCGGCAGCGGGATTGCAGGCCTCGACGCCCATCCGGTCGTTCACATCGCCTACCCCGACGCGGTGGCGTACGCCGAGTGGGCGGGAAAGCGACTGCCGACCGAGGCCGAGTGGGAGTTCGCCGCGCGCGGCGGCGTGGAGGGCTCGGAATATCCCTGGGGGAACGAGCTGGCTCCCGATGGAAAGCTGTTGGCCAACTATTGGCAGGGCGCCTTTCCATGGCATCACAGTCGCCGGCCAGGCTCCGTGCTTACCACGGCCGTTGGCAGCTTCCCAGCCAATGGCTTCGGCTTCAACGACATGATCGGCAATGTGTGGGAATGGACCGCTGACTGGTATGCGGAGAGCGCACAACTTGCGCCGCAATCTCCCTGCTGCGTACCGAAAAACCCTAAAGGGGCCAGCGAAGCGATGAGCCGACAGGGCGACAGCCCCGGTGGCATGATCGGCCGCAAGGTTCTGAAAGGGGGCTCACATCTTTGCGCGGAAAATTATTGCCGGCGATATCGACCGGCGGCGCGTTATCCGCAGACAATCGATACGAGCACCTCGCATATCGGCTTCCGCTGCGCCCGATCCATCTGAAGGCGGTCCCACTCCCGCCAATAGAATCGCAACGGGCCGTCGCCTCTCGCATATTTTCTCACAGGATACTTGTTGGTATTTCGCCATAACTTTTACAATACAATATCATTCCGTGAATACTTATCCGACATTGGTTGACACCGGCAATCTAGGCCGTATCCCCATGTGCGCCGGCGATTGCACGCGGCGCGGCCATCCAGATTTTCGCTTGAGGAGCGACCGGGGAGACATGCGGAATGACTTCGATCAACGCCAGTGAAACGCAGGCCCGCCGGACCTCCACGATCCTGATATGCTTCCTGGCGCACAACCTCTCCATGGGGCTCGCCTACGGGACATTCGGTCCCCTGCTCACCGCGAATCAAGAGCATTTCGGCATCGATCGGGCGGCGGCCGCCTTCGGCATGAGCCTGGTCACCCTGACGATCGGAGGGCTCGCGCCTATCGCGGCCAAGCTGCTCGGCAGGATTTCCACGCCGTCGGCCATGATGGCCGGCGCATTGCTTGGAGCGGCGGGTTTCGGCGGCCTCGCACTCACCTCCTCCTACACCGTGGCGCTCGGCATGTATGCGCTGATCGGCGCCTCGGCCAGCATCTGCGGCGTGCTGGGGCCGCTTAACATAATCAGCGGGATGCCGGAACGCGGGCGGGGACTGATGCTCAGCCTCGTCAATCTGCCGCTCATATTGTTTCTCAGTCCCTTCATCGTCGGCATGATGGTGCCGCAGATCGGGCGCACGCCGGTACTCCTCGGCGTCGCCGCCTGCGTCGCGTGTATCGCGCCGCTTTGCCTCCTGCTGCCTAGCGAAGTGTCCGGCAGAGGCGCCGTCATCCGGGCCGATCAGCCAGCAGCCCCGGGCCTGCTCCGCTCGCCGCCGTTCTGGCTCATGTCGCTCGGAGTCGGCCTGGTCACTGGCGCAGGCATTTCCTTCATCGTGCATATCGTGCCTTACGGCCTTGGCGCGGGGTTCAGCCTGCAGTCGGCCTCGGGACTGCTGTCGGTCTATTCGGGCGCGGGGCTGCTCGGCATCCTGGCATTTGGCTGGCTCATCGATAGGATCGGCGCGATACCTGCCATCATCTTCTCCGCTGCGAGCCAGGGGCTACTATGGTTTGCGATCGGGCAGGCCAGCGGCGCGGAACTCTATGGCGTGACGATCCTGTTCGGGATCTGCAATGTGCCGGTCATCGCGCTCCACGGCGCGGCCTGCACCGCCTTGTTCGGACCGGCTGGGACGAGCCGGGCGATGGGGCTGAGTTATGGCGTCAAGCTCCCTTTCATCTTCGGTGTTCCGCCGCTGGTCGGCCTGTTGTTCGAACGATCGGGCGGGTACGCGCTGCCGTTCATGATGTGCGGCGCTCTGCTGGCGACGGCCGCCATGCTGTTCGCCGCGATCATGTTCGCCCGCCGGCCGCTCGCCGTCGCGGCCCCGGCCGCAGTGGAGGAGATCGCCTGAATCCTTCCATCCGAGCGCGCTCTATCCAGAACTGCGGATACCCGCGCCATGATCGGCCGCACCGTGATCGAATTGCCCCAGACCTGCTGGCGGATCTCGGCGAGCCGGCCACTATCGGCCGCATCCTTCAAGGCATCTCCAACCCGCGCCGGATGATAATTCCCGATGCGCCGTCAATTGTTCTTTGCGCCCTGGGCGACCCAGCGACGGAACATTGCGAGCGTGGCGGTGTCGAGCGGGGGGGTGCCGAACGGCATACGCACGCCCGTTCCCTCCGCCTGGTGCCGGTTTTCGAGTTTCAATATCAGGTAGCTTTTGTCCGGCTTGCCGGGCACCACCCGCACGAGCTTCGACTGCACCGATGGAACACCGACAAGATTGTTGTAAGCGGCCGCCGGCGCAAGCGCGATGAAACCCACGTCGGCGGCCGTCATGTGGCAGGTCGCGCATCTGCTGCGAAGCACGGGCACCAGATCAGTCTGGAAACTGACCGCCGCCGGCTTGGCCGCGGCAACCGCGGCGGCGGGGGCGAGCAGGATTAGGAACCATCGTTTCAGCATCGTCATGCCCCCTTCGCCGCGTTGTGCGCCGCGATATAGCCGAAGGCCATCGCCGGGCCGATCGTCGCCCCGGGACCGAAATATCCCTCGCGCAGCGGACTCGCGATGCAGTTCCCCGCGCCGTACAGCCCTGGGATGGGTTTGCCCTGCGAATCGAGCACGCGTGCCTGCGCGTCGATGAGCGGGCCGCCATTGGTGTCGAGCGCACCCGCGGCGAGGATGATCGCGTAATAGGGCCCCTTGTCCGCAATGGGATGCATAGTGTTGTTCGGCATGGTGCTGGGCGGATGGCGCGCCTCCTTACGCCGCACCGTGGAGAACAGCTGCCATTCCCGGTCATATTCGTGCAGTCCGCGGAGAAAGTCGGCATCCTTGCCGGTTTCGGCGAAGCCGTTGAAGCGCTTGATCGTCTGCTTGGCTTTCGAAGCGAAGTCGGGTGCGAGCGTCACCCGCCCGATCCGAGCGCCGTGGGTCGCCAGCCGCTCGGCAATCCCGGCTGTGAGTTCCTCGATCGTGGCACCCTTGATTACATAGGCTACGTCGCTTGCGTTGACCGGGATCGGATGCGATCCGCCGTAGCAATCGAGCGAGCGTTCGTCGAACAGCATGAACAGCAGCTGGTTCGGATATTCCGCCCGGATCGCGTCGTAATGGAAATGCGCGACCCCGCGCTCGTTATAGGGGCCTTTCTCGTTCATGACGCGGTCGCCATATTTGTTGACGACGATCATCGAGTCGCCCGCAAGTCCGCCGAGGCCGCGTGAGACCGCGCGACTGGTCAGCGCTTCTTCGAGCGGGACCTGCGTTCGCCACGCGGTGTGCATACTGCCCATCGCCGCACCGACGGACTCCGCGATCCTGATGAAATCGCCCGTGGAACCGGTCAGCGCGCACGATCCCCAGATCGCGATCTGATGGCGTTGGACCAGCTCGACATTGTGGGCGTAACCGCCGCTGGCGAAGATGACGCCGCGGCGGACCGCGATGCGGATCGGCTTTCCGTCCCGCTCGGCGGTGGCGCCGACCACACGGCCGTCGTGCATGACGAGGCCGGTGACCGGGGTATCGGTCAGGATCGGAACCTTCTTGGCGTTCAGCCAGGCTTCCATGCGCGCGATCAGATTATAGCCGCCAGCGGCGGGTGACGTTTCTCCCGCCAGTTCGATCGCGCGGCCGGCGGGAACCTTGTTCTCCGGCAGATAGTCGGCATAGTCGCGCGACAGCACGTCGGCGTTGAAGAGCCGGAACTGCTGGAACTTGGCGACGCCGATCTCCTGCAGTCGATCGATCATCACCGATGCATTGTCGAAAAAGGCTGCCAGCAGTGCATGTTCGGCCTCGGCCAGGCCGAGTGTGGGGCTCTCCGGATCATAGATCTGCGGATAGGCATATCTCGCCATGTAACGCAGGCAATGGAGCCGATCATCGTCGATCCCCTGCTGCCGCAGAATGAAATTGTTCGGTATCCAGGCGACCCCGCCGGACTTGGCCGTCGTGCCGCCGATCAACGGGTTCTTTTCGACGAGCATCGTCCGCGCCCCGGCATCGACCGCCGCGACCGCGGCACTGCAGCCGGCCGAGCCCCCGCCTACGCACAGGATGTCGGTCTCATGATCCCATCGGTCCGCCGGGGTCACCGCTCCGGCGGAGGCCGCCGCGAGTCCCCCCGCCGCGACGGCGACACCGGAGAAGAAACCGCGACGATCGATCTGCACTTCGTTGGTCAACTCCGTCCCTCTCCAAACAGGCGGCCAAAAGACGCCGGTCGACAGCGGCGCCGCGCCGCTGTCGCCGACGATGAAGCCCCATAGATCAGATATCATGTCCTTGCCACCCATCATGAGCGGTTCCTCGCTCGGAAGCGCGAAGTCTGGGTCAGCCATGACTCTCGGCATGATCGAAGCGACGGTGATCTGCGGCGGCAGGACCACCACCCGCCATCATCGCCGAGGACTTGTCTTTCGGCCGCCCGCGGCCGCTGGTCGATCGAGAATGGCCTCCATCATATGCTCGGCATGATTTTCGACGAGCATCGAAAACGGCTGTGGAGATTCACGCAAACCGCGCAGGAGGCCAATTTGAGAAGAAGACTGAAACGAAGGTTGGCGTGGATCAGCGGGGCTGTCGGCCCGGGAATACATCGACAGGCGCGCACCTGCGACGGCGGATCTAAGCGGCCTGAATGTGGCTGACGAAGCGGTCGGCGTCCACCCGTAGACGCTTGAAGCTCGCCCTGAGATCGTTGACGGCAGCCCGCACATTATCGGCAGCATCGCTGTTCGCGTCGGCGGCGTCGCGAATTTCCCTGCTCCGATCAACCAGTTCCCGGGTCTTGGTCATTGCTGAGACAATGGTGTGCGTTATCTCGGCCGCAGCCCTGGACTGTTCCTGAACCGATGTCGCCACTTCCCGGACGACTCCATTCAATTGACCGATCTGGCTGTTGATAGTGGTCGTGGTCCCAACAACGTGCTTGGCGGACGATTGAATGCCCGAGATCTGGCCGCGAACCTCATTGGTCGCGCTGCCGGTCTGCCCCGCTAGCGTCTTGACCTCGTTTGCCACCACGGCAAAGCCGCGTCCCGCTTCACCGGCGCGCGCGGCCTCGATCGTCGCGTTGAGCGCCAGCAGGTTGGTCCGGGCCGCGATCTGGTTGATCATTTGCACGACAGCCTCGATGCGCTCAGCTTCGCTGGCCAGCATCGCCACGGTTTCGCGCGCCGTCTCGGACTCGCGCAACGCGGTGGACGCCGCATCGCGGGATCCGGTTACCTGACGTTCGATTTCGCCGAACGACATCGCGAGTTCATCGGTTGCGGACACGACGGTCTGCATCGCATGGGCGACTTCACGGCTTTCCACACCCATCACCGTCGAATTCTGGTGTGTACGTTCGGCGGTCGCCTTCAACCGTTCAGAGCTCTCGAACAGGCTTTCGGTCGAACGGCTTACCGCCTCGATGACCGACGATATGCTGCGCTCGAACTCTCGGGCAAGCTCGTCGAGCATCGCTCGCCGCTCGATCGCGGCGCATTCGCGGACTTCTTCATCGCGCTGCCTTTGCGCGAGCTCGGCGGCCCTTGCCTCTTCTCCTCGGCGGCGCTCATTCTCCTGCGTCGTGCGGCGCAATTGTTCGCGATCTTCCTGCAATCTGCGGGTTTCGAGCGCCTGCGTACGAAAGGTTTCAAGTGCCGAAACGACCGCGCCCAGTTCGTCGCCACGGCTGAGACTTACGGTGTCAATACTGTAGTCCGCCGCGGCCAATCGGCTGGTAGCATCGGCAATACCGCGTATCGAACGGACGGTGCGAACTCCAAATTGAAAGGTCGCCGCGGCGATGCCAAGAACGGCCATAAGCGCGAGCGCAACGAAGGCAAGGATGGTGGTCGACACATTATCGCTGACCGCGCGCGCGCGACGCTCCGACTGCGCCAAGCCGTCACGGGCAACTGCGTTCATCAGTTTCGAGACACGAGCGGCATTTTTCTGAAACGGCTCTATCATCGACACGGAGGTCGCGAAATCCACATCCAGCATCGTTGTGACGACCTCGATGGCCTTTTTATATTCCACGACGTCGCGCAAGGCGGCGGTGAGGCGCCGCTGATCTGACATGCCGTGCTCGCTGTTCAGCAGCATCTTTAGGGTCTTCTCGACCCGATCGAGCCGCGCCTGGATGAGGGCGACGCGGGCCGCATCGTCCGTTCGGGTCGGGTCGGCCGCCTTGGCCGTGAGCAACCGATAGAGGTCGCTGTCCGCGCGTTCGAACTCGCGCTCGACCTCGCCCAGGGTCGTGCTGTAGCGCATGTCGACACGCACGACATGCTGCGTGGCATCGCTCGCGTTGCGCAACGCCGAGACGCCTACGAGCGTAAGCACGATGAGGACGCCGAGCGCGATCGCCGGCCCCAT
Source organism: uncultured Sphingomonas sp. (assembly GCA_946482655.1). The sequence goes on along the minus strand of CAMLSA010000045.1, from coordinate 16,470 downwards.
CGCGAATTTGGCGATGAGCGGCCAGTTCGACGGTTTGGATAGCCGTGCCAGAAGCGTCCGAACTGGATTCATCACAAGCTGATCCTCGCGTTGACGCGCAACCGGCGTTCAGCTGGACCCGGAGACAGGCCCACATATTTATTGTCGGTCAGATTCTCGCCTGTGACGGCGACAGTAAGCGCACTGCCAATCTTGCAAGCGATCTTCGCATCCACCCCAACATTGGCACGGACTTTGACAAGCTGCGTCTCGAAAGCACCAAGCATCAGTTGATCGATTCCGGAGGTATAGCGTGCGGCGACGGTAGCGAGCCACGGCCCATGTTCGTAGCTCAGTTGTGCCTTGACCTTGTGTTCCGGGCTGGCCTTGTCCAGGGCCAATAACCGTTGGTACACGCCGCCCGCATTGCCGACGATATCCTGATCCGTCCTGGTCCAGGTATAGTTCAGCGACCATGACCAGTTCGTCCCCGATTTCCCGATCAACGACACGGCCACTCCTCTTGCATTGAAGGTTCCGGCATTCGCGGTGGTGAAGAAGATGAAGGGATAGGCTGGAGGCGTCGCGCGCGGCGCCGCCTGAGGTCCGGAAATTCCAATGACGTCAGTTGCCCGGCTATAGAAGCCGGTCAGCTCCAAACGGCCGCCAACGTGGTCGATTCTACGGACGAATCCGATTTCCGCGCTGGTGGCGATCGTCGGATCGATCGCAGGATCGCCGGCAGCAATGAGGGGAAGAGGCACGCCAGGAAGAATGATGGGAAGGCGCTGGCCGAAGGCGAAAAGCGACGGTGCCTCAATACCCCGGCCGCCCGAAACGCGCAACGAGCTCAGTTCATCGAGCTTGAACAGCAATGCGCCATTGAAGCTCCATTCGGTGATCGACCGATCGAAGTCCTCCTTCGTGAAAATGGTCGGCTGGTCGACGATGCCCGTTTGCTCGAGCTTGAGATGATCAAGCCGCCCGGCGATGGTGAGCGTCAGAAGATCGCCCAGCTTGCGTTCCCACATGCCGCTGCCGGCAAGGACCGCATAGCGCGTCTTGCCTGGATATCCTGGATCCATGGCGACTTCATTGACGCGATATTCGAGGCCAAATCTCAAGACATCCGACGTTCCGGCGCGGATCAGCGCGTTGGTCGACCCCACCAGAACCTTGTTCTTGAAGGCGGCCCGAGTGAAGCTGGCCCCGCCAGACACGATTTCCGCTACATTTCGGTAAGCGCTGGCGGAAAGCACGCCCCAGCCAGTATCACGCGATGCGCGGGCACCAATGGAGGTGATCTTGAAATCCTGCGGATCAGCGTACAATACCGGAACGAGATCGATTTGACTGTTCCTTGAGTGGGTGAGGCTCAGGCTCGCCTGCGTTTGACTGTCGGGCTTGATGTAAAGTTCGCCCGAGGCTTCCCAGTGTTCGATATCCGCTATCTTGATGTTCGGCACGGCCAGAACGGAAGTGGCAAAGCCACTGAGCTCGTCGGACCTCTCGTAGCCGCCCGATAGCCGAACGCCCATATCATCACCGATCTTTAACGCGGCACTTTGCGAGAACCGAAGATGATTCCCGGTCCCCGCCTCGACGGTGGTGACCAGCTGCCGTGTCTGCAAAGGATCGACGGTGATGATGTTGATGACGCCCGAAGCGGCGTTGAAGCCGAACAGGGCACTGTTGGGACCCTGGACGACCTCGATCTGCAGAATTTCCTCAAGCTGGACGCCGATGCCGTTCCAGTTGGTCATGCCGAAGTGATCGAGATAGACCTGACGTCCATTGACCAGCACCAGCAGGCTCGAATTGTACGCCTTCACGCCACCGCGGATCGCCACGTCGCTATGGCCGCCGGTCCAGCGCACCACATCGATGCCGGCATAAGCCTGGATCAGCCCTGGAACATCTTTGGCCGGCGAACGGCGGATGTCTTCGCGCGTGATGATCACCAGCGATGCCGGTGCATCCGAGGCACGCTGCGGCTTTCCCGTAACGCTGGTCGTGACAGGCTCGCCGAACAACTGCTGGAGCTGATCATAGCTCACGTTCTGGGCGTGCGCCCCGCCGGACAGCGCCAGCGCCAGCGCTGATGTTGCCAATAGCGTGATCGCTTTGCGCGGCGACGCAAGCGAATTGAAGCCAACGTACACGTCACATTTCCCTGACAAGCATGAGGAAGGCCGATCCGAATTTCAGATTGCAGGCAGTGCTCGCTGCCTTGCTCACCAGGATCTGGACCTTCGGCACGGAATTGATTGCCACGACGCAGAGGCCTGCCTTCACGCAGGCCGGATCGGCGCTGATGGTTAGGATGGAATGCTGCCCCGCTGCCGAGGCTACGCCTCGGTAATTGCTCCCTTGCGTCACGAATGCGATTTTCGCACCGGCTAAGTCGGCCAGCGCATTCGTGGCGATCCGCCTGGATTTCACGGTCATCTTTCCAACAGCCGTTCCGGCTGCGAGCGCGCGCTCGATGATCTGGGCTTCAGCTTCGGACTGAGCATCGCCAGGCCGATAGACGATCGCCGCCACCAACGGTCCCGAAAGAGGCGGCTGCAGAAAGGTCATGATCCGTGTGCTGGCCTGAACCCCGGCGGCGGTCATCTGCGCATCGGCGGCGTGAGAAAAAGAGCCTATTATCGAGATAGAGACGAGAATTTTTGAAGTAAAATGCATAGCGAATTCAATTATCCCCTGCGCGATCTTTCTCGGTCAATACTCAGATATGTCGACCAAATGGGATATGGGTAAATATTTTAAGCAGGGTTAACGGATAAGTATCTATAGTTATACTTTAGTATAATAGGATATCGGTTGAGAGATTTATCCAGACACCCTGATGAGGAATGGATCGGGTGCGTCCGGTCGCTCTCCAATTCGGGCCTGCGCACCGAACACCATAAGCTGATCCTCCCGCCGACACGCAGCGGGCGCTCGGCCGGTGCCGTGGACTGGCTGACAGGCCGGATGCTCCCCTGCGATGGCAGGAGCTTTGGGTTACCGCTCTTGCGGGCGCCGGCTACAGACCGCCAGTGTCAACAACTCGGCTTCGTCCCCTTCCGCCGCCAGAGCTGCGAAAGACCGGACAAGCTCGCCTGGAAGAGCTTGTTTGGAGACGCTGCCGCAACCTCAGTAGCTACTCAGCACCATCTGCGCGTCGTAAAAAGGCCTTATTATTCAAGTGATCCCCTTCTTGACGATCAGTTGCCCCAGAGCCACCGTTCGGCCTCGTGGCGATCCGTGAAGAAGGTATGAAATTTTTGATCGAGCACGCGCCGCAGCTGTGCCTTCATGAGAACCGAAGGAACGACCAAGGCAATCCGATCACCCTCTCGGTACAGGTCGAAGCTGCCGTCCGTCGCCTCCGCGACGTCCGACGGCTGAACAACGGCCTCGCACAAGTCGACCAGCACCTGCGGGCTCTTGCCCCTGCTGTGCATTGCTGCCACCACATTGCTCCAGTCCTTCGCAAAATCGGTAACTTGCGTGGGGGACCAGATTCCCCGAGCGGTTATGAATGCCCTACCCGATGGAATGTCGAACTCCATGGCCGTCAAGCCATCCAATCCTGGCTTCTGGTTGCGATATTCCTTTCGCTGCCAGTTGGTCCTGTCAATCATGCGCAGGCCTCTCCATTCGCCATGAATTTTGCGCCCAAGTGGTTAGCGAGCAGTGCATAGCGACATTATCCGATTATTGCCTAAGGGTCGAGGGAACCGTTGCAGCAGCACAAGAAGCGCTATCGGATCAACTCGGCATAGACCTCGGCCTTGAGCAGCGATGACAAATCCCATGGTCAGCGGATGACTTATGGTTCATTCTCTCCACCGACAAGGACCGCCGGGTCGCGACCTTGAGCGGGAAGGTCGAGGCGCTATCCTGGCCCATATACCAGATCGGTCGCAGAGGGAGCGTGCAGGGTGGCAATAAAGAATGCAGGGCCGGTGGTGGTGACAGGTGCCGCGAGCGGGATCGGTGCGGCGGTGACGCAACGGCTTGCCCGGACGGATATCGCGACAGTCAGCTTCGATCTGCGAGCGCCGGAAATACTCGTCCCGGACGGCATCCATTTTGACGTGGACATTACCGATGAGATCGCCGTCTCCGCAGCCGTTTCGGCGGCCGAGGAGCGCGTTGGACCGCTCGTCGGCCTGGTGAACGCCGCGGGAATATTGGGGAAGGTGAAATCGCCCGAGAGGCTGCGGCTTTCCGATTGGGAAAAAGAGATCAGCGTAGATCTGACGGGTACCTATATCGTCGCCCGAGCGATCGGCGAACGAATGGCGCAACGCGGCCTTGGGTCGATCGTGAACATAGCTTCGGTGGCCGGAATGACATCAGCGCCCACCCACGCCTATTCGGCCGCCAAGGCCGGCGTGATCAGCCTGACCCGAACGCTCGCAATGGCCTGGGGCCGACAGGGCGTGCGCGTGAACGCCGTCTCACCGGGGTTCACGCGAACGGCTGCGTTGCAGCAGGGCATCGAAGTGGGCGTGCTTGACGGTGAGGCGATGGCTCACGCATCGGCCATGGGTCGGCTGCTCGAGCCCGAAGAAATCGCCGATGCAATCCATTGGCTGCTCGGCCCGGGAAGTCGTGGAGTGACCGGAATAAACCTTCCCGTCGATGCCGGTTTCCTCGCTGGCGTGACCTGGTCCGCCTATGGAGAGGGTTAGGCCACTGTCGAGCGGCGGGCAGGACTCGACCTTGTTCGTCGCCTCAAGGCGCGCGACGTTCAGCAGCCCATCATCGTCATTTCGGGCCAAGCGGACATCTGCATGGCGGTCGAGGCGATGAAGGCCGGTGCTGCGGATTTCCCTGAAGAGCCGCTTCATTCGGAGCCGCTGCGAAAGGCCGTCGCCTCAGCGATTTGGTGCGGCTTGGGATCAGGGCGGGGCCGTAGGGCCGTTTACCGGTATTGCCGGTCGGCCGAACGGTTCGATTGACCGCCGCGCGGTTCCGGCACAGTGCTTGTGCATGGGCAATGACAACTGCTTCGAAACCACCACGACCCTATGGCGCTGGCGATCGGCCAAGCCCGGCGCGGGCTGGTATTTCGTGACGATCGACGGGCAGACCGCGGCCGAGATCCGCTATGCCGCCCTGGACCGGACCGGTGGCTTCGGCTCGATCCGGGTCGAAGTCCGGATTGGCGGCACCGACTGGAAGACCTCGATCTTCCCGCAGCGCGAGAGCGGAGGCTTCGTCCTTCCGATCAAGGCCGAGGTACGCAAGCGGGAGCGGCTGGCCGAGGGTGACGCGGTGACGGTCGAGTTGAGACTGTAGCCGCCCTTTCGGCTTAGCCTCCCGGCTCGGCACGATCGGCCCCATCCTCTCCACGTTCGCTCTCGTCGGGCTTTATCTCACGCATGATCCAGAGCGTCGCCATGGTGAAAATCGCCAGCACCAACGCGACGTCATAATTGCCGAGCCCGCACGCGACACCGATCGCACCGGTCACCCAGAGGCTTGCTGCCGTGGCGGTGCCCTTGACCGATCCGCGCTGCTGGAGGATTGCGCCGCCGCCGAGAAAGCCGACCCCCGTGATCACCCCTTCCAGCACGCGTGCCATCGCAGCCGGATCATCGGCGGTCAGTGCCTCGACGGTTTCGACGAAGCCGCAGCTCGCCACCGCCACCAGGGGAAAGGTACGAATTCCGGCGCTCCGCTCCTCCTTCTCCCTGTTCCAGCCGATGGGGATGGCGAGCGCATAGGCTGCGGCAAGCGCGATCATGTGTGGGATGATGTCGAACTGGAGGGCCATCTTCTTCCCTGCAACCACTTGTCGTCCGCCGCCGCCGGGTAGCCGGCAACGGAATCGACGTGCTCGCCGCGGCCGCCGGCCGCTTCGACCGCACTCGGCGATCTACGCCCGCCCGCGATCCGCGTTCAGGCTGGACCCGCTTCGTAGGCCTCCATCGCCTGGAACGCGATCTTGCCGTCGCGGACCACGAAAACCTCCGTGCCCCGCGACTCGTTTTCCTTGCCGGCATTCATCCTGAACTTCTGGAGCACTGCGCCCTTGCCGATATATTTCTGCGTTATCTCGATCGTGCGCAGACCCTCGGGGTCCGCGAGAAAGCCTTGCATCGCCCCGCGGATGGCGTCCACGCCGATCGAGGTGCCAAAAGGCAGGACCATGATCGATTCGTCCACATAGTCTTCCATCACCCCATCGAGATCCAATCCCCGCAGCGCGTCGATGTGATGCTTGAGAACCGCGAGCGCCTCAGCCTCATTCTCCGTGTACGTCGTCATCTTGCCCTCTCCTCGTGCGCGGTTACCGAACCTCTTTTCGGACCAGGGGCAAGTTGGCCGCCCATAGGCTGCCGGTCAACCCGGCACGGCGTCGTTTCCATATCAGGGTTTCGGGCTCGTAATGTCCGCCCCCGAGCACGATCCACCGCAAGGTCGGGAACAATCCTGAACTTGGCCGTGACGATCGGTTGACCGAATCGATTCCCCCATGTCTTTTGCGCCGCAGCACACCTGCGGGGGTATGACTGTGTTCTCGTTTTTTGCCTTGATTTATGGTTTCCTGGCGATGTTCGTCGTCAGCTGCCTCGAGCGCAACCGGCGCGAGCAGCTTCAGGATGCGCCGATCCTGACCTTTGCCGGGCACGGACTGCTGGCCGCCTCGGCGACCGGCGCCTTGCTGACGCTCAGCGCCGCGGCCTGGACCACGATCATCTCCTGACCCACCCTAAAAAAAGACGATAGCCCGCGAGCCTTGCGGGGCCTGCGGGCTATCGGCCTTGCGCGCTGCCGCAAGTCGATGTGGGCGTACGAGTTAGCGGACGGCGCCCCGGCGCACCAGATTGACGATCGCCAAAAGCACGATCGCACCGAGCAGCGACACGATCAGCGTCGACGCGGTGATCGCTCCGCTCGTGATCGGCGGCACGCCGAGCATCGGCGAAAGCAGGAACGCCGCAAGGAACGAGCCGACGATGCCAACGACCACGTTCAAAATGATGCCCTGCTGGGCATCGGTCCGCATCACCATGCTGGCGAGCCAACCAATAACACCCCCGACAACAAGAAGAATAAGGAGACCCATCGATCCAACTCCTTCCAATCGAGCCGGAACAGGCTCTGCGATGCAAAGCGGTTGGGAAGGGAGGAAAGTTCCCACATTTCGTCGCAGTTCGTCCCTCCAACCGATCCCCGGCGGTCGGATATTGGAGCTTTAGGTTTTGTCGGCATTCCAGATCGAACTGGTACGGGCTGAGCGAGCGGTAGATACCGATCCTACTCGGCGGCAATATATCCGTTTTGCTGTCGGCCTGCGAGTGCCCATGCTTCGCCTAGCTCAAAAACCGTCCCAGGTCCGCCACATCGATCATCACCTCGCGGCGGCCGACATGATCGGGCGCGGAGACGATGCCATCCTTCTCGAGCCGTTCGATCAGCCGCGCCGCCGAATTGTAGCCGACGCGGAGCTGGCGCTGGAGCCAGCTGGTCGAAGCCTTGCGATTCTCGACGACGAGCTGGATCGCGCGGCGGTAGGTCTGCGTCTCGGGATCGTCGGGGCCCGAGGGGCCGCCTTCCATCGCGAAGCCGCCATCCTCGGGCTCCTCGGTGACGGCGCTGATATAATCCGGCGTCCCCTGTCCGCGCCAATGATCGGCGACCGCGCGGACCTCGTCGTCCGAGACGAAGGGGCCATGGACGCGGACGACCTGCTTGCCCCCGGGCATGTAGAGCATGTCGCCCTTGCCGAGCAGCTGTTCGGCGCCCTGCTCGCCTAGGATGGTGCGGCTGTCGATCTTGCTGGTGACCTGAAAGCTGATCCGTGTCGGCAAATTGGCCTTGATGACGCCGGTGATGACGTCGACCGAGGGCCGCTGGGTCGCCATGATCAGGTGGATGCCCGCGGCGCGCGCCTTCTGTGCCAGGCGCTGGATCAGGAACTCGACCTCCTTGCCGGCGGTCATCATCAGGTCGGCGAGTTCGTCGACGATCACCACGATCTGCGGCAGCGGCTCGAATTCGAGCTTCTCCTCCTCATAGATCGGCTGACCGGTCGCCGCGTCATAGCCGGTCTGGACACGCCTGCCGAGCGGTTGCCCCTTGGCCTTGGCGGCGCGCACCTTTTCGTTGAAGCTGGCGAGGCCGCGCACTCCGATCGAGGACATCATCCGGTAGCGGTCCTCCATCTGTTCGACTGCCCACTTGAGCGCGCGTACCGCCTTTTGCGGCTCGGTCACCACCGGCGAGAGGAGATGGGGGATATCGTCGTACACGCTCAATTCGAGCATCTTCGGATCGATCATGATCATGCGGCACTGATCCGGCGTCATCCGGTAGAGCAGCGACAGGATCATCGAGTTCAGCCCGACCGACTTGCCCGAGCCGGTGGTGCCCGCGACCAGCAGGTGCGGCATCGGCGCCAGATCGGCGATCACGGGATCGCCGCCGATATTCTTGCCGAGGACGAGGCCGAGCCCCTGGATATCCTCGAACGCGTCGCTGGCGATCAGCTCTGACAGCGACACCGTCTCCCGCTTCGCGTTGGGCAGTTCGATGCCGATCACGGTGCGGCCGGGAATCACCGCGATCCGCGCCGACATCGCCGACATGTTGCGCGCGATATCATCGGCGAGCGCGACCACCCGGCTCGCCTTGATCCCGGAGGCGGGCTCCAGTTCGTACATGGTGACGACGGGCCCCGGACGGATCTCGACGATCCGGCCTTTGACGTTGAAGTCGTCGAGCACGGTTTCGAGCAGGCGCGCGTTGCGTTCGAGCGCAGCCTTGTCGATTACCTTGTTGCCGCTGAGCGGCGCGGGGGCGAGCAGGCCCAGGCTCGGCAGCTTGTAGGTGTCGCCGAGCGGCAGTGAGCTTTGCCGCTCGCGCGCGACCGCCTTGGCCGAGGGCGCCGCGGCCTTCTTGCGATCGGCGATGACCGGCGGCGGCGTGTCGTTAGCCTCGGCGGGTGGGACGTGGCGCGGCGGACGGGCCGGTATGGGCACCCGGTCGATCGTCTCGATAGCGTTCTCGTCGATATCCTCGTCCGCATCGGAGGGTTCGGACGGGCGGCGGGCGTAAGCGCCGCGGCGGAATAGCCAGTCGCGCTCGTCGGCGAGCAGGCCGAGGCCCCATACCCAGAAAGAAATGCCGACAATCGCGAACATCGCCGCCGAACCGAGCCTGAGGCCATTGGCCAGTATCGGATCGGCGAGCTGATCGAGCCCGAGCGCCATCAGTGCCGCGCCACCCAGCCCGAGGCTCCCGCCGAAGCCTGCGGGCAGGCCCGCGACCGATCCGCCGCGGAACAGCGCGAGGCCAATGCCGAGGAACAGGACGGCGACCAGCGCGATGGCGAGCGAGCGCCCCCAGCGCCCGACCGGATGGCCGCGCCAGAGCCGCAGGCCCCAAACCAGCCCGAGCGGCAGGACGACCGCGACCCCGGGCCCGAAACTGCTGAGCGCGATATCGGCGATCCAGGCGCCGGGTTGCCCGAAGATGTTCTGCGCCGGGCCCCCCGCCGCGGTGTTCAGCGCCGGATCGGTGACGTGATAGCTGGCGAGGACGAACCCGAGCGCGATCGTCGCCCCGACCAGCGCCAGCGCCGCGAGGATCCTGCTCGCCCGCCTGCCGATATCCGCCAGCAGCACGCGCCAGCCGCCTGAGCCGGGGCTCTCACCCGCGATCGTGATGCTGCGACTTGCCATGTCCGAACCCACCCGGCTGATCGGGCGACGCGCCCGCATAGTCCCGTTGCGGCGCAGACTCCCATAGTGGGGAGTCAGGGTCAAGCGATGGGGAATCGGGCCGTCTCAAGCTCGTCTCCGTTGCGGGAAGGAATTAGGATGTGGCAAGCCGTCCAGACACCTCCTAAAGGGACTCCATGGATCGGCACGACGTCATCATCCTCGGCGGCGGATTGGTCGGGCTGACGCTCGGCATCGCGCTCGCCCGGCACCAGGTCAGAGCGGTGGTGATCGATCCCGCCGATCCTGGCACCATGCTCGCCCCGGGCTTCGACGGGCGCGCTTCGGCGGTGGCGAGCGCCGCGTGGCGGATGCTCCAGGCGATTGGGGTCGGCGCGCGGCTCGAGGGCAAGGGCTGCCCGATCGCGGCGATCAAGGTGCAGGATGGGCTCAGCCCCGAAAGCCTGTTGTTCGAGCCGGCGCCCGACGATGGTGCGCTCGGCCATATGTTCGAGAACCGCGACCTGCGCCGCGCATTGGACGAGACCGCGCGCGCAGCCGGGGCACTGACGCTGTTGCGCCCGGCCCGCCCGGTCGATGTCCGGCGCGATCTCGATGGCGTAAGCGTCACCCTCGACGATGGCCATGTGGTCACCGGATCGCTGCTGATCGGTGCCGAGGGCCGCCAGTCGCCGACCCGCGAAGCCGCCGGGATCACGGTGGCGCGCTGGAGCTACGATCATGTCGCGATGATCGCGTCGATCGCGCACGAGAAGCCGCATGGCGGGATCGCATATGAGATATTCTACCCGTCCGGCCCCTTCGCAATCCTGCCGCTGATCGATGGCTCCGCGGGTGAGCATCGCTCGGCATTGGTCTGGACGGTCGATAAGAAACACGCCCCCGCGATGCTCGGCCTGCCTGACCGCGCCTATCAGGCCGAGGCCGAGAAGAGGATGGGCGGAACGCTGGGCGCGGTCCGGATGATCTCGCCCCGCTCCTCCTATCCGCTCGGCTTCCACCACGCCGCGCGGATCACCGACACCCGCCTCGCGCTGGTGGGCGACGCCGCGCACGGCATCCATCCGATCGCAGGCCAGGGCGTCAATCTCGGCTACCGCGACGTCGCCGCGCTGACCGAGGTGCTGGTCGAAGGGATGCGGCTCGGCATCGATCCGGGCGACGCGCAACTGCTCGCACGTTACCAGCGGTGGCGGAGTCTCGACAGTTTCCTGGTCGCCGCCTCGACCGACGGGCTGACGCGGTTGTTCGGAATTCCTGGCAGGACCGCGCGGTCGGTGCGGCGGATCGGCCTGGGCGCGGTGCAGCGGCTAGGCCCGCTGAAGGGGCGGTTCATGGCAGAGGCGCGCGGTGAAACGGGGAAATTGCCGAGGCTGTTGCAGGGGCTGGCGATTTGATCCCGCCCGCGCTCGGCGGGCGGAAGAGGATCTAGGGAGAGGGAAGGAGCGATAGCGGCCGCGCCTCCTCGACCAGCATCACCGGTACGCCATCGCGTACCGGATAGGCCAGTCCGGCCGCCTCGGATACCAGCTCCTCGGCCGCCTCGTCATAGCGCAGCGCCCGGCGCGTCACAGGGCAGACCAGCACCGCCAGCAAGTCTGGATCGACGCTCATTGGAGGGTCGCGGGCTCGTCGTCGCCGCGGCGGAAGAAGCCGAGGAATTGCGCGAGCAGGTCCGCGCGGTCGCGCAGGGTCGCCGCTTCCAGCAGGGCCTGCTTGGCGGCCGCGTCGAACGGCGCCATCGACGAAATCGCGTTGACCAGCGTCTCGTCGTCCAATCGGCTCACCCCGGTCCAGTCGACCGCGACCCCCCGGCTGTCGGCGAAGCGGCGCGCCTCGCGCTCGATCTCGGCGCGGACGATGCTCGGCAGCGCGTCGGGCGCCTCGGCATCCGCGAACGCGGCGACATCGGCCTCGATCTGGCGGAACGGGGTGGCAACCGCGAGTTCGCGAAGCATTCGGAAGCGGCTGATCCCTTCGAGGATGATGTTGAAACGGCCGTCGTCGAGCCTCTCGACCTCACGGATATGGCCGATGCAGCCGACCTCGAACAAGGGAGGCGGCTCCCCGCCAGCCTTGGGCTGGATCATCGAGATGCGCCGGTCGCGCGCAAGCGCATCGGACACGAGGGCACGGTAGCGCGGTTCGAAGATGTGCAGCGGCAGATGGCCGCGCGGAAACAGCAACGCGCCCGGCAGCGGGAAGATCGACAGGCGCTGGATGGACGCCCCGCCCATGGTCAGATCGATCCCATGATCAGGTGAACAGGATAGCGGACAGGCGGCGGCGCTGGTCGCGCACCCAGCCGTCCTCGAGGCCGACCACCTCGAGCAGCTTCAACAGCCGTTGGCGCGCGGCGCCCTCGTTCCAGTCCCGATCGCGGGCGATTATCTCGAGCAGATTGTCGGCGGCACCGTCGCGGTCGCCCGCCGCCATCAGGCCGCCGGCAAGCTCGAAGCGCGCCTCGTGGTCGTCAGGATTGGCCTCGACCTTCGCGCGCAGCGGCCCGAGATCGTCGACCGGCGCCGCCTCGCGGGCCAGCGCGACCGCCGCGCGCGCGCGCGCGATGGGCGCTTCCTTCGCCTTGTCGGGCGGCACCCGGACCAGCACCGCGTCGGCCTCGTCGAGCTGCCCGGCCCCAACCAGGGTCCGCGCGAGGCCGGCGATCACCTCGACGTCGTCGGGCGCCATCTCGATCAGCTGGGTGAAGATCGACAGCGCGCGCTCGATATCGCCGCTTTCGAGCACCTCTTCGCCCATCGCGATCAGCGGGGCGATATTCTCGTGCAGCTTGCCCGCCTCGCCTTGGACAGGAAGCTGGCGCAGTATTTGATCGAGCATCTGGGTCAGCTGGCTCTCGGTGCGCGCCGGGCTCAGGTCGGCGACGAGCTGTCCCTGGAACATCGCGTAGACGGTTGGGATCGATTTGATCTGGAACTGTGCCGCGATCATCTTCTGCTCGTCGACGTTGATCTTGGCGAGGATCACGCCCTTGGCGGCATAGTCCTTCGCGACCTTGTCGAGCAGTGGCGCGAGCTGCTTGCATGGCCCGCACCATTCGGCCCAGAAGTCGAGGATGACGAGCGACGTCATCGACGGCTCGACCACGTCCCGCTTGAACGCCTCCAGCGCTTTCCGATCCGCCGCGTTCATCCCCAAGGTCGCCACTTATGATTCTCCCGAAGGCCGTATTTCGCGCCCCTTATGTGGGACGCGCGCCCTGGATGCCAACCCCGGAAGATTTATGCCGAATCAGGGTTGCGGAAGAGCACCCCCCAAGCTAATAGCCGCGCCTCGACCGCAGGCAGGGCCCTGCGGAACGGCGCCAGAGCGGGCGTAGCTCAGGGGTAGAGCACAACCTTGCCAAGGTTGGGGTCGAGGGTTCGAATCCCTTCGCCCGCTCCAGTTTCTCTTGTAAAATCTGATACTTAGAAACTAGCCGCCGCGGCGAGGTTTCCTGCAAAAGCGACTGGTCCACACATGGTCCGCACGCCAATTACGGTCGTGGGCGCTGACCTCGCAAAAAAAGATTCAAGTCGGGGCTACTGGTGAAGTGCCAGCCACCCCATTTTCGCGGCGTGTTAGAGACACACGCAACCGACAACATCGACCGGCCGGCTGCGCATGCGAGCGCCGGACGTGCTGTTCGCTTCGTGCTGTAGTGAGGCACCCACTGTTGTCAGCGTGGATCGGTCTGCCGCGCTCGTTGATGGATGCGTCCTTCGGTCCCCGATCTCCGCGATGGGTCAAAGCGAGTATTGCTGGGCGAACGATTAGGTCTTCGCGCAATCTACCAAGGTCCGTCGGCCTGCTTGCGGCCACGATCCGTCATCGGTTGGTGGGCGGGTGTTTCCACGCTGTGTCGGAAGTCGAATTGCATTTGCGCTGAGCCGCCCAAGTTTCCAGCTCGTCGGCCGCATACATCACACGGCGGCCGAATTTGCGAAACTGTGGCCCGCCGCCCACCACGCGGAGCTTTTCAAGCGTGCGTGGCGAAAGATTCAGATATGCTGCCGCCTGCCCGTTCGACAGAAATGGTGACGGCCTCGGTGGCGGGTGAGGCAGATCGTGGTGGTCAGGCATCTTTGCGTGCTCCCCTCTTCTGGAATGCACGGTCGGCCTCCAAAAATCCCGAGAGCATTGCCGGAATCAGCTCGGCGATCGTCTCCTTCTGCCCATAGGTTTCGGCATAGAGCGCAGCGTAATCGGCAAGCGCCTGATGCAGCTCCGGCAGAACGGAGATCGTCAGCTTCACGGGTGTGCGATCGGGCAGTTTGCCGAGTTTGAGTTCGGCCATCACTTTCCTCCTATTCGTTCCAGCGAGTCAGAATGAGATCGCGATGCACGACCAGCCGGACCGGCGCGCCGGGTCGGATCGTGATCGTCGGCTGGATTTGCAGATTGCGGGACGTGATCTGGTCACCGGCACGAGACACATTCTGCTGGGTGGATTCACGGATCGCCTGGACGAGATCGCTCTCGCCGGAAAAGGTCACATTCGCGCCCACGCCTAGCAGGGTCGAGATCGCGACGCCCTTGAGCAGCGTCCATGTGTGGAAATCGACTTGAGACATGCGCCGATGCCTTTGGCCGCAAGCGGCTTGGACATGCGCATCGGCCACCCGGCCGCTCGATGGCGGGGCATTTCACTCAAGCGAGGTTCTCGCGCCTCGGCGCCGCCCTCGCGGCGCGCCACCAGACTAATGACTTGATTCGTAGAAGCAATCCAACCCGGTGGGGCCAAGGCCTCCCAGATCATGAAGATGTCGTTCTTCCTTGCACGGTTCGGTCCAGAGGCCGGAGACTGTGGGTCTTTCATGGAACTGGCACGGCTTGGTGCGGCAACAGGGTTTCGGCATGGCCGGAGCGCGACGTCGGCAATTCCCGTCGTCCCCAACGTGCATAGAGCGTCGGGAGCACGAACAGCGTCAGCAATGTCGCTGAGATCAGGCCGCCGATGACGACCGTCGCGAGCGGCTTCTGCACTTCCGCACCCGCACCCGTCGCGAGCGCCATCGGCACGAACCCGAGCGAAGCGACCAGCGCGGTCATCGCGACCGGCCGAAGCCGCGCCATGGCGCCCTCGGCGCTGGCGGTCGCGCGGTCCATGCCGCCTCGCATGAGATCCTGGATCGACGTCACCATGACGAGGCCGTTGAGGACCGCGATTCCCGAGAGGGCAATGAAGCCCACGGCCGCCGAGATCGAGAAAGGCATGCCGCGCAAAAAGAGCGCTAGGGCGCCGCCGACCAGCGCGAGCGGCACGCCGGTGAACACGATGGCCGCGTCGCGCACGCCGCCGAGCGCCCCGTAGAGCAGCAGCATGATCAGTGCAAAACAGGCCGGGACGACCAGCGCGAGCCGGCTGCGCGCGGCCTCGAGATTTTCGAACTGGCCGCCCCATTCGAGATAGGTGCCGGCCGGAAGCTGGACCTTGGCATCGATCGCGGCCCGGGCGTCGCCGACGACGCCAGCAATGTCGCGTCCACGGACATTGGCCTGGACCACCACCCGGCGCTTGCCGTTCTCGCGGCTGATCTGGTTCGGTCCCTCGACGATGTCGAGCGACGCTACCGACTCCAGCGGCACGAACGCGCCCGATGGGGTCGCCACCGGCACCTGGCGGAGCGCGTTGATGTCGGTGCGCAGGCGATCGTCGAGCCGGATCACGACGTTGAAGCGCTTGTCGCCCTCGAAGATCAGGCCGGCCTCACGGCCGCCGATTGCCGCCGACACCGTGTCCTGGACATCCTGCGCGGTGAGGCCGAGCCGCGCCATCGCATCGAGCTTCATCCGGATGTCCAGCATCGGCAGCCCGGAGGTCTGCTCGATCTTGACGTCGGTCGCGCCGTCGATCCGTCTCAGGACGGAGGCGATCTTCGCGGCGGTGGCGTCCATCGACGCGAAGTCGTCGCCGAATACCTTGATGGCGATGTCGCTGCGCACGCCGGCGATCAACTCGTTGAACCGCATCTGGATCGGTTGGGTGAATTCAAAGCTGTTGCCCGGCAGTTGAGCCAGGCGTTGTTCGAGGCGTTCGACCAGTTCGGCCTTGGGCAATCTCGGGTCGGGCCATTCGGCGCGGGGCTTGAGCATCACGAAGGTGTCGGTGGCGTTGGTCGGCATCGGGTCGTTGCCGAGTTCGGCGGTGCCCGTGCGGGAGAACACGGTCTTCACCTCGGGCTCGCGGGACAGCAGCCGTTCGATCGGGAATTGCATCGCCTGGCTCTGGTCGACCGAAGTCCCCGGAATGCGCCGCGTCTCGACGAGGAGATCGCCTTCGTCGAGCTGGGGCAGGAATTCCTGGCCGAGCGTCAGGAACAGGCCCGCCGCGACCACGACCGTCGCCAGCGCAATGCCGATGGTGGCCCTGGGGCGCTGCATCGCCCGCGTCAGGCCCGGCTGGTAGCGCTGCCTGACGGCGACGATAGCGCGGCTCTCCTTTTCCTCGACGCGCTTGCTGAGCAGGCAGGCGATGGCTGCGGGCACGAAGGTCAGCGACAGGATGAAGGCGAAGACGAGGGCGATGATGACGGTCAGCGCCATCGGTTCGAACATCTTGCCTTCAGTGCCGGTGAAGGTGAGCAGCGGCGCATAGACGAGGATGATGATCGCCTGGCCATAGACTGACGGACGGATCATCTCGCGCGTCGACGCCGCGACGATCGAGAGGCGCTCGTCGAGGGCAAGCAGCCGGCCCTTGTGATGCTGGCGTTCGGCCAGACGGCGCAGCGCGTTCTCGACGATGATGACCGCGCCGTCGACGATCAGCCCGAAATCGAGCGCGCCGAGGCTCATCAGA
>CAMLSA010000044.1 GCA_946482655.1 uncultured Sphingomonas sp. | reverse complement strand
GCCGGCAAGGAATATGGCACCGGCTCGTCGCGCGACTGGGCGGCGAAGGGCACCAGCCTGCTCGGCGTCCGCGCGGTCATCACCGAGAGCTTCGAGCGCATCCACCGCTCGAACCTGGTCGGGATGGGCGTGCTGCCGCTGCAGTTCGCCGACGGGGTCGATCGCAACACCCTCAGGCTCGACGGCACCGAGACCTTCACGATCGAGAATGTCGCGGGCCTGCGCCCGCGCCAGGCGGTCCAGGTCAAGCTCACTCGCGCCGACGGCTCGATCGAAACCTTCGAGACCCGCTGCCGGATCGACACCGTCAACGAGCTCGAATATTTCCTCAACGGCGGCATCCTCCACTACGTGCTGCGCAAGCTGGCCGCATAAGGGGACCACTCTATTTCGGGGACACTATACTAATTGTCCGCAGGCTCCGCCACCGTCTCAGGCCGCGCCAATTTAGTATAGTGTCCCCGAAATGATATGCCGTAGAAGACCCGGGTTGAACCAAGGTGGCGCCCTTCTCATTCCGTCATGCGGGCTGGAATGACGTGACAGGGGCATCGTGGGCAGGCTGAACAACAAAACCGCGCTGGTCACCGGCGCCGCGCAGGGTATCGGCGAGGCGATCGCTCGCGCCTTCGTCTCCGAGGGAGCGACCGTCTGGTCGACCGACATCGACGAAGCGCGCGGCCGCACCAGCGCCGCGACGATCGGCGCGCGCTTCCTCGTGCTCGACGTCCGCGACGAGGCGCGCTGGGCGGAGGTGATCGATGAGGTCGGCGGCCTTGACGTCCTGGTCAACAATGCGGGCATTACTGGCTTTCAGGACGGCCGGGTCGCGCATGATCCCGAAAACGCCCGGTTCGAGGACTGGCGCGCGGTTCACGCGGTCAACCTCGACGGCACCTTCCTCGGCTGCAAATATGCGATCCGCGCGATGCGGGCGAAAGGCAGCGGCTCGATCATCAACATGTCGTCACGTTCGGGGCTGGTCGGGATACCCGGCGCCGCGGCCTATGCCTCGTCCAAGGCGGCGGTGCGCAACCACAGCAAGACCGTCGCGCTCTATTGCGCCCAGCAGGGACTGACGATCCGCTGCAACTCGGTCCATCCGGCCGTGGTGCTGACCCCGATGTGGGACAGGCTGCTCGGCGACGGGCCCGACCACGACGAACGCCTCGCCGCGCTGATCGCCGAAACCCCGCTCAAGCGCGCGGGCACGGTCGAGGAGGTCGCGGCGATGGCGGTCTATCTCGCCTCGGATGAGTCCGCCTATGTGACGGGGAGCGAGTTCAACATCGACGGCGGCCTGCTCGCCGGTTCGGCGGCGAGCCCGAAGTGACCTTGATCGTCACCCCTCCGCCGCCAGACCCTCGCACATCCAGGCCGGCACCAGGGCGTCGCCGAGCCTGTCGACCGGGCGGCGCTCCACCGTGCCGTCGGGCAACACCACCAGCCGCCGGTTGACCTTGTTGCGCCAGTTCATCCGCGCGGTGTTCTCCTGGCCGACATAGCAGCCCTTGGTGAAGCTCACCCCGTTGAGCAGATCGGCATTGCATTCGAGCCAGAGATTCTTGTCCGAACCCAATTCCTCGACCCCCTCGGGCACGCCGAGCGACAGCCGATGCGCGCGCCAGTCGGACGCGGCGCCGTCCGGTGGGGCGAGCCAGCGGCGGCCGAGCGCCGGCAGGCGCGGATCGGGCACGCCCTGCCCCCCTTCGCGCGACCAGTGCACCGCAAGGGCGGGATCTCGCTCGATCTTGATCGGCCTGCGCAGCCGGTAGAGCGATAGCCGGCGCGCCAGCGCATCGGCCTGGGCTTCCTCGCAATCGATCAGCAGATCGTCCCCGGCACCGCCAGGATCGGACCATATGATGAAATCGAACAGCGCCTTGCCTTGGGGGGTCAGCAAGCCAGCCCAGACCGGCAGCTCGCCGCCGACATCGTTGGTGACGAGCCCCTGGAGGAAATCGCGCGCGCCCTCGCCGGAAAGACGGATCAGCGCGCGGTCGATGAGGGTGGTATCCGACATGGCACGAAGGTAGGAAGCGCACGACCAAAAGGAAAGCACCATGCCCAGCTATGACCTGATCCTGAAGAACGGCACCGTGTGGACGGTGGGCGGTCCGGTGCGGACCAGCGTCGGCGTCAGCGGCGGCAGGATCACGGCGATCGGTGTGGCGGGAGATGCCGGCGAGACGATCGACTGCACCGGGCTCCATGTGCTGCCCGGCGTGATCGACAGCCAAGTCCATTTCCGCGAGCCCGGACTCGAGGCCAAGGAGGATCTCGAATCGGGCAGCCGCGCGGCGGTGCTCGGCGGGGTCACCGCGGTGTTCGAAATGCCAAACACCAAGCCCAACACCGATTCGGCCGAGGCGGTCGCCGACAAGCTCGCCCGCGCGAAGGGCCGGATGTGGTGCGACCATGCCTTCTATGTCGGCGCGACCGCCGCCAACGCCGATCGGCTCGGCGAGCTCGAACAGCTTCCCGGCACCGCCGGGGTCAAGATCTTCATGGGCTCGTCGACCGGCGACCTGCTCGTCGCCGAAGACGAACATCTCGCTCGCGTGCTGCGGTCGGGCACACGCCGGGTCGCTATCCATGCCGAGGACGAGGCGCGGATGATCGCGCGTCAGGGCGAACGGATCGAGGGCGACGCGTCGAGCCATCCGGTCTGGCGCGACGACGAGAGCGCGTTGCTCGCGACGCGCCGCATCCTGAGGATCGCGCGCGAGACCGGACGCAGGATCCACATCCTCCACATCACCACGCCGGCCGAGCTCGCGCTGATCGCGCAGAACAAGGATATCGCCACTTGCGAGGTCACCCCGCAGCACCTGACGCTGGCGGGCGAGGAGGCCTATCCGCGGCTCGGCACCTATGCCCAGATGAACCCGCCGATCCGCTCGGGCGCGCATCGCGACGGGCTGTGGGACTATCTGCGCCAGGGCGTCCCCGACGTGCTCGGCTCGGATCATGCGCCGCACACCAGGGAAGAGAAGGCGAGGGCTTATCCGGCCAGCCCTAGCGGCATGCCGGGCGTCCAGACCCTGCTGCCGCTGATGCTCAACCATGTCGCCGAGGGCCGGCTGACGCTCCAGCATCTGATCGAGCTGACCTCCGCGGGTCCGCAACGCGTCTTCGGACTGCGGAACAAGGGCCGCATCGCCCTTGGCTATGACGCCGACTTCTCGATCGTCGATCTGAAGGCCCGCTGGACGGTCGAGGAAAGCTGGCTCGCCTCGCGTTGCGGCTGGTCGCCCTTTACCGGAATACGCCTGACCGGCCGCCCGCTCGGCACGATCGTCCGGGGGCATCGCGTGATGTGGGAGAATCGCCTCGCAAACGCGGCAATCGGCGAACCGATTCGCTTCGACTCCGTTCCGGTGGTCTGATTTCCGCTTAGACTTTCGGATGGCGCGGCTTGTGGATAAGCCGCAGACCATCGCGCGATGACCACGGCTCGCCGCGATGCAGCATCTTGTTAACCAATTGGTCTTTCCTCCGCCCTGATGTGATGCCTATCACAGGCTCAAGGGATCGGGTGGGAACTTCCGGATGATCAAGACGTTGCGCGCGATTGTTGGATCGATGCTGCTTGCCGGCATGGCCGCCTCTTCCGCGGCCGCCAACGCCCAGACCATCCAGTGCGCGCCTTTCGCCCGCATGTTCTCCGGCATCCAGCTGTTCGGCGCCGCCGCCGCATGGTGGAACCAGGCGGCCGGCAAATATCTGCGCGGCAACACGCCCGAGATCGGCTCGGTGATGGTGTTCAAGGCGATCGGGTCGATGCGCTCGGGCCATGTCGCCACGGTCACGCAGGTGGTCAGCGACCGCGTCATCAAGATCACCCACGCCAACTGGTCGATCATCAACGGCCGCCGCGGCCAGGTAGAGCGCGACGTGACCGTCGTCGACGCGTCGCCGCGAAATGACTGGAGCCAAGTGAAGGTCTGGTTCGCGCCGATCGGCAAAGTCGGCAACAAGGCGTACCCGGTCAACGGCTTCATCTACAAAAACGGCAAGTCGACCCAGTCCGCCGTTGCCGATGTGAGCAACGGGCAGGGATAAACCCCTACTTCCAGTCCAGGATCGTCCAGCCGCGCCGTTTCGCCACCTCGCGCAGGCCCGCATGTGGATTCGCCGCGATCGGCTCGTCGGCCCATTCGAGCACCGGCACGTCGGAAACATGGTCCGAATAGAAGCGTATCCGGCATTGGCCGCGGTCGATCCGCTCGAGCGCCATCCACGCCTCGATCATCCGCAGCTTGGCCGGACCATAGCAATTCTCGCCGTCGACCTTGTGGCTGACATAGTCGTCAATGCCCTTGATGCTCGAGGTGGCGATGATGTCATCCACGCCGAGCTTCGCCGCGATCGGTTCGACCCATAGCCGCGATGAGGCGGTGGCGAGCACCAGCCGCCGGCCCGCCGCGCGATTTTCGGCGAGGCTTTCGAGGGCTTCGCGGCGGATGTTGGACTTCATCACCTTTTCTGCGAAGCTCTCCGCGACGGGTTCCAGCTCGGTCCGGCGGATGCGCCCGATAAGCATCGCCTGGTTGAGCTCCTTGACCCTCTTCCGCTCGATCAGCTTAAGCACATAGGCGAGCATCACCATCGCCGCGAACGGCACGAAGATCAGCCGCCACGGCGCCAGCCGCAGCGCCGCATGGATCATGAACGGCGTGAAGGTGCCGGTCCGGGTGATCGTCCGGTCCATGTCATAGATCGCGAGCTCGGTCATGGGCGGGTCTATTATAGAAAGTTTGGCGAAGCGGAAGCGCCTGCCCCATTCCTCCGCCGCTGCGCTTTGCGCACGGGAGGAAGCAGGGAACATTAACGGCCAGCCGGGGATTTCATTTCGGATGCTTGCCGATTCAGCCTTTATGGATCACTCCTCGTCGCCATGAACGCGGCCGCCGACTTCGAGCTCGACAAGCGAACCCTGCGCTTCACCGGCGAGCTGACCCTTGCGGGGCTCGGCGACCTGCCCCGGCGGCTGGCCGCGCTGGACCAGGCGCCGTCCGAAATCGATCTCGGCGAGGTGGAACGGATCGACACGGTCGGCGCCTGGCTGGTCCACCGACTCGCCCGCGATCATCGCGCCAGAGTCGTCGGCGCCGACGAGGACGTCGCGAATCTGCTTGAGCAGCTCGCGGCCTCGGACAAGCCGGTCAAGATCCGTCCCGATCCGAGCCCGCCCTTCCAACGCGTGCTGCGCGAGATGGGCGAGGGGACGGTGGCGGCCGGCGCATCGCTGGTCGGCCTGCTCGGCTTCTTCGGCGCGACCCTGATATCGCTGTGGGGGCTGATCACCCATCCCAAGCGCTTCCGCTTCAACGCGATGGCGCGCCAGTTCGAGGTGGTCGGCGTCCAGGCGCTCGGCATCATCGGGCTGATGAGCTTCCTGATCGGCATCGTCATCGCACAGCAGGGGGCGGTCCAGCTCCGCCAGTTCGGCGCCGAGGTGTTCGCGATCAATCTGATCGGCCGGATCACCCTGCGCGAGCTCGGCGTGCTGATGACCGCGATCATGGTCGCCGGCCGCTCGGGCAGCGCCTTCGCCGCCCAGCTCGGCTCGATGAAGCTCGCCGAGGAGGTCGACGCGATGCGCACCATCGGCGTCTCGCCGATGGAGGCACTGATCCTGCCGCGGGTGATCTCGACGATCATCCTGATGCCGCTGCTCGGCTTCTATTCGTCGGTGATCGCGATCATCGGCGGCGGCATCTTCTGCTGGATCGATCTCGGCATCCCGCCGGTCACCTTCGTTCAGCGGCTCCAGGAGGTCGTACCCATCACCGATCTGTGGGTGGGGCTGATCAAGGGGCCCGTGTTCGGCCTGATCATCGCGATGTCGGGCTGCTATCAGGGCATGCAGGTCGAGGGCAACGCCGAGGAAGTGGGTCTCAGGACCACCGCCTCGGTCGTCCAGGCGATCTTCCTGGTGATCGTCCTGGACGCCGTATTCGCGGTGTTCTTCAGCTCAGTCGGCTGGATCTAGATCGGCATATGGCACAACTCCATCTCGGCGAGGGTGAGACCCTGATCCGGGTCGCCGGACTGAAGAACAGCTTTGGCGACCAGATCGTCCACAAGGGGCTCGATCTCGACGTCAAGTGCGGCGAGATCCTCGGCGTGGTCGGCGGCTCGGGCACCGGCAAGTCGGTGTTGATGCGCTCGATCATCGGCTTGAAAATGCCCGACGAGGGCGAGATCGAGGTGTTCGGCGAGCCGATGATCGGCCGCGAGGAATATGAGGCCAAGCAGGTCCGCAAGCGCTGGGGGGTGCTGTTCCAGGGCGGCGCGCTGTTCTCCACGCTCACCGTCGCCGAGAACGTTCAGGTGCCGATCCGCGAATATCATCCGCAGATCGACCAGCAGCTGCTCGACGAGATCGCCGCCTACAAGGTGGCGATGACGGGGCTTCCGGCCGAGGCCGGTCCCAAATATCCGTCCGAACTGTCGGGCGGCATGCGCAAGCGCGCCGGCCTCGCCCGCGCCTTGTCGCTCGATCCGCAGCTGCTGTTCCTCGACGAGCCGACCGCGGGTCTCGATCCGATCGGCGCCGCTGCCTTCGACGAGCTTATCCAGGCGCTCAAGCGCACCCTCGGGCTCACCGTCTTCCTGATCACCCACGATCTCGACACGCTCTATGCGATCTGTGACCGGGTCGCGGTGCTCGCCGACCAGCGGGTCATCGCGGTTGGAACGATCCCGGAATTATTGGCGTTGGACCATCCGTGGATTCAGGAATATTTCAACGGGCCAAGAGGGCGGCTCGCGGCCGGCGCGGCCAAACAGGACATGATAAAAGGAACCGGGGAATGACGGACTGATGGAAACCCGGTCGAACCATGTTCTGGTGGGCGGAGTCGTCCTCGCACTGTTGATCGCGCTGCTCGCCTTCATCATCTGGCTGGCGGGATTCAACACCAGCAGCGAGCAACGATACGACGTCTTTTTCAAGACCTCGGTCGACGGGCTCGCGAAGGGCTCGTCGGTCACCTTCTCGGGCGTGCCGGTCGGCAAGATCGAGGAGATCAAGCTGCTCCCCGACAGCCCCGAGTTCGTCCGCGTCCGCATCGCGATCGATCCGGACACTCCGATTCTCCAGGGCACCACCGCGACGATCGCCGGGGTCGGCTTCACCGGCGTCAGCCAGATCAATCTCGACGGCGCCATCAAGGACGCCCCGCCGATCGTTGAGCCCGGCCCCTATGGCGTGCCCGTCATTCCGACCAAGCCGGGCGCGCTGGGCGAGCTGCTCAATTCGGCGCCCGAGCTGCTCGAGCGCCTGTCCGCGCTGACCGAGCGGCTGACCCTGCTGCTCGACGACAAGAACCAGAAATCGATCAGCGGCATCCTCGCCAATGTCGACCGGCTCAGCGGCGATCTCGCCGATCGCGGACCCGAGATCGCCGCCGCGCTCGCCAATCTCAGGGTCGCGGTCGAGCAGGCCGGCAACGCCGCCGAGAAGATCGGCGCGCTCGCCCAGACCACCGATGGGGTGATGTCCAACGAGGTGAGGCCCGCCATGGCCAATCTCAACCGCGCCACCACGGCCGCGCGCCACACGATGGAGTCGCTTGACGCGGCGATCACCGACGCGCGGCCCGGCATCAAGACCTTCTCGACCCAGGCGGTACCTCAGATCAACCAGCTCGTCCGGAATCTCGCCGAGATGTCCGAATCGCTCAACGCGATATCCGGCAAGCTCGACCGGCAAGGCGCCGGGGCGGTGCTCGGTGGATCGAAGCTGCCCGATTACAAGGGACAATGAGAGAGATGACGATCCTCCGCCCGCCCTTCTCCGCGCTGCTCGCCATCGCCCTTCTGGGCGTGTTGCCTGGCTGCATCAATTTGGGCGACAAGCCGCCCAAGGTGCTGATGAGCCTCAGCTCGGACGCCCGCGTTTCCGCCGGGCAGGCCAAGCTGACCCGCGACGCGGACGCGATCGCGGTTGCGCTGCCGGCGCTCCCGGCCCAGCTGCGAACCCCGCGGATCGCGGTGCAGAGCGGCGCGTCCTTCGCCTATCTGCCCAAGACCGCCTGGGTCGACACGCCCAGCCACCTGTTCCGGGGCGTCCTCGCCGAGACCATTGAGGCGCGGACGGGGCGCTTCGTCCCCGATCAGCGCAATGCCGCGATCACCCCCGACACCCGCCTCGGCGGCACGCTCGCCGCCTTCCAGCTGCTCGGTGGCCAAGGCCGCGTGCTGGTGATCTTCGATGCGACGATATCCCGCAGCGGCGCCGACCAGGTCCACGCCCGCCGCTTCGAGGCTACCGCGCCGGTCGGCGAAGAGGATGCCCGGAGCGTGACCGCCGCCCTCAACCGCGCGGCCAACGCTGTGGCCAGTGATGTCGCGGATTGGGTGGGCGGCTCGTAGCAAATCGGCGAGAGATGGGCTAAGCCAGACTCTTGCTCACCTGCTCGAATACGTCTTTCGACAGCCCGGGGGTGTCGACCATCCGATGCAGCTCGGCCTTCATGAGCGCGGCGCGTGCTTCGTCGAAGCGGCGCCAGCGGCCGAGCGGGGGAACCAGCTTGGCGGCAGTCTGGGGGTTGAGCCCGTCCACCTTGAGCAGCATGTCCGCGAGCAGCCGGTAACCGCGCCCGCTCGCGTCGTGGAAGATCAGTTGGTTGCCCGACATCGCGCCGATCAATGAGCGCAGCCGGTTCGGGTTGCTCAGCGTGAAATCGGGGTGGCGGATCAGCTCCTCCACCCGGTCGAGGGTGTCCGGGCGGATCGATAGGGCCTGGGTCGAGAACCATTTGTCCATCACCAGCCCATTGTCGCGGAATCGCTCGTAAAAGGCGGCGATCGCAACATCGCGCTGGGGCGCCATGCTGTTGGCGAGGATGCCGAACGCGCCTTGGCGGTCGGTCATATTGTCGGCTTCGTTGAACTGCTTGAGCGCCAGTGCGGGGGCGTCCGCCGCGCCGCTCGCCACGGTGAAGCCGAGCGCGATCGAGCGCAGCCGCCGCGCACCCTTCGCCTGCGGCGACAGTTCGAAGCGGTTGGCCTTGCACCGCTCATAGGCATCGCGCCACTCGCTCTCGAGCTCCGCGCCGAGATCGCGACGCAGCGCCTCGCGTGCCTTGTGGATCGCTACCGGATCGACCACCGGCATCTGATCGCCGATGAACGCTTCGGACGGCAGCAGCATCGTCTCGCCGATGAAGGCCGAATCGAGCCGCGGGTCGGTCAGCGTGTTGCGCACCGCGTCTATCACCGGGCCATGATCGGTCTCGCCGGTCGCTACCGCCGCGATCATCGTGTCGACCATCAGCTGCTGCATCGCCTCGTAGCGGCCGAACGGATCGTCGTCATGCGCCGACAGGAAGGCGAGATCGGCGGCCGAGCGATCCGTATCGATCACGACCGGGGCCGAGAAGCCGCGGTTGATCGACAGCACCGGCCGCTCGGCGATGCCTTCGAACAATATTTCATGGCGGTCGCTGTCGAGCAGCACCAGCCGCTCGGGTTCGAACGGCTTTCCCGAGAGCTCGCCGAACAGCGACAGCTTGAGCGGGATAAGCATCGCCTTCTTCTCGGGTTGGCCCGGACTCGGTGGCACCGTCTGCTCGAGAGTCAGCAGCGCACGTCCTCCCGCCGGCTCATGGGTCAGCGTCGCGCGGACGCGCGGCGTGCCCGCCTGGCTGTACCAGAGGCGAAACTGGGTCAGGTCCACTCCGCTCGCCTCTTCCATCGCCAGCACGAAATCCTCGCAGGTCGCCGCTTGCCCATCATGCCGGGCAAAATAGAGATCACTGCCGGCACGGAATTTCTGCGGCCCGAGCAGGGTGTGGAGCATCCGGATCACCTCGGCGCCCTTGTTGTAGACGGTCGCGGTGTAGAAGTTCGAGACCTCCATATAGCTTTCGGGCCGGATCGGATGGGCGAGCGGCCCCGCATCCTCAGGGAACTGCGCTGCGCGCAGCAGCCGCACATCCTCGATGCGCTTGACCGCGGCCGAGCCCTGGTCGGCGGTGAAGCACTGGTCGCGAAAGACGGTGAAGCCCTCCTTCAGCGACAGCTGGAACCAGTCGCGGCAGGTGACGCGATTGCCCGACCAGTTGTGGAAATATTCATGGGCCACCACGCCTGCGACACCGTCATAATCGACGTCGGTGGCCGTATCCGGATCGGCCAGGATGTAGCGCGAGTTGAACACGTTCAGGCTCTTGTTCTCCATCGCGCCGAAATTGAAATCGCTGACCGCGACGATGTTATACTCGCCGAGGTCATATTCGAGGCCGTAGACTTTCTCGTCCCACGCCATGGATGCCTTGAGCGCCGCCATCGCATGCGCGGTCTTGGGCAGATCGGCCTCGACCACCCAAATGGCGAGCTTGACCTCCTTGCCGCTTCTGGTGGTGAAATAATCGATATTGGCGGACAGGTTCGCGGCGACCAGCGCGAACAGATAGCTCGGCTTGGGGAAGGGATCCGTCCACTCGGCGAAGTGCCGGCCGTTGGGCAGATCGCCGCTCCCGGTCAAATCGCCGTTCGACAGCAGCACCGGGAACTTCGCCTTGTCCGCGGCGAGCCGCACCTTGTAGCGGCTGAGCACGTCGGGCCGGTCAAGGAAGAACACCATCCGGCGGAACCCCTCGGGCTCGCACTGGCTGATCAGATTGCCGCCCGAAGCATAAAGCCCCATCAGCTGCGAATTGGCCTCGGGACGAATTTCGACCTGTGTCTCGACGGTGTGAGCGTCGCCCGGCAGGTCGATCACCAGATCGGACCCGTCCATCCGCCAGCTGTCGGCCTGAGGCTCGCCGTCGATCAGCACCGCGAGCGGCGTGATGCCGTCGCCCTGGAGGCGCAGCGGACGGTTATGATCGCCGTTGCGGGTGACGTCGAGCCGACCGGTCACCCGGGTCGTGGCGGGGTCGAGCGCATAGTCGAGGAACACGTCGGGCAACAGCCAGTCGGGCTTGCGGTAATCCTCGCGGCGGATGACGGGCGGATTGGCGGCTGCGGATTGAATGTCGAGCATGGCCACGATCTGATCCCCTCATTTGTGCAAACAATGCTGGCGGTCGGCAGGAAGCGGTCTACATCGAGGCGCCATGGCGCACATACTCGTTTTCGGCCCCGGCTATACAGCATCGCACATAATCGCGGCGGTGCAAGCGCGCGGTTTCGCGGTGGAAACGGTCGATCGTGCGGCTTTCGCGAAGGATAGCGCGGTAGCGGCCGCGATTGATCGGGCCAGCCATATTCTGTCCTCGGTGCCGCCTGAAGGTGAGGGTGATCCGGTGCTCGAACGCCATGGCGCGAGGCTCGCTGCCAGCGGCGCCCGATGGATCGGCTATCTTTCCTCGACAGGCGTTTATGGCGACACTGGCGGCGCCTGGGTCGACGAGGGTGCCGCGGTCGGCTTCGGCCGGCGCGGCGCGCGCGGGGCGGCCGATCTCGCATGGCAGGCGTTTCATCCCGAAATTCGCGTCTTCCGCCTGCCCGGCATATACGGCCCCGGCCGATCCCCGCTCGACCGGGTGGCCGCGGGCAAGGCGCATCGCATCGACCTGCCGGGACAGGTGTTCAGCCGTGTCCATGTCGACGACATCGTCGGCGGTGTGCTCGCGAGCATCGAGCGCGGCCCTCCCGGTGTCTACAATCTGGCCGACGACCGGCCGGCCAGCCAGAACCGGGTGATCGAGGCAGCGTGCGAGTTGCTGGGCGTGCCGCCTCCGCCGCTGCTGACGCTCGAGCAAGCCGGGCTGTCACCCGCCGCCCGCGCCTTCTACGGCGAAAATCGCCGGGTCGCGAACGGCAAGGCGAAGCGGCTGCTCGGCTGGCGGCCGCTTTATCCCGATTTCCACGCTGGCCTTCGCTCTCTCATTCCTGCCCAAAGGGTGAGGAACTGAGGGCGCCGCGCCGCTCAGAGCGTCATGATCGCCCGCGCCAGTGCCTCGACCTCGTCGGCGGGCTGATCCCAGCTGCACACCAGCCGCGCCACCCCGGGCGCCCAGTCGTGGAATAGGAATCCCTGCGCGCGCAGGCCCGCCGCCTCGCCGGCCGTCAGCCGCAGGAAGATCTCGTTCGCCTGGACCTCGTGGAGCAGCCGCTCGCGCGCGGCGTTCGCGACATGTGCGGCGGCGGCATTGGCGGCGCGGGCATTGCGCAGCCACACTCCGTCCTCGACCATCGCCAGGATCTGCGCCGCGGCGAAGCGGCCCTTCGACAGCAGATGCCCGGCGCGCTTGCGGCGATAGCGGGTCGCTTCGGCCAGCTCGGGCTTGAAGAAGATCAGCGCCTCGGCCGACATGCCGCCATTCTTGACGAAGCCGAAGCTCAGCGCGTCGACCCCCGCACGCCACGTCAGGTCCGCTGGGGAACAGCCGAGCGCCGCCACGGCATTGGCGAAGCGAGCGCCGTCCATGTGCAGGCCGAGCCCGCGCCGCCTAGCGAGATCGCCGATCGCGGCCGCCTCGTCCGGCGTGTAGACGAGGCCATATTCGGTGGCGTTGGTGATCGAGATAGCCGCGGGCTGGGTCTGGTGAACATCGCTGCGGATCGAATCGGCGAAGGCTCCGATTCCCGCCGGCTCGAGCTTGGCGCCGGCGCCCGTGACCAGCATCAGCTTGGCGCCGCCGGTATAGAATTCGGGAGCACCGCATTCGTCGTCCTGGATATGCGCTTCTTCATGGCAGATCACCGCCTGGTGCGCCTGGACCATCGCCGCGAGCGCGAGCGCATTGGCGGCGGTGCCGCTCGACACCCAGAGCGCGGCTACCCCGGTGCCAAACAGATCCGAAAACAGCTCATCGAGGCGCCTGCTCAGCGCGTCGCCGTCATAGGCGGTGTCGGGTGTGTTGGCCGCGACCAGCGCCGCCATCACCTCGGGGCAGACGCTCGCGGCATTGTCGGAGAGGAAACGCATCGCCTGTGATTGAGGGACGGCAGGTCGCAAAGTCAACATCAACCGATGTACCACCGGCCCCAGCCGCTTTCTGCTTCGCGCGGATGCCGAAGCGGGGTTGCGTAGATTGCAACTCTATCGGCTTGGTTAGCAATTGCGCCGCGGATATTTTAGAGAGATTAATGTTGCAACGCACAATCGCGTTGGAGGGCCAACGAACCCTAGTGCAGGAGCATTGTCATGACTTTCTTCGAAGGTGCAGCGAATGCCTTCTTCGCAATTGCAGCGCAGGCGCTCGCAATCGGCGTGGTCATCGCGCTTTAACCCTCGTGTCCCGCGCTGGTCCTCATGAAGAGGCCCGGCGCGGGTGCGAGATCCAGCATTGCCGACGCGGGTGACTGTAGCGCCCGCTACAGATCCCTGCCGCGCACCGGAAGATCGAAATGCATGACATCCTCGCGCATGCCGAGCTTGGCGTAGAGCGCGATGGCGGGATCGTCGCCATAGTCGGCCTGGACGTAGATCATCCAGGCCCCCAGCTCAGCCCCGATTGCTCGTAGACTCTCGATCAAACCAGTCGCGATCCCCCGTCGCCGATGGGCCTCGTCGACCGCCAGATCATAGATATAGATTTCGCTGCGCGCCTGCTCGAACTTGTCGAGAAGATAGGCGACGAGGCCGCCGGCGACCGCTTCGTCCCCCTCCTCGGCGACCAACGCGATCACATGCGGCCTTGCCAGCAGCCCTGTGAGATAAGCGGCGTCGGGCGCCGCCGCCGCATAGCTCGCCGCATCGTCGCGACGTCATTGGGGCCGAGCCGGCGGATAATGGGCAAAGCCGTCACCATGGCCGCTTCTTCATGACTCCGCCGGCCTGCTGCGGCAAGACCGGCCGCGTCGGAACGTATCCGCAATGGCGCGGGTTAGGACGCAGGGATTCAAAAAGAAGAGGAAGCCTTCCGGATGCCGATCATATGCTGATCACCGCGCTGCAATGGTATGGCGCGGTCGCGGGTGCGGTCGCCGCGTTCATCATCTCGCTCGACCTCGGCCGCCGTTGGACCGGCTTCGCCTTCGTGATCTTCGTCACCTCCTCGCTCGCGCTGATCGGCTGGGGCTTCATGAAGCCGGACGCGGAGGGGATCGGCACCCAGAACATCGTTCTGCTGCTTATCAACCTGATCGGGGTGTATCGCTACCTGATCCGCAAGAAGGCGCCTTAGACCCGGTTTCCTGCCGGCACGGGCCGGAAATGGAAAGAGAAGGGCCCGTCCGGATCGCTCCGGACGGGCCCTTCCCGGCTCGCGAAGCGCGGATCAGCTGGCCGCGTGGGCCAGCGCGGCGAGCAGCAGGAGCGCTACGATGTTGGTGATCTTGATCATCGGATTGACCGCGGGGCCCGCGGTGTCCTTATAGGGATCGCCCACCGTGTCGCCGGTCACGGCCGCCTTATGGGCTTCCGATCCCTTGCCGCCATGGTTGCCGTCTTCGATATACTTCTTGGCATTGTCCCATGCGCCGCCGCCCGAGGTCATCGAGATGGCGACGAACAGGCCCGAGACGATCACGCCGAGCAGCAGCGCGCCCAAAGCCGCGAAGCCGTTCGCCTGGCCCGCCACGGCGGCGATCACGAAATAGACGACGATCGGCGCCAGCACCGGCAGCAGCGACGGCACGATCATCTCCTTGATCGCCGCCTTGGTGACGAGATCCACGGTGCGGGCATAGTTGGGACGGCTGGTGCCCGCCATGATGCCCGGATTATCGCGGAACTGCGCGCGCACTTCCTCGACCACCGCGCCCGCCGCGCGGCCGACGGCGGTCATGCCGAATGCCCCGAATATGTACGGCAGCAGGGCGCCGAGCAGCAGGCCGACGATGACGTACGGGTTGCTCAGCGAGAAATCGACCGCGAGATCGGGGAAGTAGAGGCGAAGGTCGGTCGTGTAGGCGCCGAACAGCACCAGCGCGGCAAGGCCCGCCGAGCCGATCGCATAACCCTTGGTCACCGCCTTGGTGGTGTTGCCGACCGCATCGAGCGCGTCGGTCTTGACGCGCACGCTGTCGTCGAGCTCCGCCATTTCGGCGATGCCGCCGGCATTATCGGTCACCGGACCATAAGCGTCGAGCGCAACGACCATGCCGGCCAGCGCGAGCATCGCGGTCGCCGCGAAGGCGATGCCGATCAGGCCCGCGAGCTGGTAGGAGACGACGATGCCGACACAGATCACGATCGTGGGCATCGCGGTCGATTCCAGACTGATCGCGAGGCCCTGGATGACGTTGGTGCCATGGCCGGTCTCGGACGACTTGGCGATCGAGCGGACCGGCCGGTAGTTGGTGCCGGTGTAATATTCGGTGATCCACACGAGCAGTCCGGTGACGGCCAGGCCGACCAGCGCAGAATAGAAGAGGTTCATCGCCGGGAAGCTGTCCTCGCCCACGCCGATCGCGCTGGCCATGCCGCCGAGCACCCAGTCGGTCGCGAAATAGATCGCTGGGACCGAGAGGATCGCGGTGGTCCAGAAGCCCTTGTAAAGCGCGCCCATGATCGACTGGTTGTTGCCCAGGCGGACCATATAGGTGCCGATGATCGAGGTGATGATGCAGACGCCGCCGATCAGCAGCGGCAGCGACATCAGCGCGCCGATCGAGGCCGCGTCCCCCGCGACGAGCAGCGCGACGAGCACCATGGTGGCGCCGACGGTGACGACATAGGTCTCGAACAGGTCGGCTGCCATGCCGGCGCAGTCGCCGACATTGTCGCCGACATTGTCGGCGATGGTGGCGGGGTTGCGGGGATCGTCTTCGGGAATGCCGGCTTCGACCTTGCCGACGAGGTCGGCGCCGACGTCGGCGGCCTTGGTGAAGATGCCGCCGCCGAGGCGCGCGAAGATAGAGATCAGCGAGGCGCCGAACGCGAGCGCTACCAGCGAGTCGACGACGACGCGGTCGTTGGGGGCGTAGCCGCGCGGACCGGTCAGATACCAATAGAAGACCGCGATCGCGAGCAGCGCCAGGCCGGCGACGAGCACGCCGGTCACCGCACCCGCGCGGAAGGCGACGGTCAGGCCGCTCTGCAGGCTGGTGCGCGCGGCTTCGGCGGTGCGCACATTGGCGCGCACCGAGATGTTCATGCCGACATAGCCGGCGACCCCCGAGAGCACCGAACCGATCACGAAGGCGACCGCCGAGGTCAGGCCGAGGAAGTAGAAGACCAGCGCGGCGACGATGACGCCGACGATCGCGATGGTGCGATATTGGCGGCCGAGATAGGCTTGCGCACCCTCCTGGATGGCCGCTGCGATATCCTGCATCCGCTCGTTGCCGGGCGAGGCGGCCAGCACCTGGCGGCTGGTGAACAGCCCGTATAATATGGCGATCAGGCCGCAGCCGATCGCTATCTGTATGATGAGCATCCTATCTCCCTTCGCTCCCGTTCGCGCCGGGATCGGGGATTTTTGGCTGCTTTACCGACCCCCGGCACTTGGTGCTCCTCTATGTCGATGTTGTCGGCGCGCCGCAAGGCCCGTATTTCGGGGTTTCAGCCCCGCTCAGCCATGTTCATAACCGAGATTGGCGGGCAGCGGCACCGCCCCGTGCCGATCATGAACGGTGAGTCCCGCGCCAACGCCGAAGCGACCGATCTCGGACGCAATCGCCGCCGCCGCATCGCGCATCGCGGGCGGCACCGCGCAGAGCAGCTGATAATCGTCGCCTGCCGTGACGGCGGCGAGCCGCGCCGCCCTGTCCTCGCCGAAGCCGCGCGCTTCGGCCGACAACGGCACCGCGTCGAGATCGATGCCGACCGCCAGGCCCGAGGCGGCGGCGATCCGCTGCGCATCGATCAGCAGCCCGTCGGAGATGTCGGTCATCGCATGGACGAGCGGACCGAGGATGCGGCCCTCCGCGAGCCGGGGCATCGGTAGCCGATAGGCCTTGAGCAGCCGGCGCGGCCCCTCGATCTCGCCCCGCGCGATTCTGAGGCCGAGCCCGGCGTCGCCGATCGGCCCCGTGACGAACAGCAGGTCGCCGTTCCTGGCGCCACGGCGGTCGGGCGCACCGCCAGCCGCCACCTGGCCGATCGCCGTCAGCCCCAGCACCCGCGCGTCGCCGCCGGGCTGCGCCACCGTATCGCCGCCGAGCAGCGGCACCCCGAAATGATCGAGCGCGCGCTTGAGCCCGGCGATGAACGCGTCGTCCCACTCGGGCCGACCGGTCAAGCCAAAGCCCACCAGCACGCCCAGGGGCTCGGCCGCCTTGGCGGCGAGATCGGACAGATTGACCGCGAGCAGCTTCCAGGCGACGTCACCGGGCGGATCGCCGGGCAGATAATGGACCCCCTCGACCAGCATGTCGTGGGTCAGCACCAGATCGCGGCCGAACGGCGCGGGCAGCACCGCCGCGTCGTCGCGCAGCGCGCGCGCGGCGGGATGCGTCGCGAGGGCGCGCAGGGCATCGATCACGCGCTGTTCGTCGCTCATGCTCACCTGCCTATACTTCCCGCCCGCCGCACCGCGCGGGCGATTCAGCCACGCGCGGCTTTGGCGATACCGTCCAGCAATCCGTTGACGAAGCCCTTCTCGCGCTTGTCGTAAAAGGCGTCGGCGACATCGACATATTCGCTGATCACCGTCGCGGTGGGCACATCCGGGCGAGCGATCAACTCATAGGCCCCGACGCGGAGAATCTGCCGCATCGGCCGGTCGAGTCGATCGAGCGTCCAGCCGCTCGCGAGCCTGGCGGTGATCGCAGCGTCGATCTCGGTGCGGCGCGCGTCGACGCCCTTGACGAGATCGTCGAAGAAGCTGACTTCGGCGGCCGCATATTCGACATCTTCGATCGTGGCACCCAGCCGATGCTGGTGGAACTCGTCGAGCAGCTGCGGAAGCGGCGTTCCCTCCATCTCCTGCTGATAGAGCGCCTGGGCGGCGGCCAGGCGGGCTGCACTGCGTGAGCGCGCGCGTTCGTTGATCTTGGCCATTTATCGTTCCAATCGGGCGGCGACCGACGCCGCATGCGCGGGCAGCCCCTCCGCATTTGCCAGCGCCACCGCGGCCGGCCCGATCGCGGCGATCGCCGCCGCATCGAGCTCGATGAAGCTGGTGCGCTTCATGAAGTCAAGCACCGACAGGCCCGAGGCGAAGCGCGCCCGGCGTCCGGTCGGCAATACATGGTTCGGCCCGGCGACATAATCGCCGACTGCCTCGGGCGCATGGCGGCCGAGGAAGACCGAGCCGGCATGGCGTATCCGGTCGAACAAGCCGCGCGGATCGGCCACCGCCAGCTCGAGATGCTCGGGGGCCAGCCGGTCCGACAGGGCCGGCACCTCGTCAAGGCTGGCGACCAGGATGATCGCGCCATTGCCGGCCCAGCTCGCGCGCGCGGTCGCCCCGGTCCGGAGCCGGCCGAGCTGCGCCTCGACTTCGCGTTCGACCGCATCGGCGAAGGCGTCGTCGTCGGTGATCAGGATCGACTGGCTGGTCGGATCATGCTCGGCCTGGCTGAGCAGGTCGGCGGCGATCCAGGCCGGCTCATTGTCCGCGTCGGCGACGACGACGATTTCCGAGGGACCCGCCACCATGTCGATGCCGACCACGCCGTAGAGCTGGCGCTTGGCCTCGGCGACCCAGGCGTTGCCCGGCCCGACGATCACGTCCACCGGCCTGATCTGCCTGGTGCCATAGGCGAGCGCGGCGATCGCCTGCGCCCCGCCTACCCGCCAGACCTCGTCGACGCCCGCGAGCGCCGCCGCGGCGAGGACGAGCGGATTGACCAATCCGTCGGGAGTCGGCGTCACCATCACCAGCCGGTCGACACCGGCGACCTTGGCAGGGATCGCGTTCATCAGAACCGATGAGGGATAGGCCGCGCGACCGCCGGGCACATAGAGCCCGGCCGCCTCGACCGCTCCCCAGCGCGCGCCCGTCCGCACGCCGGCGGCGTCGGTGCGCACGCTGTCGGCCGGGCGCTGTTCGGCATGATAAGAGCGGATCCGCTCCGCCGCGAGCTCGAGCGCCTCCCGCAGCGCCCGATCGAGGTCCGCGAGCGCCTTGTCGCAGCTGCCTCGTTCGATCCGCCAGCCGGAGACATCGGGATCATGACGGTCAAAGCGCTTCGTATAGTCGGCAACCGCCGCGTCGCCCCGCGCACGCACCGCGGCGATGATCGCGCTCACGTCGCGCGATACGTCTTCGTCGGCCTCCCGGCGGCCCTCGACGAGGGCCGTGAAGGCGGCGGCGAATCCGGGATCGCGGCTATCGAGCCGAAGCGGCATGACGCCCCCCCACCGCGCGGCGGAACCCTTCGACCAGCGGCACGATCTCGTCCGCACGGGTCTTGAAGGCGGCGCGGTTGACGATCAGCCGCGATGAGATGTCGGCGATCTTCTCGACCTCGGCGAGGCCGTTGTCCCTGAGCGTCCGCCCCGTCGAGACCAGGTCGACGATGCGGCTGGACAGGCCCAGCACCGGCGCGATCTCCATCGCGCCGTTGAGCTTGACGCATTCGGCCTGCACCCCGCGGGCCTCGAAATGGCGGCGGGTGATGTTGGGATATTTCGTGGCGACGCGGACATGGCTCCACTCGCGCGGATCGTCCTTCGCCGCCATCGCGGCAGGCTCGGCGACCGAGATCCGGCAATGACCGATGTCGAGGTCTACGGGCGCGTAGAGCTCCGAATAGTCGAACTCCATCAGCACGTCGGAGCCGACGATGCCGAGCTGCGCCGCGCCATGCGCCACGAAGGTCGCGACGTCGAAGGCGCGCACCCGGATCAGGCCGATATCGGCGCGGTTGGTGGCGAAGCGCAGCAGACGGCTGTCCTCGTCGCCGAACGCCGGCTCCGGGATGATGCCCTGCGCGGCGAACAGCGGCAGCACCTCCTTGAGGATACGCCCCTTGGGAACGGCGATGATGATCTGCTCGGTCATTGGGCGGGCGCCTTAGCCTAACAATTCCCTGATCGCCAGCGCGCCGAGGAGGGCGAAGATGATTGCCGCCGCTACCCGCATGCTCCGCAAGGGAATCAGGCGGGTGATCCGGTCGCCAAGGAACACCGCCGGCACATTGGCGATCATCATGCCGAGCGTGGTGCCGATCGCGACCAGATCGACCGCGTGATAGCGCGCGCCGAGCGCCACCGTGGCGATCTGGGTCTTGTCGCCCATCTCGGCCAGGAAGAAGGCGGCGGTGGTGGTCAGGAACACGCCGTAGCGCGCGGGCCTGTCCTCCTGCCCGTCCTCGTCAAGCGTGTCGGGCACCAGCACCCATGCCGCCATGACGAGAAAGCCGAGCGCCACCGCGAGGCGGAACCACCAGCCGTCGAGCAGCCCCGAGATTGCCGCGCCCGCCCAGGCGGCCAGCGCATGGTTGACGATCGTTGCGGCGAAGATTCCCGCGATGATCGGCCAAGGCGCGCGAAACCGCGCCGCGAGGATGATGGCGAGCAGCATCGTCTTGTCGCCGATCTCGGCAAAGGCGACGAGCAGGGTGGAGGAGAGGAGGACGTCCATGGGGCTCTCGGCGAGGAAGATGCAGACGCCCTCCGCGCCCGGTTTCTTCCCTCGCTGGAAAGGAGGTGTGCGGGGATGGGCGACGTAGCCAGCGGCTCGATGCCTCTGGCGGAGTTCCACGGGACGATCAAGCCGGCTCGCTAACGTTCGCCACCCACCGTCGGCCCGATGCCGGTTCGGCTTGACTCTTTCGCCCTCCGACCGCTAAGGGCCCCATCCGGACAGCGGCGGCACGAACGCCGCTTTATTTTTTGATATCGATAAGGGTTTCGGGTCATGGCCAAGCCGACCACCGTGAAGATCAAGCTCGTCAGCTCGGCTGACACCGGTTTCTTCTATGTCACCAAGAAGAACCCCCGCACCCAGACCGAGAAGCTGAGCTTCCGCAAGTACGACCCGGTCGTGCGCAAGCATGTCGAGTTCAAGGAAGCCAAGATCAAGTAAGTTTGGCCGGCCGTATGTGCAGCCTGCTTCAGCGCCCGCCCCACCGGCGGGCGTTTGTGTTTGCGTGTGACCCTGGTGCCGGCCGAGCGGTTGGTTTGGCCCTCAGGGCGCCGGGGTTCACACCCATGGGCGGCTACCCCGCTCTCTTGAACCCCTCCCCCAGCGGACCCGCCAGTCCCTCGACCGCCGAGACGAACCGGCTGACCGAGATCGGCTTGGAAACATAGGCGTCAGCCCCGGCCTGGCGAACGCGGCCTTCGTCGCCTTTCCCGGCATAGGCGGTGACCGCCATGACCGGCACCGAATCGAGCGCCGGATCGGCTTTCATCAGCTTGATCAGCTCGACGCCGCTGATGTGGGGGAGCTGGATATCCATGACGACGAGCTGCGGCAGGAAGCCGCGCATCGCCTCGAGCGCCTCGCGTGCATCCCTTATGGTGCGGACTTCGGCGCCATGCGCCTCGAGCAGATCGCGGAACAGCCGCAGGTTCAGCTCATTATCCTCGACAATCAGGACTTTTTTCGCCACGGCTACACCACCTGCTAGACTTTCGAGCCTAAGCCATGCCCTCGTTCAAGTCCAACCCCGCGAATCTACGGTACAGTAGCGAACAGGATGAAGTGGTGACCGGGCTCACGGCGCTCGCCTGGACGCTCGAGGATCCCGCCCGCGCCCGGCGCCTGCTGGATCTGACCGGGCTGACCGCCGAGGATCTGCGCGCCGGCGCCGGCAATCGCGCGATCCTTGCCGCCCTGCTCGATTTCCTCGCTGGCCATGAACCCGATCTGGTCGCCTGCGCCGCGGCGATCGGCATCGGCCCGGCGGATCTGATCCGCGCGCGAGACGGGCTGCGGGCATGAAGCGTCCGCTGCTGATCACTGATTGCGACGAGGTGCTGCTCCACATGGCCGGGCCGTTCGGCCGGTGGCTCGACGAGGCGCATGCGATCGATTTCGCTATGGAAGAGGCCGATTTCGGCAACGCGCTTACCCGCCGCGCCAACAACAGCCTAGTGGAGACCGAGCATATCTGGCCGCTGCTCGACAATTTCTTCACCACCGAGATGCACCGCCAGACACTGGTGCCGCACGCGCGCCAGGCGTTGGCGACGATCGGCGAGCTCGCCGACATCGTGGTGCTCACCAACCTGACCGACGAGTTCCATTCCGGCCGCGTCGCCCAGCTCGCGGCAGTCGACATCCGCCACCGCGTCCAGTGCAACCAGGGCGGAAAGGGCCGGCCGGTCGCCGATCTGGTCACCGAATATCAGCCGAGCGCGACGGTATTCGTCGACGATCTCGAGCATCATCATCACTCGGTCGCACAGCATGCCCCCGGCGTCTGGCGGCTCCACATGGTCGCCGAGCCGCGCGTCGCGATGCATCGTCCCAAGGCGCCCCACGCGCACGCCCGGATCGACGATTGGGCCGAGGCGCTCCCGTGGATCATCGCCCGCTTCGCCGAGGTGGCTTGACGCTCGGAAGCGTAACGGGAAAGAAGGCGCCCATGACCATCGAAGCGCGCCTGTCCGAACTGGGCATCACCCTGCCGGCTCCCGCCGCTCCGGTCGCCGCCTATGTGCCGGCGGTCGAGGCGAACGGGCTCCTCCATGTCTCGGGACA
This sequence comes from uncultured Sphingomonas sp., assembly GCA_946482655.1. The sequence continues at coordinate 2,944 of CAMLSA010000044.1, read as the reverse complement.
ACTCCCCTTCCGCGAGGACGGCACGATCGTCACCGGCCGGCTCGGCGAGAATGTCGATCTGGCGCAGGGCGCGGAGGCCGCGAAGCGCTGCGGAATCATGCTGATCGCGCAGATCAAGGCGGCGCTCGGCGGTGAGCTCGCGCGGGTCGAGAGGATCGTCAAGCTCGGTGCCTTCATCGCCTCGACCGCCGATTTCACCGATCAGCCCAAGGTCGCCAATGGCGCGTCCGAACTGATGCAGGCGGTGTTCGGCGAGGCCGGCCGCCATGCCCGCAGCGCGGTCGGGGTACCGGTATTGCCGCTCGGCGCGGCGGTGGAGATCGACGCCATTGTCGCTGTTCGGCCTCTTTGACCGCTTCCGCTTCCCCGTACCCGATGCGAAGCGCGTCGGCTTTCTCACCCGCACGCCCTTCGCCAATCGCGGCCTGCACGGCAGCCGCCATGTCGAGAACAGCCGCGCCGCGGTGGAGGCGGCGGTATCGCACGGCTATGGCGTCAAGATCGACGTCCAGTTCAGTCTCGACGGGCTGGCCTATGTCATCGCGGACGCGACCCTCGACCGGTTGACCGAAAGTTCCGGCCAGGTCCGCCACTTCGCGAGCAAGCAGCTTTCGCAGATCCGGCTCAAAGGCTCCGGCGAGACCCTTCCCAAGCTCGACGAGCTATTGGGGATCGTCGCCGGGCGGACCCCGGTGCTGGTCGAGCTCAAGGCGATCGAGGGTCATGTCTCGCAGCTCTGTGTCGCGGTGCGCCATGCGATCGAGGGCTATCGCGGGGAGGCGGCGGTGATGTCGCTCCACGGGGAGGTCTCGCGCTGGTTCGCCTCCCATGGCGAGCGCATCACCCGCGGCCTGATGCTGTCGGACGGCAGCGTCTATGCCAAGGAAGAGACCGCCGAAAAGGTTCAGGCGCTGTGGCGCGCGCGGCCCGAATTCCTCGCCTTCGACATTGCCGACCTGCCCAACCGCTTCGCCCTGCGCCAGCGCGGGCGCGGCATTCCGGTCCTCGCCTGGACGGTGAGCTCGGCGGAGCAGCAGGCCGTCGCCGCCGAATGCGCCGATCAGATCATCTTCGAGGCGCCGGGATGGTGACTGAGGCAACCGCCCGGATGAGGGAGGGGGTCGCAAGCTTCACGAAGGAGGAATGGGATGCCTGCGCCGGCAAGGCCAACCCTTTCGTCTCCCACGATTTCCTTTCCGCCCTCGAGGAGTCCGGCAGCGCGATCTCCCGCACCGGCTGGCAACCCGCGCCGCTCGCGATCGATGGGCCGGACGGCCGCCCCGCCGCCATCCTGCCGGCCTATGCCAAGAGTCACAGCCAAGGCGAATATGTGTTTGATCACGGCTGGGCCGACGCTTGGCACCGCGCCGGCGGGCGGTATTATCCCAAGCTCCAGATCGCCTCGCCGTTCAGCCCCGTGCCCGGTCCCCGGCTGCTGCTGCGCGATCGTGATCTTGCCGCGCCGCTGATCGCCGCCGCCGAGATGGTGGTGCGCGACAACGATCTTTCCTCGGCGCATGCCACCTTCATCGAGCCCGCGCAGGTGCCGCTGTTCGAGAAGGCCGGCTGGCTGATCCGTGCTGACCGGCAGTTCCACTGGAGCAACCGGGGCTATGCGAGTTTCGATGACTTTCTGGATCAGCTCGCCTCGCGCAAGCGGAAGGCGATCCGCAAGGAGCGCGCCGCGGCGGTCGCCGGGCTGGAGATCGTCCACCTCACGGGCGACGCGATCCAGGAACATCATTGGGACGCCTTCTGGCGCTTCTATCAGGACACCAGCGCGCGCAAATGGGGCCGGCCCTACCTGACCCGCGCCTTCTTCACCCTGCTCGGACGGCGCATGGCGGACCGGGTGCTGCTGATCCAGGCGCTACGCAACGGAACACCGATCGCCGGCGCACTCAACCTGATCGGCGCCGACGCGCTCTACGGCCGCAACTGGGGCGCGATCGAGGACGTTCCCTTCCTCCATTTCGAACTATGCTATTATCAGGCGATCGACGCCGCGATCGAACGCGGCCTGCAGCGGGTCGAGGCGGGCGCGCAGGGCGAGCACAAGCTCGCGCGCGGCTATGAACCGGTGGCGACCTGGTCGGCGCATTATATCCCGAACAAGGGCTTTCGGGACGCGGTGGCCGACTATCTCGCTCGCGAACGCCGGGCGATCGCGCATGACATCGAGGATCTCACGGAATATACGCCGTTCAGGAAAGGCGGATGATCGTCACCCGGGCGAAGGCTCAGGCGGCGAGGCGATTCCCGAAACCCAGCATCGCCCGGGCCTGGCGCTGCGCTTCGATGATCTCGCGCGCCGTCATGTCCTCGGCGATCTCGGCGCGACATTCCATTGCGCGGAGATTTCCGCCCAACGCCGCGATGTTGAACCATTTGTGCGCGGCGATCAGATCGAGCGGGCAGCCATCGGCCCCGGCCGAAAAGGAGACGCCGAGCTCGAAGCAGGCGTCGATGTCCCCCGCCATCGCGTCGCGAAGGCGGGCTTCGGTCAGGAACTGCTGCGACTTGAGGCTGTGAACCATGTCTCGCTCCGCTCATCCGGGGAGTTCTGGCGGTTCTCCGCTGGTCGACCGCCGCCGTCCCCGACAGGGTTAACGGCGCGGTGGGGACGTCTTTAAATCCGCGACGCACCCACCGCCAGATTGTCGATCAGCCGCGTCCGTCCCAACTTCGCCGCGACCAGCAGCCGGGCCGGGCCCTCGGGCCGCTCGATCGGCTCGAGCGTGGTGGCGTCGACCAACGCGATATAGTCCACCGATTCGAATCCGGCTTCGGCCAGTCGCGTAGCCGCCGCCGCCAGCGCCGCGCCGACGTCGCCGCCGCGTTCGATCGCCGCCTTGGCATCGCCGAGCGCGCGGGGGAGGGCGCGCGCCGCGAGGCGCTCGTCGGGGCTGAGATAGGCGTTGCGCGAGGAGAGGGCGAGGCCGTC